>JAFTYJ010000010.1 GCA_017464745.1 Rikenellaceae bacterium | reverse complement strand
CATAGCCACTTCATTATATTATGTACTTTTTGAACGTTCAAAAAGCACCAAAAAAACGGGCACAGAGTGCCGATGGACTCTAAATTTAGGGTGTGATTTTGTGACAATGAATGAATCAAAAATGACTGCATCCGAGGATTATATAACAACACAGCATATACCACGTGTGGGTATATGCTGTGTTGTTAATCCCCCGGTCTGCGGGTCGTTTTTTGGTTCTTTTTGTCGATACAAAAAGAACAACACCACTTGGGTTAAATCTCTGTTAAGCCGCAGTAGTAGTCGTAGCGGTTGAGGACTTTACGTACAAAACCGATGGTTTGTCGGTGGTCTTCGAATTTGCCGCATCGCACGACGGTTGAGTCGCCATAAACTGCGGGGTCGTTTTTCATTCGCAGGTATTTCTGCAACACATCCCACGAGTTGTGGTCTTCGCCATTGTTTTGGGCCAGGCGGCGCACATCAAAGAGGTGTCCGATGCCGCAGTTGTAACTTGCCAACACGATACTGATACGGTCTTTGGGGTCAATGTCGGCGGGGAAGGTGAAGCAGTCGCCATAGTGTGCCAGCAGTTTGACTCCCAACTCGATATTTAGTGCGGGGTCGGCCAGCGAGTCGAGGGGTGCACCATAGCGTTCGGCCACGATAGGGGTAATCTGCATCAGTCCCACAGCACCAGCACCCGAGGCTGCATCGTTGTTGAATTTCGATTCGGTGTAGGCCACGGCCGAGATGAAACGCCAATCGTAGCCATAGCGCAACGCCACACGTCGGATGATGCTGTCGTAGGGTGAGATAACATCCTCGCGGCGGGGGGCGGGGTTTTCGAGCGGTGCCAACGAGTCGCGTGTTGTGGTGGGCACGGGCTCGCGGTTAAGGGGTACATTCAGGGCGGTGATGGCAGCCACAAGTGCCAGCAGGGCCAGAATGAATTTTGTCTTGTTTTGTTTCATTGTACAATCACGTTAATCGTAGAATGTCCACGATATTCCAATTTTGAAAATTCGGGGGTTGAGCGGATAGTGAGCCACGGTGAAGTACTCTCGTCGTCCCCACAGGTTTTGGTTAAAGTGTTGTAGTTTCAGGAGTATTCGCATTCGTTTCCACTTGGCGGTAATGAATGCGTCAAGGTATATATAGTTACCCACTTCGGTGTCGCGTTGGTTGTAGAACTGACCCGTTGCGGGATTGTAGCCTTTGGCGTAGTATTTTGTGTTGTAGCGGCCGTCGATACCCACTTGGAGCGTGAGCACATTTTTGACCACAGGGAACTCATAGAAGTAGGAGAGGTAGGCGGCCACCAGCGGCACGGGGACAACCTCTTGGGCGGTACTCCACTGCACCTGCACTCGGTGGTTGAGGTGTACGCCTTTGATTGCAAGGTCCTCGCGCAGATAGAGGCTCGACACGCTGACGGCTTCGGCGTGTTGGTGAGGTTTGAAGTCGGTGCCATAATATATTTGGCCCGTCACCACGCTCTGGTCGAAACCTGCTTGGAAGCCTGCGATGGGCAGGTCAAACGACACTCCGAAGCGTGTTTCGTCGGTATAGCCGAAGTTATTGCGCCACATAAAGTGGTTGGAGTAGAAGTTCTGTTCCCAATAACTCGGTTTGCGGTGTTCGTATCGGAAGTATCCGCCCAGCGAGATAGGTTTGCCTTTGGCATAGAGACTTGCTTTGGCCTCACCGCCTATCGACACCTCGCCTGCACGATAGCCAAAGGGGTGGATTCGTGCGTCAGCTCTCCAATCGAAGTATTTGCGAACATTTCCCTTGATACCTCCATAGGCGTAGTACGACACCTCGCGCACCGACGAGCGGTTACCCGTCAGGTATTGGTCGAGGTTGAACTGATAGAACTGCTCGACATCGACACCCACACCTGCGTCAATAACACCGATAACGCCGTTACGATCCCACGGCTGGAACTGAATGAACACACGGTTTTCGAGCGAACTCTCGAAGGTTGAGTCGCGCGATTCGATGGGGTTGAGGTACCAATTCTCGTAGAAGTTATACTTGGCGTTGTCCTCGATGACATTGGTGTATTGGCAGCCCGCATAGGTGTCGGTATATTTGCGCCACCAGCGGTTGTACTCAAACTCGTGGCCGATGAACAGCGCAGGGTACTTGCCGATTGTAAAGTCGTTGTCGGTGATACGTTTGAAGGGGATACCGAACGATTGGGTCAAGAAGAACGAGTTGTTTTTGATACGGTTACGCGCATCGCTCAACTTCATCGGGATGGTGGTCGAGAGTTCGTAGTTGTGCAATGAGTCCTTGACCATACGGTCGTCGACCAGACCGCCGTTCTCGCGGATGACGTAGTTGTTGTAGACATATCCCGCGTGGACGGAGTACTTCTTGCCGGTGTAGGAAGTGGCAAGGCTGAGGTGTTTGTCACGAGTGTTTTGCCACATATAGACACCTCGGGTACCTCGTGTGCGGTAATCGACATTGAAACCGAGTTCGGGGGTTGCGTTCTGGGCGTGGGTTACGGCAAAGTCCTCTTCGAGTTTGGCCGTCTGACCCGCCATAATATACTCCAAACGGGTGTGTGGCTTTTTGACGTTGAAGAAACGTACGTCGTCGATGTCGAAGTTGTAGGCATCGTAGACACGCGCAAAGGAGTGTTTGGAGGATGTGGATCGACGGAAGTAACTCAGCGGATAGGATGCGGCGCCGATATTACCCAGCCAGGCACCTCCCACCTCGTCAAAAAGGTTGGGGTATTGGATTTGGAAACCGGTCTGCATAGTGTCGATGTCGATGACATTGACGTGGTTGGCATAGCGGTCGATATTCCAGACGATGATACGGCGCGAGCGTGTTGTGTCGTCAAAGTGGTAGGATTCGAGCGGTCGTTTGACTCTCTCTTTCTTTTTGGTCGAGTCGGCCTCTTGTTGTGCTGCGGCCTCGCTGCCTGCGCCGAAGAATTCCGACGAGTTTTGGCGGCCTGCGGGAGGGTTTTGTGCAAAGAGTCGGCCGGGCAGCAGGCAAAGCGCCGCCACGACAACCACAGATGCATATTTGATAGCCCTTTTAAAGCCCATTCACTCGCTGATTCGTAATACTTAAACGCGCAAAGATAGTAAAAATTACGTAAATGCCTATTTTTTGAGGCTCTTCACTACGTGAAGCGTGCTCGACAGGGCGATGTACAGAACGATGGTCCACACCACGCCGCCAACTCCAAACACGCCCAACAGCGCCACAGCGGCCACAAGGAACAGGTATTTGACCCAATTGTCCTTCCACGCAAAGCCCTTAAATTTGAACGAGAACATTCGGATGCTGCACACCAACAGCAGGCAACTTACCACGGTCAGAACCAACAGCGCCTCGCGGCACACGGTCCACTCACCTCGCTCGACCATAACGGCCATTGCGCCCAACATCAGTGCGTTGGCAGGAGTAGCCAAGCCCTCAAATTCGGTGGTTTGCGAGTCGTCGATATTGAACTTGGCGAGTCGCAGCGACGAGAACGCCGCAACGGCCAGCACAGCATAGCCCAGCACATCGGGCACGCCCCACAACGAGGGTGCCAACTGCCACATTCCAACCATCATAATCGACGGCGCAACGCCAAAACTCACAACATCACTCAACGAGTCGAGTTGAGTTCCGAGGGGCGAGGATTGGTGGAGCGCACGCGCCGCCATACCGTCGAAAAAGTCGAACACGGCAGCGGCTATAATCAGACAAAATGCGGCCTCCATATTGTCGAGAACCAGGGTGCTGATGATTGCCAAAATTCCGCAAATCATATTGGACAAAGTCAGCAGGTTGGGGATTGTGATAAGACGTACTTTCATAGCGATATGCAATTATTCGGCACAAAGGTACGCTTTTTCCCGAAAAATATGTTATCTTTGTAAAGATAAACCACTTCACACCCTCCGAAATATGGATAAAAACCTCTATCTTGTCATTATGGCAGGTGGCGTCGGAAGCCGTTTTTGGCCCGTCAGCCGTCAATCTATGCCCAAGCAGTTTTTGGATATTCTGGGCACGAGCAAGTCGTTCATTCGTCACACTTATGAGCGTTTTGCCGAGTCGGTGCCTGCATCCAATGTGCTGGTAGTGACCAACAGCGCCTATGCCGACCTTGTGGCCGAGCATCTGCCCGAGTTGAGTCGAGAGCAAATATTGTGCGAGCCCATAGGTCGCAACACCGCTCCCTGCATCGCCTACGCAGCGTTCCGTCTGGCAGCCCTCAACCCCGAGGCAACAATGATTGTAACTCCCGCCGACCACCTGATACTCAACGAGAAAGAGTTTGCATCCAACATTGCCGAGTGTGTGGAGTTTGCACGCACCAACGATGCGCTGATGACCCTCGGAATTGTGCCCTCGCGACCCGACACGGGGTATGGCTACATTCAGGTGAGCAACCGCAACGGAATCTCGGCAGTCAAGACCTTCACCGAAAAGCCAAATCTTCAATTGGCCGAGAGTTTTGTGGCCAGCGGCGAGTTTGTGTGGAACTCGGGTATCTTTGTATGGCGCAACAACACCATTATGCGCGAGTTGAAGAACTATCTGCCCGAGGCCTACAACCTCTTCCGTGCCGAAGCCGAACACTTTGCAACCCCTGCCGAAGCCGAGGCCATTGCACGCATCTATCCACAGTGCAAATCAATCTCTATCGACTACGGAGTGTTGGAGCACTCGTCGCAGGTGTATGTTCGTTGTTGCGACTTCGGGTGGAGCGACCTGGGAACCTGGGCATCGCTCTATCAGAACTCCGACAAGGATGCCGAGGGTAATGTTGCCGACCGTGGCGTGATGTTGAGCAACACCAAGGGATGTATCGTTCGCAAGCCCGCCGAGAAACTCGCTGTGGTGGACGGATTGGACGACTACATTGTCATCGACACCGACGATGTGCTGTTGGTTTATCCCAAGAGCAAGGAGCAGGAAATCAAACAGATAACCAACCGCCTGCAATTCGAGGGCGGCGAGAAATACCTCTAAACAAAATCCGCCCTGCAAGGGGGCAAAAAAGTAAGAGCCTGTCCAACGAGCAGTGGACAGGCTCTTTTGTGTGTACCCCATTTCGGGTGGGGTTGGGATTACTTGATGTTGGGTTGCTCCAAGCCGTAGCCCTCTTTCTTGTCGGTGCGTTTGAGAATAACAGCCACGATAATCGAAATCACACCAAACAACGCGAAAATCGACATCGGAATGGTATAGTCATAGGTCACACCCTCGGCAGTCTCGACGGTTGCATACTTTTGGATTACCGAGCCAATCAGCACGGGAACCATCGACAGACCGATGTTTTGGATATAGAAGATAATGGCATAAGCCGAGCCGAGTTGTTTCATCGGGATAATCTTGGGCACCGAGGGCCACATAGCCGACGGAACAAGCGAGAACGCAACACCCAGCACAACCATAATCAGAATTGCAAACCACCATACATTCAACACGGGCAGCGCAAACAGAACGTGCACCAGGGTGAGCATTGCCGAACCGATAATCATCAGCGTTGCACCCTTGCCCAGACGGTCGTACAACGAGCCGAACACGGGGGTCAGCAGGATAGTACCAAAGGGCAGCATTGCGGGGATAAGACCTGCCAACTCAGGCTCCACACCATACTTGTAAATCATCAGTTTGGTGGCGAATTTCAGGAAGGGGAACACACCCGAGTAGAACAGCACGCACAGGATTGCAATCAGCCAGAAACCCTTGTTGGTGAAGATAACTTTCAGGTCGGCAAAGTGGAAGCCCTCGTCGTCGCCCTCGGCGCTCTCGACAGCACTAACCGAAGCGTCCAACTTGCGGTCCATAACGCAATAAACCAGGTACGACACAAAGCCTACGCACAGCAGTGCTGCACCCAGCAACACGGGAGCCGACACTGCACCCATAGCATTGGCAAAGGGCAGACTGCACGCCATTGCCGCAGCGGTACCGATACGTGCCATTGCAACTTGCAGACCCATAGCCAGCGCCAACTCGTGGCCGGTAAACCATTTGGCAATAATCTTGGTTACAGTGATACCCGTAATCTCGGCACCCATACCAAAAATAGCAAAGCCCAGAGCGGCCAACAGCACTTGCACGGGGTAGCCCAACAGTTGAGCATCACCAAAGTCGGCTTGCAGGGCGTACCACTTGATAAGCGTACCAACCAGCATCAGGCCACTACTCATAGTACCCGTAAAGCGGACACCGCATTTGTCGAGGATTATACCTCCAAAGAAAAGCATCAGCAGGAACACGTTGATGTAGCCATAGGCTCCCGAGAAGAAGCCATACTCATCGCTGGTCCAGCCCAGACCTCCCTGCTCGACGGTTTTGGTGAGCAGGTCTTCGAGCGGAGCCATCACGTCGGTGATGAAGTAACCGCACATCATTGTGAACGACACGATGACCAGCGCACCCCAACGTGCAGCAGCCGAGTCGTTCAATCGTTTTTGTAATTTTTCTGTCATTTTTAAATAGTTTTTGTTAAGTAGATTTTGCGTTTTGGGGGGGAGGGAAACAAAATGGGTGGGGATGTAATGAGCGTTAGGTTAGTGGTTCGTGGGGTTAATTATGTTCGGGGGCGGCGTATAGGTTAAGCACCTCGTAGGCCTGGGCGATACCCAACTCGCCCGCCTTGCTCACATCCAGGCAACCCTTGCGTGTATCCTTCATATATATCTGCACCAAACCTCGGTTGTAGTAGGCCTCGGCAAAGTCGGGATTCAGTTCGATGGCACGCGAATAGTCGTCGTAGGCCTCGGGCAGGCGACCGCTGATGGCTTGGAGGTTGGCTCGGTTATAATAAATATAGGCCACGTCGGGCATAAGTTTGGCCGCCTTGTTGAGGTCGGCAATAGCCTCGTCGTAGTCATAACTTCGGGTTGTTCCGCTACGTAGTTTCTTGGCGGGGTCGTTGTCGATGGTTATTCGACCGTAGCCCTGCGAGATACTCGAAATAAAATCGGTCATCTCGGCTCGCACCGTACTGCGGTTGATGTAGAGGAACGCATCGGCGGGATACAACTCAATCATTGTCGAGAACGTACCCACACTCGACGTATATTGTCGCACCAGCGATTGCGCCACACCCAGACGGAACAGGTGGCAGTAGTCGTCACTCGGGATGTCGGCCAACTGGCGGCTCAGGCGAACCAGCGAGTCGGTAGCGATGTCGCTCTCGCGGTTGGAGAACTCATAGGGGCGGCCACCCAGACGGCGGGTAAGTGAGTCAATCGCAGGAACATAGTAGCGTTCGGCAGCAGCACCCGCCACCACAACACTATCACGCATCGTAAACTTGAAGAGCGGCAACAACGATATGTTGCTCCCTGCCCCACTCTCGGCCAATCGGCGCGGGGTCAGTTTGGTGTCGAACGACAGCAGTCGGTTGAAACGGCGGCTGGTGTCGGCAAACTCGCTCACACGTGTGGAGTCCCACAGACGCGAACGATACTCGGCAATCTTCTGCTGGGCGGTATTGAGGTCACTTTTGGCACCTCGGATGTCGCCCGTCTGACGTTTCAACTCCGAGCGGTTGATATAGGCGGCGGCAAAGTCGGGATAGAGTTCAATGGCACGCGAGTAGTCGTCAATAGCGGCCCGAGGCTCTCCCAAGCGGGTATAGAGCAGGGCGCGGTTGTAGTAGACCAGCACATTGTCGGGAGAGTAGATAGCCACACGATTGTAGTCGTCGAGGGCGCGGTTGTAGTCGCCCACCTGTGTACGCACGATAGCGCGGTTGAAGTATGTAACCGAACTTGTGGAGTCGAGTCGGAGCACGTGGTCGAAGTCGCGCAATGCCTCACCCGGTCGGCGCAACTTGTTGAGTGCCAGCGCACGGTTGAAATACGACGGGGCGTAGGTTGTGTCACACACGATAGCGCTGTTGAAGTCGTCGAGGGCTTCGGCCGTTTGTCCGCGGGTCATTCGCAGGTTACCTCGGCGGTTGTAGCCGTCGGGGCTCTCGCGGTTGGTGCGTATCGCCTTATCGAAGTCGGCCTCGGCACGCAGCGTATCCTTCATTGATAGGTAGCACAAGCCACGGTTGATATAGGCATCGGCCACACGTGGGTCGTAGTGGATAAAGGTGTCGAAATCGGCGGCAGCCTTCTCGAATTGGCCGCTCAGCAGCAGGGTCACACCTCGACTATAATAGATTCCCGACTGCTCGGGGCGCAGCGACACAGCCTCCTCGAAGTCGCGCAGTGCGTCCTCATAGTTGCCGAGTCGGGCGCGGGTGATGGCACGGTATTGGTAGGCCAGCGTATAGACGGGGTTGATGTCGATTGCTCGCGTGAAGTCGATGTCGGCACCCAGCAGGTCTTCGAGATTGTACTTGGCAATGCCGCGCAACAAAAAGCCCTCGTAGGCCTCGCGGTCGACATTGAGCAGCACATTGAGCGAGCGGATAGCCTCACGGTAGCGGTTTTCGATGATGTGTTCGCGGCCCATCCAGAAGAAATATGCCTTGTTGTATTGGGCACGCAACGGGGCAAGCGACAGCACCACAAGCACCATCGTCAGCAGCCATATTTTAAGTTGTGTTCGCACCTTTAAGTATTATCCGTCAGGGCACAAAGGTAACAAGAATTTTTGAAACCCGACACACCCCCGTACGCTCTCCTACAAACGCTCGCGCACCCCAAGAAAGTGCCACACACCACAAAAAATACAAAAAAAAGGCGCAGGGCTTGGAAAACACCACAAAAAAACCTACCTTTGGGGGTAATATTAAAATCTCATTATGAAAAAAATAGATGTAGTTCTCGGTTTGCAGTGGGGCGACGAAGGCAAAGGCAAAGTAGTCGATGTGCTCACTCCTCGTTATGATGTAATCGCACGTTTCCAAGGAGGACCCAATGCGGGACACTCGCTGCACTTCAACGACAAAAGCTATGTGCTTCACACCATACCTTCGGGTATCTTCCGCGACGGAAGCATCAATGTCATCGGCAATGGCGTGGTGATTGACCCCGTAATCCTGGCCGAGGAGATTCATACACTCGAAGCCGACGGCGTGGATGTACGCTCCAAACTCGTTATCTCAAAACGAGCACACCTCATCCTGCCTACCCACCGTATGCTCGACGCAGCATCCGAGGCAGCAAAAGGTGCCGGCAAAATCGGCTCGACTCTCAAAGGTATCGGACCAACCTATATGGACAAAACAGGTCGCAACGGCCTACGTATGGGTGATGTGCTGTCGCCCGAGTTCGAGGCTCGATACAACGCTCTCAAAGCCAAACACGACGAAATGCTGCGCGGACTCTACAACTTTGAGTACGACGTGACCGAATACGAGGCCAAGTGGATGGAGGGCATCGAGGTGCTCGAACAATTCCCCATCGTGGACTCCGAAATCGAAGTTAACAACTACATCGTAGGCGACAAAGCAATCCTGGCCGAGGGTGCACAAGGCTCGATGCTCGACGTGGACTTCGGAACATACCCCTTTGTAACATCGTCCAACACCCTCTGTGCTGGCGTTTGTACAGGTCTGGGTGTGGCTCCTACCCGCATTGGCGAGGTGTACGGTATCTTCAAAGCATACTGCACCCGCGTAGGTAGCGGTCCCTTCCCCACCGAGTTGTTCGACGAGACCGGCGAGAAACTCCGTCAGTTGGGTCACGAGTTCGGTGCAACAACAGGTCGTCCCCGTCGTTGCGGCTGGCTCGATATGGTAGCACTCAAATATGCCGTGATGATGAACGGTGTGACCGGCCTTATTATGATGAAGAGCGACATCCTCAACGACTTCGACACCATCAAGGTGTGCGTGGGCTATGAGGTTGGCGGCGAGAAGGTCGATTACTTCCCCTACGAGGTTGCCGACAGCGTAACTCCTATCTACCGCGAGTTCAAAGGTTGGATGTGCGACACCACCAAGATGCGCACCTACGACGAACTGCCCGCCGAGTTCAAGGAGTATATCAAATTCATCGAGACCGAGACCGGCGTACCCGTGAAGATTGTGTCGCTCGGCCCCGACCGCGAAGAGACTATTATGCGCTAAACCCTTGGGGTGCCTGGGTGTGCCAACAAGTACGGGGGTGCACAAGGTACGAAGGGTACAAAAACAAAGAAGGCTGTCCCACGTTTTGCGGGACAGCCTTCTTAAATACAGTCTTTTTTAAATACAGCCCTTTAAAAATATTAAGTATTTATGAATGTGTATAAAATGGAGTGATTCAAGGCTTGCGAAGTTCGACAAACCACAGCATAAACGAGCATAACACCGAACTTACCATTTTAGACACATTCCTTTGGGGTTCCAAAACTTACTCCATAGGGCGAATACGCACCTCCAAACCCTCAATGTCCGAAACCAAACGCGACAACAGCGCAAGGTCGGTGCGGTGATCCACCTGACCATAGTGGTAGGGGTAGAACACACGCGGACGAATAGCGTGTAGCACCGCCGAAGCCTGTTGCTCGGTCATCGTATAGGGTTGGTTTACAGGCAAGAACGCAATGTCAATGTCACGCAGAGCCATCATCTCGTCCGTAGGCTCGCCATCGCCCGCAATATAGACTCGCACACCATCGAAATCGACCACAAAACCAATATCGCCACGGCTTTGGGGGTGGAAATCGGTGTGGCCCTCCGAAGTATTGTACGCGGGCAGGGTCACAACCTCGGCACCCACCACAGAGTCGCTATCGCCGGGATGCAACGCCACAGCCCACCCCTCGGGCAACATCGACGCAGTGGTCACATCACACAGGATACGGCAGTCAGCGCCACGCAGAGCCTCCACCGCCTCGGCCTCAAAGTGGTCGTAGTGGTGGTGTCCGATGAGCATTGCATCGGCTTTGGGCAGCGCCGCAGGGTCGCCCAGAAAACCCGCCACGGGGTCGGTATAGATACGTCGGCCGTCGAAGTCGATAGCCATTGTGGAGTGTGCAAAGAATGTGAAAGTCAGCACTTTGCCCGACTTGGTGGTGAAGGTGTCGGTAGGGTTGGCTTGTGTTGTCATAGTCAAGAATATTTGTTGTAACTTCTCAAAGTTACAAATTTTTTCGGAAAACTCCACGACAGAATACAAAAAAGGGGCCGCTCGACCCAAAGGTCAAACAGCCCCAAATCCGAACGTGCCGAATCCGACACGTCAGCGTCAGTTGTGACTACTTGCGGTAGATTTTGGTGTAACCATAGATAGCCTCGTCACCCAACTCCTCCTCGATACGGAGCAATTGGTTGTATTTGGCCATACGGTCCGAACGCGAAGCCGAACCGGTCTTGATTTGACCGCTGTTGGTAGCAACTGCGATGTCGGCAATGGTCGAGTCCTCGGTCTCGCCCGAACGGTGCGAAGTAACCGAAGTGTAACCTGCGCGGTGAGCCATCTCGATAGCGTCCAGAGTCTCGGTGAGCGAACCAATTTGGTTTACTTTGATAAGAATCGAGTTAGCGCAACCGGTCTCGATACCTTTCTTCAAGAACTCAACGTTGGTTACGAACAGGTCATCACCAACCAATTGGCATTTGTCGCCGATAGCGTCGGTCAGCATCTTCCAACCGTCCCAGTCGTTCTCGCTCATACCGTCCTCAATCGAGTCGATAGGATATTTCTCAACCAGACCTTTCAGATACTCAACTTGCTCAGCCGAAGTACGTTTTGCACCCTTCTCACCCTCGAATTTGGTGTAGTCATAGATGCCGTCAGCATAGAACTCGCTCGATGCGCAGTCCATACCAATCATAACGTCTTTGCCGGGAACGTAACCTGCTTTCTCGATAGCCTTGATGATGCAGTCCAGAGCGTCCTCGGTACCGTCCAATGCAGGAGCGAAACCACCCTCGTCACCTACTGCGGTGCTCAGGCCACGGTCGTGAAGCACTTTTTTGAGGTTGTGGAACACCTCAGCACCCATACGGATACCCTCTTTGAACGAAGGAGCACCTACGGGGCGAATCATAAACTCTTGGAAAGCGATAGGAGCGTCCGAGTGCGAACCACCGTTGATGATGTTCATCATAGGAACGGGCAGGGTTTTGGCATTCGAACCACCGATGTAGCGATACAGGGGCACGCCAAGGTAGTCAGCAGCAGCGCGAGCAACAGCCAACGAAACACCGAGGATAGCGTTAGCACCAAGGTTGCTCTTGGTGGGGGTGCCGTCCAGGGCAATCATAGTTTTGTCGATACCTACTTGGTCGGTAACGTTCATACCGATGATTTCGGGAGCGATTTTGGTGTTTACGTTCTCAACTGCTTTTTGAACGCCTTTGCCGAGGTAACGGCTTTTGTCGCCGTCACGCAACTCCAAAGCCTCATTCTCGCCGGTCGATGCGCCGCTGGGACCAGCTGCGCGACCAAATGCGCCAGATGCGGTGAATACTTCTACCTCGATGGTGGGGTTACCACGCGAGTCGAGAATCTCTCTTCCGTGTACACTTACGATTTGCATAATCTGTTTGTTTTAAATGTGTATGTTAAACTTGTTTGTGTTGTCGTGGCTATTCGGGTCGAGGCACTGCGCTTTCGGGCCCATTATACTATTATATCCGCACAAAGATATAATTTTTTTTGCAAACAACATATACTAAAAACACGGAGAATGCGTTTTTATTGCGAGAAACCGGAAAACTTTTTTTGTTTTTTGAGTTTTCTGCAATATATTTGCACCCGATTTTAATGATTATGGAGAATATTACACATACCGAAAATACCGAATCGCAACGCGACTACATCATCCGTCGTGCGGCCGAGATGTTCTTGGAACAAGGTATCAAAGTGGTGCGAATGGACGATATTGCACACGAACTCGGAATGTCGAAACGCACACTCTATGAGATGTTTGGCGACAAACGCGAACTGCTCGAACAGTGCCTCGAACACCACTTGGCAAACGTGCGTCGCTATACCACCGAGAAGATTGCTACGGCAGCCAATGTGATCGAAGAACTTATCATCATGATACGCCTTGCGCATCAGATGAACGACCGCTGTCGAATGTTCATGCACTCGTTGGAGAAGTACTATCCCGAGATTGCCGAGCGATTCCGCGAGCGTCAAGCCCAAAATGGCTCGGAGATGTTCCACCGAATGTTGCAACGCGGACTGGACGAGGGGATTTTCCAAGCGGATATGAACGTGGAGTTCACCGAGACCATTTTCAGTATGACGTTGCAGGGATTGGCATCGTCGGCCAAGGTCAAACTGCCCGAGGGGATTACGATGCGAGATGCTATGAGTTACATCATCGCCAACTTTTTCCGCGGTCTTTCGACCGAGAAGGGATTGCGAATGGTCGATGAGTACAAACTCAAAAACAAGGATATATATATAAATATAGGATAAAGCAACACTATGAGAAGATTAGCAGTTTTGGCGCTCACCCTGATGACTTTTGCAGGGGTGTCGGCGCAACAGACGCAGAAAATCACTCTGACACTCGACGAGGCGGTGAGCATCGCCCTGAGCGACAACCCCACAATCAAGGTGGCCGACCTCGAAATCGAGCGACAGAAGTACGAACGCAAACAGACCGAAGCAAACCTTTGGCCCCAACTCTCAGCGACGGGACAATACCTCTACGCCATCGAAAAGCAGAGTATGGCCAAAGGCTTGTCGTTTGGTGCCGACAACACGCTGTCGGCTACGGCCAACCTCAATATGGCACTGTTTGCACCGTCGGTATATGCCGCGCTTAATATGAATAAGGTGCAGTTGGAGAACGCCGTGGAGGCTGCACGCGCCAGCAAGATTAACCTTGTGGCCGAGGTCAAGAAGGCGTACTACAACATCTTGTTGGCCAAGCAGTCAATCGAGGTGTTGCACGCCAGCGAGGACAACATCGCCGAGACTGTCGAGAACACACGTGATATGTTTGGTGCGGGCTTGGCTGCCGAGTACGACCTGCTGACCGCCGAGGTGCAGTTGAGCAACCTCAAACCCACAATCATCCAAACCGAAAACTCGGTGGAGATTGCCGAATTGCTGCTCAAAATGTACTTGGGACTGCCCCAAAACACCGAAATCGAGGTTGTGGGCACTCTGGACGAGTTCCGCGATGCAGTGTTGGCGGGTAGCGAGGCGTTGAGCACCGACATCTCGGGCAACACCGACCTGCGCACCCTCGACATCAACCTCAAAATGCTGAACGCCCAACGCCGTCTGGCCAACAGCGCACGCATCCCCACCATCGCTGCCTTCCTGCAAGGAACCTATACGGGTAACGACGCTGTGAACCCCCTCAAAAGTATGATGGGTGGCGGTGCAGGCGCGGGTACGGGAGCAGGTGCCGGAGCAGGCGCTGCAACCACCGCCGAGCGCGAGTTCTGGTGGCAATACCCTATCAACGTGGGTGTTCAGGTGTCGATTCCCATTTTTGCGGGATTTACCAACACCTCGAAGGTTAAGAGTATCGACAACAGCATCCGTCAATTGGAGATGCAACGCGACTACCTGGCCGAGAGTATGTATGTTCAGGTACGTTCGGCTCTCAACACGCTGGTCACCGCACGCGAAACTATGATGGCCAACGAGAAAACCGTTACTCAGGCTCAAAAAGCGTTTGAGATTTCGCAAACACGCTACACCGCAGGCGCAGGTACTATCCTCGAAGTGAACTCGGCAGAGTTGCAACTCACACAGTCGCGCCTCAACTACTCCCAAGCAATCTACGACTACCTGTCGGCCAAAGCGGAGTACGACAAAATCATCGGCAAAGAAGAGTAAAATAAATAAAACGACATAACTATGAAAATCAACAAAAGAATGTTCCTGACGCTGGCACTCGGTGCAGTGCTCGTCGGATGCGGAGGCGCGCAACAAGCCAACACCAACGCCCAAACCGAGGACACCAAAGTGCTCGTCAAAACCGAGGCCGCAACTACTCAAACCGTGGCTCAAACCGAGGTGTTCACAGCCAACATCGAACCCTACAAAAAGAACTATATCACCCCCGCAGTTCAGGGTGTGCGTATCGACCGAATCCTGGTTGATGTGGGCGACCGCGTGCGCAAAGGACAACTGCTGGTTGAGATGGACCCCACCAACTACAACCAACAAAAAGTAAACCTCCAAAACGCCAAAGATACCTATGAGCGTACTCGCAAAGTGTTTGAGGTAGGCGGCGTGTCGCAACAACAACTCGACCAAGCGCACAACAACCTCACACTCCAACAAGAGGTGATTGCCAACCTCGAAAAGAACATCAAACTGCTCTCGCCCATCAACGGTGTGGTAACCGCACGCAACGACGAGGCAGGCAACCTGTTCAGCAACCAACCCATTCTCCAAGTGATGCAGATTAACCCGCTGAAAGTTACGGTCAGCATCTCGGAGCAATTCTATACCGCTGTTAAATTGGGCACTCCTGTCAAGATTGGTGTCGATATCTTCCCCGGCGAGGAGTTCGACGGCAAGGTGACACTGATTTACCCCGCAATGGACCCTGCCACCCGTACCTTCACCGTTGAGGTTACTATCCCCAACACCAACGAGCGTCTGCGTCCGGGTATGTTCTCGCGCTCGACCTTCAATATGGGTAACCGCGAGAGTGTGATGATTTCGGACGTTGCTGTGGCTCGTCAGGTTGGTACCGCCGAGCGCTATGCCTTTGTCGAGAAAGACGGTGTGGCAGAGCGTCGCGTGGTGCGCCTCGGCCGCCAAGTGGGCAACAAGATTGAGGTGCTCGATGGTATCGAGGCAGGCGAAATGGTCATCGTGACCGGTATGTCGAAACTCGAACAAGGTACCCCCGTCGAAGTTCAAAAATAGTTTAGCAGCACAACAACACTAACACACATTTCGAACAATGAATATTTACGAAAAGGCCGTCCGCAAACCGATTTCGACCATCCTCATCTTTGTGGGTGTGATATTCTTCGGTTTGTTCTCGCTGACCAAGCTGGCCATCGACCAATTCCCCGAGATGGAGTTCCCCGCGGTTGCGGTGTTTACAACCTACCCGGGTGCCAACGCCGAGGAGATTGAGACCAACGTCACACGTATCCTCGAAGACCAACTCAACACGGTGGATAACCTCGAAAAAATCACATCCACCTCGTCGGACAACTACTCGATTGTAAACCTCGAATTGGAGTGGGGCTCGGATATTACCGAGGCTACCAACGACGTGCGTGACGTGATTAACCGAAGCAGCAAACTGCTGCCCGACGGAGCCGAACAACCTATTGTGTTCAAGTTCAGTTCGTCGATGCAACCTATTATGATTCTGTCGGTTACCGCCGACGAGAGTTATGCGGCACTCAACAAAGAGTTGGACGAGAAACTTGTCAATATCCTCAACCGTATCGAGGGCGTAGGTGCTGTGAGTCTGGGTGGTGCCCCCGAGCGCGAAATCCAAGTCAATGTTGACCCCACCAAGTTGGAGGCCTACGGACTGACCGTCGAGAGCCTCGGACAACTCATCGCAGCCGAAAACGTCAATATCCCCGCAGGTACAATCGATATCGGTAGCAACACCTATAATATTAAAGCCGATGCCGAGTACTCGGCAGGCGAGCAGGTGCGCGACGTTATCGTGTCGAATGCCGGAGGTCGCACTATCCACCTGACCGACGTGGCCGAGGTGAAAGATACCCTCGAAAAAGCCACTCAGGATGTGCGTATGAACGGCAAACGATGCGTTACCGTGATTATCCAAAAACAATCGGGCGCAAATACCGTTGAGATTGTTAAGCAGGTGCAGGCTATGCTGCCTTCGATTCTGCAAACCCTGCCCCCCGATATCCAAATTCACACCGTATATGAGGGTTCGGAGTCGATTATCGACTCGATTAACTCGCTGAGTGAGTCGGTTATGTACGCCCTTATCTTTGTGATTCTGGTGGTTATGATATTCCTGGGTCGCTGGCGTGCAACGTTCATCATCGCGCTGACCATTCCTATCTCGCTGATTACGGCGTTCATCTATCTGTTTGCCACCGGTTCGACACTGAACATCATCTCGCTGTCGTCGCTGTCGATTGCAATCGGTATGGTTGTGGACGACGCCATTGTGGTGTTGGAGAACATCTCGACCCACATCGAGAAAGGCTCCAAACCGCGTGAGGCTGCAATCTATGGTACCAACGAGGTGTGGTTGTCGGTTATCGCCACCACGCTGGTTGTTGTGGCCGTGTTCCTGCCGCTGACTATGTTGGAGGGTATGATGGGTATTATGTTCAAGGAGTTGGGATGGATTGTGACCATCGTGGTATGTACCTCGACCGCAGCCGCCGTAACCCTGACCCCGATGCTGTGTGCCTATATCCTGAGACTTGACGGTGCCAAACACAACTACAAAGGTGTGGGTATCATCTACAAACCGATTGACAAATTCCTCAATTGGCTGGACGGCGCCTATGCCAAGACTCTGGCGTGGGCAGTTAATCACCGTGCAGTGGTAATCTGCTCGACAATGGGTCTGTTTGCGATGTCGCTTGTGCTGTTGAAGTTTGTGCCTATGGAGTTCTTCTCGAAGACCGACAACGCCTCGATTAACGCTACCGTCAAGTTGGAGCAAAACATCGGCGTGGACTACACCGCACGCATCGCCCGCCAAATCGACAGCATTATCTATGCAAAATATCCCGAGGTGGACCGCGTACAGGCTACCGCAGGTGCCAGCAGTTCGGACAATATGTTTGCGGCAATGAGCGACAACGGAAGCCACATTGTGACCTACCGTCTGAAACTCCCCACCGCCGACAAACGTGACCGCAGTATCTTTGAGATTGCCGACCTGCTGCGTCAGGACCTCGACCAAATTCCCGAAATCCGCGAGTATAGTATCTCGGCAGGTGGCAGTGGTCCCGGTGGTGGCAGCAGCCCTATCGAAGTTAAGGTGTTTGGACACAACATCGAGGTTGCCAACGCCGTGGCTCTGGACCTCAAAGCCAAAATCACCGCACTTGACGAGACCCGTGACGTGAAACTCTCGCGTGAGGACCTCCGCCCCGAGTTCAACGTGGTGTTCGACCGCGAGAAATTGGCCTACTATGGTGTTTCGAACGCCACCGCCGCCAACTTCGTGCGCAACCGTATCAACGGCTACACCGCAACCAAATACCGCGAGGATGGTGACGAGTACGACATCATCGTTCGTTATGCCGAGGAGCACCGCACCTCGCTGTCGGATGTCGAGAATATCACTCTGTATAGTTCGACCACAGGCCGCCCCATCAAACTCAAAGAGGTGGCTACCGTGACCGAGGAGTTTGCCGCCCCGAGCATCGAGCGCGAAGACCGCCAACGTGTTGTGAAAGTTGAGTCGGATATGGCTCCCGGCGTGGCTCTGGGTGCCGCTGCGGCCAAAGTACAGACTATCATCGATGCGTATGATGTACCCGACGGAATCTTCGTTGAGTTGGGTGGCGACATCGAGGATATGAACGAGTCGACCGGCGATATGATGATGCTGATGGTGCTGATTGTGATTCTGGTTTACATCGTGATGGCAACCCAGTTCGAGAGTATGAAAATGCCGTTCATCATTATGTTTACCATTCCGTTTGCCTTCACGGGTGTGTTTGTGGCGCTGTGGCTGACCGGCAAACCGCTGTCGATGATTGCACTGATTGGTGCCATTATGCTGGTGGGTATCGTGGTTAAGAACGGTATTGTGATGGTGGACTACACCAACCTGCTGTGCGAGCGTGGTATGAAGGTTATGGAGGCTGTGGTTACGGCAGGTAAGAGCCGTCTGCGCCCCGTGTTGATGACCTCGCTGACCACAATCTTCGGTATGGTACCTATGGCTATCGGTACGGGTAACGGTTCGGAGATGTGGCAACCTATGGGTATTGCGATTGTGGGTGGTCTGACCTTCTCGACCTTCCTGACACTGCTTGTAGTGCCGACAATCTACGCATCGTTCCAAGTGCGTGCCGAGCGCAAAGCCGCCAAACAAAAACAACTTAACTAAACGAACTCACACGCTATGAAAGCAATATTTGTATCGTACAACCAAGCGCTCACGGAGCGTATTGACGCACTGCTCGACGAGTATGAGGTTCGCGGTTTCACCCGCTGGACCCCTACCGAGGGTCGTGGAAGTTTCACCGGTGAGCCCCACTACGGCAACCACACCTGGCCCGCAATCAACACCTCGGTGTTGGCTATTGTCGAGGACGAAAAGGTTGCTTCGGTGATGGATGCTATCCGCCAACTCGATGCCGAAATCGAGATGCAGGGCTGCCGCGCCTTTGTGTGGAACATCGAACAAGCGATGTAAACCACGCAAGGGGACAACACAAAGCCTGCTTGACCAACGATTGGTCAGGCAGGCTTTGTTGTATATAATTCGCTCGGTTTAGCCAACTCGGCCGGCAACGTGTTTGTTGCGATAGGCTGCGGGAGTGAGCCCATACTGCTTTTTGAATAGTTTGATGAAGTGCGAAGTGTTGGGGAAACTGCACTCGCAGCCAACCTCCGAAATAGACTTGTCGGTCGAAACCAACAACAATCGTGAGTGCATCAACCGCTGACGGATAAACCACTTGTGGGGCGGCTCAAAGAAGTGACGACGGAACTCCTTCTTGAACGAGGTCATACTGCGGTTGCTGCGCGAAGCCAACTCCTCAATCGAGATGTCGCTGAAAATGTTTTGGTATATCAACTGCTCGAACGTTTCGCGCGCGGTGTCGATATTGGCCAGCACCTTGGATTTGATACAACAATCGGGATGGGTGACAATCATATAGATTAACTCCATCATCTTGATATTCTCGGCCGTGGCATCGTAACACTCGTCGCGGATATATTGGTTGAGCGAGGCGAAGAATGTACGCAGTGTGCCCCACGCAGGGAATATCGCGTGACCCACGGCCTGACGACAATGCACACACGAGTGGTCGTTGGCAATGGTAAGGTTGTAGGTCAGGCTCAACTGAGAGAGCATACGGCCCAACATCTCCTGCGAGTAGTAGCAGGTTAGTTGCTCAAAGGGGTGTTCGCCCTCGGGAACATCCTCGGTATAGTGGTGACCCTTGGCCAGAAAAAACATCTCGCCACGATTGACCTCATAGCGAACATCGCCATAATAGATATACTTGGTACCACGCATCACATAGCCAATGGTATGGCGCGAGAGATGGTGCGATTGAATTCCGTTGTTGTAGGGTTGTGAGAATTTCACAATCATCGGCTGATGGGCCGTTTCCGAAAGTTGGTTGTCCATTTTTATTGTTTTTTCAGTTTTTGCTCGAACAAATATAGTGTTTCGAAGCCACACCGCGCACCTTTGGACAACGAGGAGAGCGACGGTCGGAGTCGCCGACACAAATTATTATTAATCAATTGATTACACTCCAAATACAAACCCTGTGCAACACCCATCGCACCCTATGTGTTATGCCCTGTGCACAACAATCAACATTTGGGTCCTAATGCATTTGTAAATATGTTCTTTTGGACTACATTTACGCCCGTTTGGATGCGGGCAGAGGGCCCCTAATGGAGCAACATAAGCCAGATATGGCAACTTACGACACCCAACATCAACAGCACATAAACACTCGACGAAAGGGTCGCAAAACCACGGCCGAAAGCCTTGGGCGACAACAGAGCAACCGCAACCGCGGCCGCAGGAACAAGCATCAGGGTACTACCTCCCAACAAGAGCGACCCTGCAAGCGCCACAAGCATCAAAATATGAATATAACCCGTCACACGGGCCTTAGAACGCATACCTCCCGACGAGTTGACCATAGCAACGGCAAACGTTACAGCCACCGCCAGCAACATCGCCAACAACACAATCTGAGGCACTGCAAAAGGTATCATCCCAAAGTAGCCATAGCCCACCGCCTCGTCATACAACAGGCGGAAAACATAGCCAAACTCGCCTCCACAAGCCCAATAAACATAGGCTGCTCCAAGCATAGGCAGAGCACCGCCCACCATACCGACCATCATCTCGCGGCTTGTACGTTTGGCCAGCAGCCACACCACGGGCAGAACACCATACAACACCACAAACGGAGCATATATCAACGGCAGAACACCCACAGCAAACGACGCCATAAACACAGCACCGAAACTATATGAGCGTTTATAGGATTTAGCCACATTTTTGAGAACCACCGTCATCAGCCACGCAGCCACAAACGACGACAACGTCTGTTCGGGAAACACCGCACAGCAACCCGCAACACACCACACCTGCAACGGCAAAGTCGTACGGCCACCAACGTCCACACTATACAGCGACGCACTCAGCGTGTTTATCATACAGAACAGCACCGCCAACAACACCAGCGGCACATACAACCCCATACCTACATCACGAGCACCCTCCAACCACACAGCCAAAGGCATATCACTCGCACCCAACATCTCGGCCGACGTGGGACTCACAAAACCACGCACCAATCCCAACACAGCCAACACCACAGCCGAAATCACAACAAAAGGTGTCGATTGACGCAAAATATTCATCTCTAATGGGATTGATTTGGGGTTATGTCTTTGTTATACAAAAGGTGGCAGAGCCCCACCGCTCTAACCTTGCAACATTAGTTAGTCGGCGGCCGCTAATTCTGGCAGTCTGTGTCTTTTTGAGCGCTCAAAAAGCCCCCATTCAAAACCTATTGCAAATCTTTACCGATATCTCGGCGGTAGTATTTGCCCTGGTAATTGATTTTGGCTACGGCGTTAAAACTTTTATCGAGTGCTTGTTGCATTGTAGGCGCTGTGGAAGTTGCGCAAATCACGCGTCCGCCTGCGGTTACGATTTCGCCCTCTTTGACGGCGGTACCTGCGTGGAACAGTGTTGCACCTTCGGCCTCGGCCTCCTCCAAGCCACTCATAACAAAGCCTTTTTGGTAGGCTTCGGGGTATCCTTCGGAAACGCACATCACGGTTACGGTGTAGCCGTCGTGTACTTTCAACTCATAACTATCGAGTGTACGCATATACATAGCCTCAAACATATCGACCACGTCGCTGGCGATGCGGGGCATCACAACTTCGGTCTCGGGGTCACCCATACGTACGTTGTACTCAATAACATAGGGGTCGCCACCGACATTCATCAGACCCACGAACACAAATCCGCGGTAGTCGATATTCTCTTGGGCCAAACCTGCTACGGTGGGCGCTACGATACGCTCCTCGACCTTGCGCATAAACTCGCTGTCGGCAAAGGGCACGGGCGATACAGCACCCATACCACCTGTATTCAGTCCGGTGTCACCCTCGCCAATACGTTTGTAGTCTTTGGCTTCGGGCAGGAGCACATAATTTGTGCCATCGGTAGCCACAAACACCGAACACTCAATACCCGATAGGTATTGTTCGATAACCACGCGGCTGCCTGCTGCGCCGAATTTACCACCCAACATTTTTGCCAATTCGGCTTTGGCCTCGGCCTCGGAGTTGAGTATCACCACACCCTTGCCCGCAGCCAGACCGTCGGCTTTCAGCACATAGGGTGCCGACAGCGACTCGATGAAACGATAACCCTCGTCGATATTGTCGCGTGTGAAGGTTTGGTATGCGGCGGTGGGGATTCCGTGGCGTTGCATAAACGCTTTGGCGTAGTCTTTACTACCCTCCAAACGTGCGCCCTCGCCCGAGGGACCGATAATGGGCAGGTGAGCCAACATATCGTCCTCGTGGAAGAAATCGACAATGCCGTGTACCAGCGGCAACTCGGGACCTACCACAACCATACCGATTTGTTTGTCGAGTACGATTTTTTTGAGTGCACCGAAGTTGTCGGGGTCGATGTCGATATTTTCGCCGAGTGCGGCAGTTCCTGCGTTACCGGGAGCGATGTAGAGATGGTCCAAACGCGGGCTGCGTGCTATTGCAGCAGCGATTGCGTGTTCTCTTCCGCCCGAGCCGAGCAGCAGGATATTAAGTTTTTCGGGAAGCCTTATCATAAGCGTTTAGTTGGTTTGTAAAGGCAAATGTAGCATTTTTTTATCAGAATTTAAACTTCTTATAGTACTTTTGCCTTACGGAACACAATTTTTATTTGCAATGCTCTCCAATTCAATGCACTCCACGATTCTCGAAGCGGGACTCGACGAGGCGGGACGCGGTTGTCTTGCCGGACCTGTTTTTGCGGCGGCCGTTATCCTGCCGCACGACTTTCACCACCCCCTGCTCAACGACTCCAAGCAGATGACCGAGCGGGCACGCAACCTGCTACGCACAATCATCGAACGCGAGGCTGTGGCGTGGGCTGTGGTCGAGGTGAGCCCCCAACGTATCGACCAAATAAATATTCTCAACGCTTCGATTGAGGGTATGAACCTGGCTGTGGAGCGACTCGGAGTGCGACCCGAACACCTGCTGGTCGATGGCAACCGATTCCACACTTCGCTGGATATACCATACACTTGTGTGGTCAAGGGTGATGCTACGTATGCCAACATTGCGGCGGCGAGTGTGCTGGCCAAAACCCACCGTGATGAGTGTATGATACGCCTGGCCGAGGAGTTTCCGGAGTATGGGTGGAAGCGCAATAAGGGCTACCCCACGCTCGAACATCGCAAGGCAATTTTGGAGCACGGTATCACACCCCACCACCGCCGTTCGTTCTCGACGGGAGCCGAGCAGTTATCGCTTTTTTAGGATGTTGGCTGAGGCAAGGATAGGCCTTGTGAATCGGTTATTTGTTTATGACGTAGGGTTTGTCCACGATTTTTTCGGACGTATTGGGGGGCGAGACGATTAGCAGCGCAGCACCGTGGGGTACAATCTCCTCCTCGTAACGTTCGCGCGGCCCAATCTTGGCTACATCCTTCTGGCGCCACACATCACGCACGGTAATCTCTTTGCTCCACAAGCCGAGGGTGCGCGGAGTGAAACCTATCTTTTGAGGTTCGGACGAGGTATTGAACAGTCCGACGGCCAAATTTCCATTCTCCAAAATCTTCACATAGACCACATACCCTTCGCCACGGAAGTAGGGCACGGCACGCATTCCCAGCGGGTCTTGCATAATGTCGTTTACCTCGTTATTACACAATAGGCTGAGTGTAAAATCGTCCATTTGGGCAATATCGCAACCTATCAACATAGGCGACGAGAACAGGCTCCACAACGAGATATGGGTATATTGTTCATCGGGGGTCAGACGTGTATAGTGCAGATTGGGACCCCAGCCTACCATACCTACTACCAACATATCGGCATCGGCCCAGTGACCCGGACCACTGAACGCCGGCCAACGGTCCTGCGGCCCAAATCCAATTCGCATAATACTCTTCCAAGTATCGAAAATATCGTCTGTTGTTCGCCAGCATTGGGTCAGTTCTCTCCACGAGTGGGCCAGAGCAAACGGGTCGGAGCCCGAGATACTCAACGCAATATCGCGTCCTGTGGCTCGCAACGCATCGGCCATCTCTTTGGTATAGTAATAGTCATTGGGGTTCCAATCGTATTTAAGGTAGTCGATACCCCAATCGGCCCACTGTTTGGCATCGGCCTCGGCAAATGAATAGGCGCCGTGATAGCGGAAATAACCGCTATGTAACTTACCATTGGGGTCTTTGACTTTGAAGTACTCGTCGCACACACCCTTCTCAATCCACTCGTATTTACCTTCGGGATTGTCGCATTGGGTGCCAATATGGCCCTGATAGGTGGCAACCCACGGAGCCGAATAGATACCTGCTTTCAGACCCATCGAGTGGAGTTCGTCCACCAAGCCTTTGATATCGGGGAATTTGTCGTTGGGTTGTATGGCGTGGTACTTGCCGCCACGCACTCCCTGCCAGCCGTCATCAATATTGATATATGTCCAGCCATAATTCACCAGACCCTTATCGACCATAGCCTTAGCCGAACTATAAACCTTCTCTTGGCTGACGGCACTTCCCCAGCAGTTCCACGAGTTCCAACCCATAGGAGGTGTGAGCAGTATATCGTCACCCACCACGATTCGCAGGTCGCGTGTAGCCTCGCCCAAAGAGTTGGTGGCACGCAGGGTAACGTGATAGGTTCCAACCTTGCGGAGTGTGCCTGTAATAATACCGCTCTCGGGGTCGAGTTTCAAACCTTTGGGCAATCCATCGGCCGAGAAGGTCATAGGACGAACACCCGTTGCAGCGATGGTATAACGGAACTCGGCTTTGGGTCGAACACCGAACACTCGTGCACTATTGATACGCGGGGTATCGGGTGCAGGGGGAGTCAGGATATATTTCGAGTTGTCGGGGGGTGTAGGTTGAGTTTGTCCAACAGCCGACGTGGCGCACATCACGATTGCCAGCACCGACATAGAAATAATTTTTAAATTAATTTTCATAGTATTATTTATTATTTGTTGATTTTTGGGGTAATGTAGTACAAAGATATAAAATAATACCCAAAATGAATTTCTTACACAGAGTTATTTGTGCCGAGCAGATGTATTATTGACCCACCAAAAAAGCCGACCCAAGAAATAAGGGTCGGCTTTTGGATTTAGTGGAACAATTCGGTGTTCTACTTGATAACGAAACTCGATTTCAACTCCACAGTGCGGTTGAAAACAGGCTTCTCGGGGGTCGAGTCCTTATCCTTGCAGAAGTAGCCCACACGCTCGAATTGGTAGGGAACACCCACGGGAGCATCGGCCAACGAAGGCTCCATATAAGCCTTTGTAACCACCATTGACTCGGGGTTGATAAGTTCCATCCAATCCATACCCTCGGGCAGGTTGTTGGGGTCCTCCTTGGTGAACAGGTTGTTGAACAGGCGAATCTCGGCCTCAACAGCGTCGGCAGCCGAAACCCAGTGGATAACACCTTTCACACGACGACCGTCGCTCGAACCACCATTGCCACTCTCGGGGTCGTACGAGCAAATCAACTCCACAACATTACCCTCGGCATCTTTGATAACCTCCTCACATTTAATAAGGTAGGCATAGCGCAGACGCACCTCGCTACCGGGCGAAAGGCGGTAATATTTCTTGGGAGGGTTCTCCATAAAGTCGTTGCGCGAGATGTAGATTTCGCGGCCGAAGGGAACCATACGTTTGCCTGCGCTCTCGTCCTCGGGGTTGTTTACACACTCAAACATCTCGGTGCGGCCCTCCTCGTAGTTGCGGATGGTGACCTTGATGGGGTCGATAACGGCCATACGGCGCTCGGCAACCTTATTGAGGTCCTCACGCACGCAGAACTCCAACAGACCGAGGTCAATAAAATTGTCTCGTTTGGAAACGCCCACCTTCTCGGCAAATGCACGAACAGCAGCGGGGGTGTAACCCTTACGACGCAATGCGCAGATGGTCGGCATACGGGGGTCATCCCAACCCATCACAATACCGTCTTGAACAAGTTTCAACAACTTACGTTTGCTCATTACGGTGTAGGTCAGGTTCAGACGTGCGAACTCGTATTGGTGGCTGGGGAAGATTCCCAACTCCTGGATAAACCAATCATACAGCGGGCGGTGAACATCGAACTCCAAGGTACAAATCGAGTGCGAGATATGTTCGATACTGTCGCTCTGGCCGTGTGCGTAGTCATACATCGGATAGATGCACCACTTGTCACCCGTACGGTGGTGGTGAGTGTGCATAATACGATACATAATCGGGTCACGGAACAGCATATTGGGGTGGGCCATATCAATCTTGGCACGCAACACCTTGGCTCCATCCTCGAACTCGCCGGCGCGCATACGCTCAAACAAATCGAGGTTCTCCTCAACCGAGCGGTCACGCCACGGGCTGGGGGTTCCGGGAACACTGATAGTACCGCGGTTTTGGCGAATCTCCTCTTGGGTTTGGTCATCTACATAGGCTTTGCCCTTTTTAATCAGTTCGACAGCCCAATCGTAGAGTTGCTCGAAGTAGTCCGAAGCGTAGCGCTCCAAAGCCCACTCAAAGCCGAGCCATTTGATATCCTCTTTGATAGAGTCCACATACTCGGTGTCCTCTTTACTGGGGTTGGTATCGTCAAAACGCAGGTTACACTTACCGCAGAAGCGTTTGGCCAGACCGAAGTTCAGGCAGATACTCTTGGCGTGTCCGATATGCAGGTAGCCGTTGGGCTCGGGCGGGAAACGTGTTTGAATCTCCTTACCCTCCTCGACGGCTTTGGTGATGATTTCCTCCAAAAAGTTGAGGCGTTCTTTGCCAACCTCTTCGTTGATTTCCATATCTGTTTAAAGTAAATAGTTACAAATAAGTACTACAATGGTTGCCACTAGACAGAGTGTTACACCCGTCAAAGTGCGGCGCAAACGATTGCCTTCGCGGACAAGGTCTTGGACCACCTCTCGAAGGCGCTCGTTCTCAGCCTGCAAATTTACTAAATTATTATCCATAAAATCAACACCCAAGTGTTATTACTTTACAAAAGTCATCTCGTCGAGCAGATAGCCTGCATCGAAGAAGGTGTCGATAACCCACAACACATAGCGAATATCGACGTTTATGGTACGTTGCAGCACGGGCTCGAATGCGATGTCGCCACTCATAGCCTCCCAGTTGCCGTCGAAAGCCAGACCGATAAGTTCGCCTTTGGCATTCATAATGGGGCTACCCGAGTTGCCACCCGTGATGTCGTTGGTCGAAAGGAAGCAGGTGCGAAGTTCGCCATTCTCGTCCCAGCCACCCCAATTTTTGGCGTGATATAACTCTTTTTGGCGCTCGGCAACGGTAAAGTCAAAGGGATTCGAGGGGTCCTCCTTGTCGATTACACCCTTCATTGTGGTATAGTAGTTATACTCCACACCATCGGCGGGGCTATAAGGCAGCACCTTACCATAGGTCATACGCAGGGTGAAGTTGGCATCGGGATAGAACAGACGTTTGGGTTGCATCTCCATAAGTCCTTTTTGGTAGAGGCGGTCAACGTCGGCCAACTGTTGTGTAATAGGCACAAGGCGCAAAGCAACCTCACGATAGGCAGCCATAACCGACATTCCGAAGATATATGCAGGGTCGCTCTCCAAAACCTCGCGGGTAAGACCCGAGCCTTGTTGGAGCAGTTGATTGTAGCGTTCGCGGGTTGCAAACACCGAGTTACGATAAATCCAATCAACAAAATTGTCGATATTACCACCGAACTCGCCTTCCAACTTTTTGGCAAAAACATCGGGGCGCTCCTCGGCGGGCAAAAGTTCGCATACCAACTCAATCATTCGTTTTGCCACACGGCGGTCGGTTGCCATATCGAAGTCGTCGTAGAAGTCGTTGAACAGACCTGCCAACCACTCTTTATTCGCATTTTCCAAATTTTTCACGGTATTCAGCGTGCGAGCAGGGCTGCTAATCTCGATGGCATTGATAAGTGCCTCACGCAGGATGATGGCGCGGCGGCCATCGGTGGCACGTTGGTTATTAAGTTTCTCGGCACGAGCCATCAGGCCCTCATACTCGGCTTTACCCTTTGCCCACTCGTTGAAGGCTGCCTCCTCGGCCTGTTTGCGAGCCACAACGCCAAGTTTCTTGACACCGCGGTTCATACCGATAGAGTTTTTCCAATAGTTCGACGAACTTTGGTATTTCGACGAGTATTTGATACGCACATCCTCCGAAGCCAGCATATTCTCTTTGAGAATCTTTTGGCGCTCGCCACGAATCAGGATACGCATCTGGTTCTCAACTTCGGTATCGTACTGAACGGCATACGAAGTAGCATAACGGGTGGTCGAGCCGGGGAAGCCCATAATCATAGTATAATCACCCTCCTTATAGCCTTTGGTCGAGATTTTGAGGTGGCGGGGTGCTTTATACGGAACATTATCGGAGTTATACTCCGCAGCCGAGCCGTCGGGAGCCGAGTACACACGGAACATACAGAAGTCGCAAGTATGGCGGGGCCACATCCAGTTGTCGGTCTCGTTACCGAATTTACCTACTGAGTAGGGGGGAGCCAGCACCATACGAACATCGGAAAATACCACGGTACGGAAAGCGTAGTATTGGTTACCCGCATAAAAACTCTTAACAAGGAATTTCTCGCCGGGTTCGCCTGTTGCGTGTTTCTTCTCATACTCTTTACCATACTCCTCGACAGTTTTGCCACTTGCCAGGAAGTCCTCAGTAACATCGGCAATCTCACGAACAAAAGTCACGGTCAGACCCTCCACGGGCAACTCCTCGCCACGCGACATCGCAGCAAAACCGTTTTGAAGGTAGTTATGGCCGATACCGCTCAGTTGTTGAATCGACGAGTAGCCGCAGTGGTAGTTGGTGAGCAGCAGTCCGTCGGGCGACACGATTTCGCCGGTACAGCCACGGCCGAAAATAACCACAGCATCTTTGAGTGACGAGCCATTCTCGTTATAGATTTCGGTTACGGGGATTTTCAGACCCGCCTTTTTGAGTGCCTTTGCGTGATCTTTTTTGAGGTACTGAGGCAACCACATACCCTCGTCAGCACGCAACGACACAACACTCAGCGCACATAGCGCCACAAGCATCAATTTCTTAAACATATTTTTATGGTTTTTATTATTATTTATTTTTAAAGTTCCGGTTATGTGCTTTTGAACGTTCAAAAGGTGGCATAGCCACTTTATTATATTATGTACTTTTTGAACGTTCAAAAGGTTTGGTTATGTTCTTTTTTGATGATTCAAAAAAGAACCAAAAAAATGAGGCACAGGGTGCCTACGGAGAAACTGCGTTTCTCTACTTTTTTTTGATAAGTGATTTTATTGATACGGCACTCCTCAATAAAATCTCAAAATCTACTCCTCCCAAAAATAATTGTGAATTGTGAATTGTGAATTGTAAATCCCAAAACCACCCTTCGGGGGATTTCAACACCATTTTATTTTTATTTATTAATTTTTTAAAAGAATTTTAAATTAAAAATAATAATAATGGCTGTTGATTGTGTTAGTAAATATTTTTAAAAAAAGTTATCCACACCTTTTAAGTGATGTTAATTTTGGTAAACAACCCAATGGAGTGTGATAATTAGCTGTTTACAAAATTTTTTAACAATTCACCGACCACTCTTTCAACATCCAATCGGGAGAAGTGTTTTCAACATCGGAGTTGGTTTTGGTTGTTCGAACAGTTGATATTTATTAACAACTTTTGGGAGGATACCATTCACCACTTGTGGGCTGTTTACAACCACCATTTTTATCAACAAATATCAACACCTTTCCAACACATTAATGGCACTTCTCAACAACCTTGCGGGCAATCTCCGAGTACCACTCCCCTACCCTGCTATCAACCTCCGAAGCAGGAACTCCATTATCGCCACCCTCTGCAACCGACAGAATGATAGGCACTTGGCCGATTACTTCAACACCCTCCTCCGCAGCAAAACGGCTCACCGTGTCGCGGCCAAAGATATAATATCGGTTATCGGGCAACTCCTCGGGAGTGAACCACGCCATATTTTCGACAATTCCCAACACGGGCACGTCGATACCCTCGGCACGGAACATTTTGATACCACGGCGAACATCTGCCAAAGCAACTTGTTGGGGGGTGGTGACAATCAGTGCACCATCCAATTTCAGTTCCTGAACAACACCCAGGTGGACATCACCCGTTCCGGGAGGCATATCTATCAACAGGTAGTCCAACTCTCCCCACCCCGTTTGGTTAATCATTTGGCGCAGGGCATTGACAGCCATAGGGCCACGCCACACCAGAGCGTCGGTAGGTTTGATAAAGAATCCGATTGACATAACCTCCACACCTCGGCTCTCGGCGGGACCCATCCACTCGGCGCCATCGGTTTCGATAAGGGGTGGCACAAAATCCTCAACACCCCACATCTTGGGTTGCGAAGGGCCATAAATATCGGCATCGAGGATACCCACACGGTAGCCCAGGCGTGTCAGAGCCGCCGCAAGGTTGGCAGTAACGGTACTTTTGCCGACACCACCCTTACCACTTGCCACAGCAATAAGTTTTCCTACGCCATTAATTTTACCCGTTTTAGGCTCGGCGGGTTTGGGTTTTGGGGCCTCTTGTTCGCGGATGAACACATTTATCTCGCCCACCTCGGGGAAGGCATCACGCAGGGTGTCATAGACCTTACGTTTGATAGCCATTGCGAACGGGTCGCGGCTACGGGCAAAGTATAGCGAAACGTTAATCTTCTGTTCCGAAGCCTTAATATCGCGTGCAATACCAAGCGACACAATATCGGCTTCGGCTTCGGGGTGAGTGATACCCCCCAGAAGTGTCAATATTTTATCTTCCATAATTATAGTGTTTTTTGTTTGACGCAAAAACATCTTTCACATCCCCACAAAGATACATCTTTTCCGCAAATATTTTTTATACCTATTTTAAATATTTATAAGTTATGTACTTTTTATGGCGACAAAAATTAGGCACAGGGGCTGACCGAGAAACTCACTTTCTCTACATTTTGTATGTGTTTGTTGATGTTGTGGCAAAAAAAAGAGGGACTACAACTAAACTTGCAAGTCCCTTCTTTTAATCATTCGGTTATTCTTTACTTTTTTCGAGTGCTATTTTGCGTTCGACCTTCATTGAGAGCGATATGCTGAACTCATAGAGGGCATACAGAGGTATGCTGACCAAAAACAGCGAGAATATATCGGGCGGGGTGATGATTGCGGCCATAGTCATCAATACCACAAGCGCGTGTCGGCGGTATTTTTTAAGGAAAGCGCTGGACACCAACCCGATGCGTGTCAGAAAATAGATTAGCAGCGGCAATTGGAACATCACAGCACAGGCGAGCGATACAATCATCACGGTTGAGAAGTAGTCGCCCACGTCAATCATATTGGTAATCATCTCGCTGGCTTGGTAGTTGATAAAGAAGTTCACCGACAGCGGAGCCATAATGAAGTAGCCGAAACTGAGTCCCACAAAGAAGCACACCGAAACCCACCATACAAGCCATTTGGTACCTGCGATTTCGCGTTCGGTGAGTGCGGGTTTGACGAATTTCCACAACTCCCAGATGGTATAGGGGATTGCGAGTGCGATACCGATAACCAGCGACACTTTCATATGGAGGTTGAATTGGCCAGCCATATAGGTGTTGATGGTGTTGAATTCGATGGTGCGCGACAGTAGTGATTCGCTGTCGAAGGAGAGCGAAGTTCCTGCCCACGAGTTAATCCACAAGCATAGCAGGTTGAGTTGTTCGCCCACCCACACAAGGAGTCGGTTTGTAGGGAATTCGGGTTTCTGGGGGCCGAACATCACGGTGTCGATAATAAAACTGCGACAGCAGAATGCCACTACGGTGATGACAACAATCGACACCACGCTGCGAATGAGGTGAGGTCGCAGAGCGTCAATATGTTCAAAAAAAGTCATCTCCGTTGAAGATGACTGATTGTTGTGTTGTGCCATTTGACGGATGGTTACAGAGAGTTACGGGTGCACACGTTGGTCGTGCAGAAGTGTCGGCATCTTGTTGTGTCTGCCTTCTCTTCTTCACTCGGGTGTGTGTGCTATCCACGCGATGGCGTGGTGTTACTCTTTTTTGTCGGTTATTTGTTTTTGTTCGGCTTTATCGTCGGCGGTGTAGTCTTTGTTGACCGCGTCTTTGAACTCTTTGACACCGCGACCCATACCACGCATCAGTTCGGGAATTTTGGCGCCACCGAAGAGCAGAATTACCACCAGGGCGATGATTGCGATTTGGCCGATACCTATAACACAGGGTGTAAACATAATATTTCTTTTTTTAGGGTTTTACTTTTCTTTGAAACGTTCCAAAGATAGCCATTATTATCAAATTTTGCAACTTCAACCTCTATAAATCCTCCAAATCGGCCAACCACGCTGCCGACGATGCATCGCTGGGCATACGCCAATCGCTGCGGGGCGAGAGCGAAATGTTGCAAACCTTCACTCCGTCGGGCACTGCCGAGCGTTTGAACTGCTGGGTGAAGAATCGGCGGACAAAGGTTGTGAGCCAATGTTTGATTGTCGCTCCGTCGTACTTGCCCTCGAAGGTTCTCACCGCCGCGGCATAGATTTCGGATGGCGACAATTTACGCTCCAACATATTGTAAATAAAGAAGTCGTGCAACTCATAAGGACCCACCAGGTCTTCGGTCTGTTGGGCTATGTTGCCACTCTCGTCGGCGGGCAGCAACTCGGGACTTATGGGGGTGTCCACAATATCGCGCAGGATGTCGGCAGCCTCGCCCTCGGCCACACTCTCGGCATACCACTCAACAAGGTGTTTGACCATAGTTTTGGGAACACCTGCATTGACGCCATACATCGACATATGATCGCCGTTGTAGGTTGCCCAGCCGAGTGCCAACTCGCTCAAATCGCCCGTACCGACCACAATTCCGCCAATGCGGCCTGCATAGTCCATAAGTATTTGGGTGCGTTCGCGTGCTTGTGCATTCTCGTAGGTTGCGCTGCGGTCGTCGGCGGGGAGTCCGATGTCGCAGAAGTGCTGTTCGCAGGCTGCGCGGATTGAGATTTCGTCGGTGGTGATACCCAGCGAGCGCATCAGTGCCACGGCATTGGTGTGGGTACGCGAGGTAGTGCCGAAACCGGGCATTGTGATACCCACAATATCGCGGCGACACAGGTTGAGAGCATCGTAGGCGGCCACCGTAACAAGCAGTGCCAGAGTCGAATCCAAACCGCCCGAAATGCCAATCACACACTTGCGGATGCCACACGATGCGAGCCTTTGCATCAAACCGCTGCGCTGAATCATAAATGCTTCGGCACTCTCGGACGCGCTCTTGGGAATAAACGGATGGGGGTCACACTCCTGGCTCGGATTGCTCGCAGTGATGGGTTGTGATTGGATATTTTGCAGATGTATGTCGGCGCAGGTGAGTGTTCCTTGGGTTGCGAATCGCTCGCCCTCGGCCAAAATATTGCCACCAGACACAAAAGTCATATCGCTCGACCACGCAACATCGGTCGAGGATTCGCCAAAACCTGCTCCCACAGCCACACACACATTGGCACAGCGTGACGACAACTCCATAAGTCGCCTACGACGGCGGGCATAACTACCCATTGTGGCGGGTTCGGCATAGGGGTTGAGGATTAGTGACGAGGAGGTGGTACTCCACACGTCATCGCCCACGGCTACGGTGAGCATTGTGTTGGACAATGCAATGGGATGTGTGCCGACTTCGACCGTGTGTCCGCCTATCTCTACCTGCTTGGCCACGGCATTCGAAAACCATCGTCGCTCGTCGCTCGACAGACCACACTTCGGCACAACTCTCAAAATCCTGCCCTCGGAGGCCACAACAGCAACATTACACAACACATCTCCCACAACCATAGGCATACCAACAACAACTGTAACTCCAAATTTTTGGGTAGCCGCTGCCACTTGGTCGAGAGCCCTAAGGGCTGCACGGAGCAGTGGGCGTTGGCATATAAGGTCACCACACGAGGCTCCCGTAATCGAGAGTTCGGGAGTTACAACAATTTGTGCGCCCTCTTGTGCTGCATCTTCAATCAGGGTGATTATACGTTTGGAGTTAGTTAAAGGATCGGCCACGCGCACAACTGCAACTGCGGTGGCAACCTTGGGGTTCTTATTCGAATTCATACCAGATCGGTTTTGTGATGTAAAGGTATCGCTTTTTTTGTTATCTGCCAACGTCCGACGGCGCTTTGTTCAAAAATTCCAAAATTTGGTAGTTCGACAAAAAAAACATACTTTTGTGCCGAGAAATTGGGGAAATTTCGACATTTGACATATGGATTTTCTTAGCAAACCCATACCCGCATTTATGTATCGCAAAGGCAACCAGATTGCTATGGTTGTGTTTGCTGCTCTATTTGCGCTTGTATTCATTAATGTCTATAACCCCTTCGGTATTGAGTCGTGGAGCGAGGAGTTCGTGACACGCAAAGCACACATCAGCGAGAGTTTCTCGCGTTTTCTGTTTGTGCTGTTCACCAGCGCTGTGGTGCTTATCGGTTTTGTCATCGTGATGATTAGCCGAATGTTTATGCACTACTACCTCAAAAAAAATTCACTCAAAGCGTCAAGTTATATCATCTGGGTGTTGTGCGAAGTGCTGGCTATGAGCCTTACTTTCACCGTAATGACAATGATTTTCAATATGCAGGAGGATGTGTGGGAGGCGTTCACCAACTCGCTACTCAACACCGTACTCGTGCTCATCATTCCCTACACACTCTGTCTTACGGTATTTGCACTCCAAGAGAAAAACCACCAAATCAAACGCTTGGCAGGTATTCGTCACGAGAGGGCTATGGCTCAGGGTTTGGTGTCGTTCTACGACGAGCGAGGTGAGTTGCGACTGTCGGTACGTCACGACAACCTGCTGCTGCTCGAAGCCGCCGACAACTACGTGTGTGTGTGGTACCAAAACTATGGCGAGCCACAGAAAGTTATGGTGCGAAACTCGCTCAAAAGACTTGCACAACAACTCGACGGAACAGGTATCATACGTTGCCACCGCTCATATATGGTCAATATCGACCAAGTGAAGGTTGTGCGACGCGAGAAAGACGGTGCTATGCTCGACCTCGGAATCGAAGGCATACCCAGCATTCCTATCTCGCAAACCTACAACGAGAGTGTCACCAAGTGGCTCACACTTGGACAAGCCCCCGAAGAGTAACCCCCCCATACAATATTATAAAAAAGGCTGCCCCACACCGGAGCAGCCTTTTGTTATCTTACACAAATTTTGGATGCGGTCTAAACCAGGTCGAGAATTTCGAGCGGTGTTTGAGGGTAGTACTCTGCCTGAACACTCTTGTCCTGAGCACCCCACGTTGCCAGCGCAAAATCAACTCCCGCACTGTGAGCACACTCTGCATCATACACTGTGTCGCCCACCATCAGCACCTTTGCAGCCTCGGCACCCGTAATCTCCATATAACGCAACATAGGAGTCGGCGACGGCTTGGGGGCCTCACACTCGTCACAGCACACCGCAACAGGAAGGTAACCTCCCAACCCCAAAGGTATAAAGTTGCTCTCGTACTCAAATCGCACCTTCGAAGTCACAACACCCAACTCACAGCCGCGTGCACGCAGTTCCTCCAACATCTCACGAACACCCGCATAGATACTAACCCTATCCTTGAAAGCCTCTCCAAACTTCTCATACCAAGTCCTTAGGCCCGCCTCCATAGGCAAGCCCACACGCTCAATGGTAACGTGGGCAGGAGGGCCAAAAGCAAACCACAAACTCTCAGGTTCACGACGCTCGCCCGTGAGTTCCAAGATAGTGTCACTCAGCGACTCCAAAGCCGCACGCTCGGTATCTATCAGCGTACCGTCAATATCAAAAACTATATGCGTGTATTTCATTTTGGTTTTGTGTGGTATGGAGTGTTACAACCATTTGCGGATGCGGAAGAACCAGAGCACGGCTCCCGACACGGCAAACATTGCAATAAGTGCAATCCAGAAGGGCCACATACCTTCGAGATTTTGTCCGGGCAGTGTGACGTTCATACCATAGATACTTGCCACAAGGGTTGCGGGCAGGAACAGCACCGAAGCCACGGTAAAGATTTTGACAATCTTGTTCTGCTCGATGTTGATAAGGCCCAGCACGGTATCGTGGAGGTAGTCCAAACGTTCGAATGCAAAGTCGGCGTGGCTGATAAGCGAGTTCACGTCGCGCATCATAAGTTGCAGACGCGGATAGACGTCATTGGGGAAGTGTTCGCTTCGGAGGATTCCCGACAATACGCGTTGGCGGTCAAAGATATTCTCTCGAATCGACATAGTGTTCTCCTGCAAGTGGTTGATGCGACGGATCATCTCCTCGTCGATTTGGTCGTCGGTGCTGACCTCTTTGTTGAGTGTAGTAATTTGTCGTCCCACGGCCTCCACGAGGTCGGCATCGTAGTCGATACGGACTTCGAGAATCGAAATCATAATGTGGTATCCTGTCGGGTATGCCTTGAAGTTCATTTGGAACTTTTTGGTACACTCGGCAAAGGTGCGCGACTCGGCAGTGCGCGTGGTGACGAGCACACCCTCCGAGAGGATAAACGACACGGGTTCGATGTTAAATCCGTCGCTATGCGGAAGGAAGAAGTTGGAGTTGCTGATGATGGCGTTCTCGGTCTCGGAGTATTTCGATGTACTCTCAATCTCCTCGGCCTCTTGTTTGCTCAGCAGGTCGATGTCCATAAACTCCTCCACGGCCTTCTGCTCCTTGATTGTAGGCGACAGAAGGTCAATCCACAGGATATCGTCAAAGCCGAGTGAGTCGAAGATTTCGATATCGGCGTTGCGTATGATTTTGTTGTGTTGTTTCAGATAGATTGTAATCATCTCTACGGCTTTTGGAAGGTTTGACAACAGTTTTTTGACTTGTTGTGAGATGCGTTCTACCGCTATTTGTGCTTGACTACACTCCCCTTCGGAGTGCGTCGTGCATTAGCGATAGGCTAACCTTCAACCGGGATTGATTCGGAGTGTGGTTTTGAGTCCGTCGTTCCAGAACTTGCCGAGAGCCTTGCGCTTTTGGGCATCGAACAGGTAGTCCATATTCTGCGTCAGGTAGTCGTAGGCATAGGGCAGGTGGTCGTACTTGTACTCGGCGATGGCCTCCCAGGTGCGCTCCACGCCAAAGGTGAGCGACTCTTCGAGAGCATCCAGCACCTCGGCATCCACACCCTCGCGTGCAACCCACACGGCAAATACAAAGGGCAACTTGGTTTGTGCACGCCACTCGTCCGACAGGTCCCACCAATAGCGGAACTGACCCTCGCGCGGGAACACCTTGTCGCCAATCAACAAAAAGGCGTCACCCTCGGCGGGATTGTCCACAATCGAGTAGTCGTTGAGTTCTTTCCACTCGGGGGCGATGTCCCAGCGTTTGACCGCCAGGTAGCGTGTCAGCAGCACCGAGGTGCGCGAGTGGCCATCGAGATAGAGTGTGCGAATATCTTTGAGTGGCGAGTTGCTTGCCAGCACCACGCTACGCACACCGCTCTGGGCTCCCAAGCAGTATGAGGTTACGATTTTGGCGTCTTTGATTTCGGGCAGTGCGCCCACGGGAATAAGGGCAATATCGGCTTGTCCGCTGTTGAATGCTTCGGCACAACCCGACGGTGGCGACAACAGAAGTTCGGCTTGCAGTTTACCTGCATGCTCTATGCCGTAAATAAACGGAATGGTATTCAGATATGATACCGCTGCTATTTTGACACGCATTGCCGTCATCCATATTGCTTCTGAATTGATTATACTTCCGTTAGTTCCAACCGCAAAAGTACTATTTTTTTATTGAAATAGCACCCCTTGTGTGGCTTTTTTGCTTTTTTTGACTCTTTTTGGCGTATGGGTCACAAACTGCGTGCCCCATTTAGTAGCGATTTCGTGAGTCTATCCAGATGGTTACGGGGCCGTCATTGACGAGTTCCACGGCCATATCTGCGCCAAAAACTCCGCACTCGACCTTGCAACCCGTCATCTCGGCAATTCGGCTTTTGAACCGCTCGTACATCGGCACAGCCTCGTCTTCGCGGGCGGCGGCAATATACGACGGGCGGTTGCCCTTCTTGGTTGAGGCGCACAGCGTGAATTGGCTCACCACCATTATCTCGCCACCGATGTTGCTCACATCGAGGTTCATAACGCCCTCAGCGTCGTCGAATATGCGTAGTCGTGCAATCTTGCCTGTCAGCCACTCCAAGTCGGCTTCGGTGTCGCCCACCTCCACTCCGAGCAGTATCAACATTCCTGCCCCTGTGGCGCTGTGCAGAGTGCCGTCAATGCTGACACTTGCGCGTTTAACTCTTTGTATCAGTGCTCTCATTGTCTGTGTGGTTTAGTGTGCTTCGAGCCAGTTGTTGCCCACGCCTGCCTCGGCGGGGAGTGCCACTCGAAGTTGGGTCACGCCCTCCATACTTTCGGTTACGATACGGCGCACGGCCTCCACCTCACTACGCGGGGTGTCAATCACAATCTCGTCGTGTACTTGGAGTATCATCTTGGCTTTGAGCCCCTGGCTGCGAAGTCGGCGTGCCACCTCAATCATTGCCAACTTCATAATGTCGGCGGCGCTGCCCTGCAAGGGTGCATTTATGGCGTTTCGCTCGGCCAGACCGCGTGCCACGGCGTTGCGTGAGTTGATGTCGGCCAGCGTGCGGCGGCGACCGAACAGAGTACTCACATAACCCCTCTCGCGGGCTTCGCTCACAACCCTGTCCATATACTCCTTGACTCCGGGATACGAACGGAAGTAGCCGTCAATCAACTCCTTGGCCTCGCCACGAGGGATACCCAGACGTTGGGCCAGACCAAAGGCCGAGATGCCATAGATGATACCGAAGTTGGCGGTTTTGGCTCGTCGGCGTTCGTCGCTTGTCACCTCGTCGATATTTTTGCCTGCGATGCGGGCGGCGGTAGCGGCGTGAATATCCTCACCACGGTGGAAGGCCTCACACAGAGCCTCGTCGGCGCTCAGGTGGGCCATCAATCGGAGTTCGACCTGACTATAATCGGCCGACAGCAGAACGTGCTCCGCGTCACGAGCCACAAAGGCGGCACGAATCGGGCGACCCAACTCGTCACGGATAGGGATGTTTTGGAGATTGGGATTGGTCGACGACAAGCGGCCTGTGGCGGTCACAGCCTGATTGTACGAGGTGTGGATGCGCCCCGTAGCCGAATTTACCAGCCTCGGGAGAGCCTCCACATAGGTCGAAAGCAGTTTTTTGAGTCCGCGGTATTCGAGAATCAACGGAATTATGGGGTGTCGGCCGGCCAACGATTGCAGATACTCCTCGTCGGTGGCGTATTGTTTGGTTTTGGTTTTGCGCGGTTTGGGGTCCACCTTCAAACGCTCGAACAGCACCTCGCCCAACTGACGCGACGAATTGACATTAAGGTCGGGACTCTCGGCCAGCGTGCGGATTTGCTCCTCAATGGCATCCATAGCCCCTGTAAGTTCAACAGCATACGCGCCCAGAGCCTCGGAGTCTATACGAACTCCCTCCCACTCCATATCGGCCAGCACATCCAGCAGCGGCTCCTCGACCGTGCGATAGAGCGTTTCGAAACCCTCGGACACAACCTTCGGCCACAGAACCTCTTTGAGTTGCAGGGTAATATCGGCATCCTCGGCGGCATATTCGGCGATGGTGTCGAGGGCCACACGGTCCATAGTGAGTTGGCGTGCTCCCGAGCCTATGAGCGAAGTGATTTCGATAGGGTCGTAGTTAAGAAGCATACGCGACATATAGTTCATCGAGTGGCGGCTCTCGGCGTCGAGCAGGTAGTGCAGAATCATTGTATCGACCTTGAATCCGCGCACCGCAACACCATAGCGGCGCAACCACAGCATATCGAACTTGATGTTTTGGCCAATCTTGACCGTGCTCTCGCTCTCTAAGGCTGCACGCAGGTATTCCAGACGTTGGGTGGCGTTGTCGGGGTTTAGCGGTATGTAGTAGGCTTTGTGCGGGCGTGTGGCAATCGAAATGCCCACCAGACGGTCGCCCCACAGGTCGAAGCCCGTGGTCTCGACATCAAAGGCAAACTCCCCCACTCCACTCAACTCCTCGGCCACACGGCTCAATGTTGCATCATCGTCGGCCACAATATATTCGTGCTCGACGTTGGCGATACTCTTCATCTCGGCAGCCGCAAAAAGGTCACCCATAGCGGCGGCCTCCTCGTTTGCGCTACTCGGCATTACGGGTTGCGACATCACGGATGCCGATTCGTCGCCAAAGAGCGATGTCTGGGTGGCCACAGCAGGGGTTGTTTGGGCTTTTTGAGCACCATTTTGCGAAGCCTCGGCGGCAGCACGCGCACACTCCTCGCAACCCTTGGCACGGAACGGCGAGTATGGCACCGAATCTATCTCGTGAAGGAAACGGGCAAAGCCCAACTCCGTGAACAACACCCGCAACTCCTCACTATCGGGGGCACACATCCGCAACTCCTCGGGTAAAAACTCAATCGGAACATCCGTATCAATAGTTACCAAGCGTTTGGCAAGCATCAACTGCTCGCGGTTGGCCTCAATCGAGGCTCGTTGTTTTGGGGTCAGTTCGTCGAGGTGTTCGAGAATATTCTCAACCGTGCCATATTTGTTCACCAACTTGATGGCTCCCTTCTCGCCAATACCCGGAACGCCCGGAACATTATCCGAAGCATCGCCCATAAGTGCCAGAATATCAATCACCAAGCGCGGGTCGTCGAACCCATAGTGCGCACGGATACCCTCGCAGTCCACAATCTCAACACCCTCGTCACCCTTGGCGGGTTTGTACATAACCGAGCGTGCACTCACCAACTGTCCATAGTCCTTGTCGGGGGTCACCATACGAACGTCGAAACCACACTCCGTAGCCTTACGCGACAGTGTGCCAATCACGTCGTCGGCCTCGTAGCCCGAAACCTCCAACACGGGGATACACATAGCCTTCAAAATACGCTTGATATAGGGCACAGCAGCCACAATATCCTCGGGCGTGGCACTACGATTGGCCTTATACTCGGGATAGAGGTCGTGGCGGAAGTTACCACCCTTGGGGTCGAAAGCAACACCCAAATAGTCGGGCTGCTCACGAACAATCATATCACGCACAAACTTGGTAAATCCAAACACAGGCGACGTGTTCAACCCCGAAGCATTACGCATCGGACGATTGATGAAAGCATAATAACTGCGAAATATCAACGCATAAGCGTCAACCAAAAATAATCTCGGCATATTTTTAATTCACAATGTACAATTCACAATTCACAATTAGGGAGCACACTATGTTCTTTTGTATCGACAAAAGAACCAAAAACGAGGCACAGAGTGCCGACCGAGAAACTTCGTTTCTCTAAATTTTGTGCGATTTTGTTGATGTGGCAATGCCATCGTTGGCATTTTTCGGATATTTGTAGGTATGACCTTACAAACAAGTTCGCAGGTCACACCTACAAACATCCGACACATCCCTGCGGGATGTCGTACCTCATCAGCAAAATCTCTCGCACGCCAAACTTTCCGAAGAACCGCAAGTATCTAACATCTGCCACGCAAGCGTTTGGAATGGCATTTTACCTAAACATACCTATTGTTAGTAAGTTAGTTAGGTTGTGAGGTTAAGGTGTTTAGAGGTTATTCTATTTGAATCCTCAACGGAATCCAAAATATGTCGCATCCGTGTTTTTTATAACTACTCTGTGCAGCCCCCAAAGGGGTCCGCACAGAGTAGTTGATTCCGCCGGTCTGCGGCCCATTTTTTGGTTCTTTTTGATGGCTCAAAAAGAACATAACCCCTCAAAACTACCTCAAACCTATTGCAATACCAACTCTGCGCTGGATGTTGCGGTTTCGTAGAGTTTGAGAGCTACGAGTTTTATACCGTTGGGCCTTGCGGGCGTGAGTCGTGCTGCCATATCGTGCAGCATATTTTCGCTTGTCGGCTGCCACTCTACCACGTGAATATTGGTATAGTGTTGTTGCAGCATTTCGATGAGAGCCCGGTTGCTGTCGGTGCGGCGTATTGTGAACGAGTGGTCGAGTCGGTCGATGATTTCGCGGTTCACAATGCCTTTCAGCACTCCGAAGTCCATCACCATACCGTCTTTGGGTGCTCCCGGGCTGTTGAGAGGTTCACCCTCGATTGTCACTTGCAGTCGATAACTGTGTCCGTGTATTTGGCTGCACGCGCCGTCGTAACCCTCCAACGAATGGGCGGCCTCAAACGAGAACTCCTTGGTCAAACGAATTTTGCTCATAAACATATCTTTACAACACGACCCGTCGCAAAGGCTGGGCGGGTCGCTAAAACAATTATACTAAATACTCGGGTGTGCCTGCGCTCCCCGTGGGCACGCGTGTTGCTTTCGGGTCGGGCGGCACTCGTGGTTGCATTACTTGGTCTCGTCGATTTGCACCTGACGCGAGAAGGCTTCGAACAGCGAGATGTAGGTTTCGGTGGCTATTACGCCGTCGATTTTGCGCACCTTTTCCATCAGCACGTTCATAAAGTGTGCGTGGTCGCGGCAGTAGAGTTTGAGTAGCAGGTTGCTTTTGCCCGTGATGAAGTTGCAACTCACCACTTCGGGAATTGCTTTGAGCGCTTCGACAATCTCCATATAGTTGTTGATGTCGCGTGTTTGCACCTCGACGATAGCACAGACGTCGTTGCCCAGGCTTTTGGGGTCCACAACCATTTGAGTACCGAGAATCACACCTTGTGCCACGAGTTTGTTGACACGTTGGTGAATTGCGGCACCCGACACACCGCACTCGCGCGCAATCTCCAAGAAGGGCATACGGGCATTGACGGTAAGGTATCTCAAAATCTTCTGGTCTATTGCATCTAACTCTACTTTTGCCATAAATGTGTGTATTTTCCTCAGTTTTTGAATTAGAAGGCTGTCGGCGTATCACCGCCGGCAGCCTTGATTGTGCCGTTGAGTCTATTTCAGCACGCCCATCTCTTTACCGATTTTGGTAAAGGCGGCGATACATTGGTCGAGGTTCTCGGTCGAGTGACCTGCCGACACTTGTACACGGATACGTGCTTGACCTTTGGGAACTACGGGGTAGTAGAAACCGGTTACATAGATACCCTCTTCGAGCAGTTTGGCTGCGAACTCTTGCGACAGTTTGGCGTCGTAGAGCATCACGGCGCAGATAGCCGATTGAGTAGGTTTGATGTCGAAACCTGCGGCAATCATACGGCTGCGGAAGTACTCCACATTGGCCACGAGTTTGTCGTGCAGTTCGTCGCTCTCGCCCAGCATTTTGAACACTTCGAGGCTGGCACCCACAACTGCGGGGGGAATAGAGTTGCTGAACAGATAGGGACGCGAACGTTGGCGGAGCAGTTCGATAATCTCTTTGCGACCGGTGGTGAAACCGCCGATACCGCCACCGAATGCTTTACCGAGGGTACCGGTGAGGATGTCGATTTGACCGCGGAGGTTGAATTGCTCGCTCACACCGCGACCGGTAGCACCTACAACACCTGCCGAGTGGCACTCGTCAACCATTACCAGAGCGTCGTATTTCTCGGCCAGGGCGCAGATTTGGTCCATAGGAGCCACGTTGCCGTCCATCGAGAATACACCGTCGGTTACGATGATACGGAAGCGTTGTTCTTGTGCTTTTTTGAGTTGCTCTTCGAGGTCGGCCATATCGGCGTTGGCGTAGCGATAACGTACAGCCTTGCACAGACGTACACCGTCGATAATCGAAGCGTGGTTCAGAGCGTCCGAGATAATAGCGTCCTCGGGGCCGAGCAGGGGCTCAAACACACCACCGTTGGCATCGAAGCAGGCAGCATAGAGGATAGTGTCCTCGGTGCCGAAGTAGTCCGAGATAGCCTTTTCGAGTTGTTTGTGGATGTCTTGGGTACCGCAGATGAAGCGTACCGACGACATACCGAAACCGCGGCTGTCCATTGCCTCTTTGGCTGCTTTGACCAAACGGGGGTTGTTCGACAGACCAAGATAGTTGTTGGCGCAGAAGTTGAGCACGGTTTTGCCGCCTACTTCAATGGCAGCACGTTGCTCGCTTTCGATGATGCGCTCGGTTTTGTAAAGGCCGGCTTCACGGATGTCGGCCAACTCCTTTTGGAGATGTTCTTTGATTTTACCGTACATAGTGTTTATGTGTTAAAATTCAGTATAGCCTTTGTTTTCAATGACTTGTGAGCAGGTGTCGCAGCGTACTCTTCTCGATATTGCCCTTTTTCGGTCCCACCCGATTACAAGCCATTAGCAAAGGTACGCTTTTTTTTACAATTTGTAGCCTGTTGTGCCCCCTTTTTTTATACTTGTCCACAAAAAAGTGCTGACGACTATAAGGAGTTGTCAATATTTTGTATATTTGTGAAAGTTGTGTGGCTTGTTTCCCGGCCGACTGAATGTAAACCCTAATATCTGACCGTATGAAAAAACTTCTTACTTGTTTATTGGCGATTGTTGCCGTGAGCACCCTCTCGGCTCAACAAAAGGGCGAAATGTATTTTGGAGGAAACATAGGAGTCGCTACTTCGACCTCTATTGTATCCGAAACAAGCGCCACGGGATTTGGACTTTCGTTGGCGCCTGAGTTTGGCGGTTTTGTAGCCGACAAGTTCAGTATGGGAATTTCGGTGGAATATGGCTTGGAAACAGCGAATAGGACCGATCCTGCGTTACACACACTTGGCGTTATGCCAAAGATGGCCTACTATGTGCGACTTGCCGACAATTTCTACTATACTCCGACCCTGCAATTTGGTTTTGTGTGTGGCCTTACAAAAGTAATGTCGGGCTGTATTGTGGAAACGATTACAATGCCCGGATTTGGTGTTGGCTTGTCGTTGGCGGGATTTGAGTTCCGACCGACTCCGAAGTTCGGTATCACCCTTAGTCTGTTGCAACTGAATTATACTTATCTGAACTACAAGGAAAATGACTATGCAACATATCAAAACAGCAGTATAGATTTCCGTTTTGGTGGAAGTTCGACCATCGGTTTGCGCTGCTATTTCTAAAATTCAGGCTTTTTTGCAACGACAGGCATCCCTCGGGGTGTCTGCTTTTTTTGTCGAAAACCACCGCACACTCCCCCACCCTATTTGAAAATCAACGGCGCGATACAACAAAAAAACAGGTTTCGGATTGGATTTTCGAGCAAATGTTTGTAACTTTGTGGAGTTATATGTGCCTTGCACATCACAAAACAAACACGCAAACAATTAATCACACATAAAAAAACAAACCAATGAACACCATTGACACTTACAACTTCGCGGGTAAACGTGCTATCATCCGCGTGGACTTCAACGTGCCCCTCAACGAAAAATTCGAGGTAACCGACGACACCCGTATTCGTGCCGCAATCCCTACTATCAAAAAAGTGCTGGCAGGTGGCGGTAGCGTTATCCTGATGTCGCACCTGGGTCGTCCCAAAAAGAACAACGACGACAAATTCTCGCTCAGCCACATCATCGGTGCTGTTGAGAACCGTCTGGGTGTGAAGGTTCAATTCGCCGGCGACTGTATGGGTGACAAGGCTGCCGAAATGGCTGCTGCGCTCAAACCCGGTGAGGTAATGATGCTCGAAAACCTCCGTTTCTACGCCGAGGAGGAGGGCAAACCCCGTGGTCTGGCTGCCGAGGCTACCGACGAGGAGAAAGCAGAGGCTAAAAAGGCTGTTAAAGCAAGCCAAAAAGAGTTTGTGAAACGCTTGGCTTCGTATGCCGACTGCTACATCAATGACGCATTCGGTACCGCTCACCGTGCTCACGCTTCGACCGCGCTTATCGCCGACTACTTCCCCACCGACAAAATGTTCGGTTACGTTATGGAGGGCGAGTTGAAAGCAATCGACGGCGTTATGGAGAACCCCCAACGTCCCTTCTTGGCTATCATCGGTGGTGCTAAGGTGTCGACCAAAATCACCATCATCGAGCGTCTGTTGGACAAAGTGGACAGCATCATCCTGGCTGGCGGTATGACCTACACCTTCGCTGCTGCACAAGGTGGCAAAGTAGGTACTTCGATTAACGAGGTAGATATGCACGGCGTGGCTCTGGATATCATCAAACGTGCCGAGGAGAAAGGCGTGAAACTTATCTTCGCTGAGGATGCTCTCTGTGGCAACCAATTCTCGAACGATTCGGATACCCTCGTTGCTCCCGTAAACGACATTCCCGACGGTTGGGAGGGTATGGACATCGACGTTAAAGCCAAAAAAACGTTTGCCGATGTTATCAAAGCCAGCAAAACCATCCTCTGGAACGGTCCCGTGGGCGTGTTCGAGTTCCCGAAATTCGAGACAGGCTGTCGCGTAGTTGCTGAGGCTATCGCCGAGGCTACTGCCGAGGGTGCTTACTCGCTGATTGGTGGTGGTGACTCGGTTGCCTGCATCAACAAGTTCGGTTTGGCCGACAAAGTTAGCTACGTTTCGACCGGTGGCGGTGCTCTGCTCGAATATATGGAGGGTAAAGAACTTCCCGGCGTTGCTGCAATCCGCAAGTAATACTCGCAACGTTACAAAACATTCAAAGCCTGGCGACAACCACGTCGCCGGGCTTTGTTGTGTTGTGCTTTTTGAACGCTCAAAAAAAGTACCCCTGCCACTCAAAAGGCACATATAAAATATATAACCCAAGCATAGACTTGGCTGTTCCGCGAAAAATGAGTACATTGCACTCGCAAAAAGCCCGATGTTGCCGAGCCGTTGTCCCTTTGCACCTGAGTGGGGTAGGGTGGGGTAAGGCGCTGAGTGGCAGAGATATAACACGATAAAATGGCAGTAAGATACTATACCGAAGAGAGTGACTACCGATTGCCCGAGAAGATGCGTACGGCACGGTGGTTGAAGGCCGTTGCCGAGAGCGAGGGCTTTCGTTTGGGTGCAATGAATTATATTTTTTGCGGCTCGGAGCGCCATCGCGCGATGAACGTGCAATACGTTGGCCACGACTACTTTACGGATATTATAACCTTCGATTATACGGACTATGAGCGCCGTGTGGCGAGTGGGGATGTGTTTATCGACCCCGAGACGGTCGAGGATAATGCCCATAAGTTGGGTACCGATCCTCGCGAGGAGATTTATCGTGTTGTGGTACACGGCCTGCTGCACCTGTGTGGCTATAAGGATAAGAGCCCCGAGGAGGAGCGCGTGATGCACGCCACGGAGGATAAGTATCTGGCGCTGCGACAAACTATCGAATAGACTGATTGCCAAACATTTGTAACTTTCGTTAGGAGATATGAGAACCAAATATGACGTTATAGTGGTGGGTGGTGGCCACGCGGGTTGTGAGGCTGCGGCTGCGGCTGCCAACCTGGGGTCGCAAACGCTGCTTATAACGATGGATATGACCAAGTTTGCCTCGATGTCGTGTAACCCCGCGGTGGGTGGCGTTGCGAAGGGCCAAATAGTGCGCGAGATAGATGCGCTGGGTGGCCAAATGGGCGTTATTACCGACCGCGCGACCATACAGTTCCGTATGCTTAACCTGTCGAAGGGTGCGGCTATGTGGAGCCCGCGCGCGCAGTGCGATAAGGCGCTGTTCTCGGCTCTGTGGCGACAAACTTTGGAGAACACTCCGAACCTGTTTTTGTGGCAGGATAGCGTGGTGGATCTTGTGTTCGACCGCACTGAGGGTGTGAGAGTTACGGGTGTTCGCACCGCTTTTGGAGTGGAGTTCGAGGCCGATGCAGTGATTCTTACTAACGGTACTTTTTTGGGTGGTTTGATGCACGTCGGACGCTCGTCGGCCGAGGGCGGAAGGGCAGGGGATGCCGCCTCGCACGGAGTCACCGAATCGCTGCGTGAACTCGGTTTTGAGGTGGGTCGTATGAAGACGGGAACTCCCGTCCGAATTGATGCTCGCACGGTGGATTTCACCAACCTCGAACCCCAATATGGCGATGCCAAACCTGCCAAATTCTCGTTCTTGCCCACCACCTCGCCGGTCGAAAATCAGTTGCCTTGTTACCTTGTGTATACCTCGCGTGAGGTGCACGATACGCTGCGTACGGGATTCGAGGATTCGCCGCTTTTCAATGGTACGATTCAGGGCGTGGGACCCCGCTATTGCCCGAGTATTGAGGATAAATTGCGCACCTTTGCCGGCAAGGATTCTCATCAACTTTTCCTCGAACCCGAGGGCCGTGATACCCACGAAATGTACCTTAATGGCTTCTCGTCATCGCTGCCGTGGCAGGTGCAAGTAGCTGCACTGCAACAAATTCAGGGTATGGAACAGGTGCATATCTATCGCCCGGGCTATGCTATTGAGTATGACTACTTCCCGCCCACGCAACTGCGCCATTCGCTCGAAACCAAACTTGTCGAGGGACTCTATTTTGCAGGCCAAATCAATGGTACTACGGGCTATGAGGAGGCCGCTGCACAAGGTCTTATGGCGGGTATCAATGCTCACCGCCGCAGGGTGGGAGAGAGCCCTCTGGTGCTGCGCCGCGACCAAGCGTATATCGGTGTGCTGATTGACGACCTTGTGACTAAGGGAGTCGATGAGCCCTATCGAATGTTTACGAGTCGCGCCGAGTATCGAATCCTGCTTCGACAAGATAATGCCGATGTGAGATTGACGCCCGTCGGTATCGAAATTGGTCTTGTGACTCCCGAACGAGCAGCATTTTTTGAGCAAAAAAAATCGGCCGTAGAATCGCTTAAAAATTTCTTGCACGCACAGAGTGTCGCTCCGAGCGAAATTTCGGTATATTTAGAAACGGTTGGTTCGGCTCCGATTTTGCAGTCGCGCAAACTCGATTTTGTGCTTGCTCGTGGCGAAGTGACCCTTGCAGGACTTATTGAGTGTGTCGAGTCGTTGCGAAATTTCGTTGCCGAGAACGGTTTTTCGAGCGAAGTGTTGGACGAGGCCGAGATTCTGATAAAGTATCGCGGTTATATCGAGCGAGAGAAACTCATCGCAGCCAAACTCCACCGCCTCGAAAATATCCTTATTCCTGCCGACTTTGATTTCGGTTCGATGCAGTCGCTGACTATGGAGGCACGCCAGAAATTGACCAAAATTCGTCCTTCGACCATTGGTGAGGCGTCGCGTATCCCCGGAGTTTCGCCCGCCGACATCAATGTTTTGTTGGTCTATTTCGGTCGCTAATCACTGTTTTGCCGCCGTTCGGGTCGTGTTTTGGCTCTAATTGTTCCACGGGGAACATTCGCGTAAACTCCAAATTGCCTCGCGAGTAACGCACCTTAAAAGTCCAAATTGTTCCACGGGGAACAATTGCAAGCGCACTCCGAATGAAAACAAATGATAAATGTTCCACGAGGAACAATATGACGAAGGCTCCCCACAAAGGGAGCCTTCGTTGTGTAGTGGGGTAGAGCGTGCGCTACGGAATAAGGTCGCCCGAAGACGAAATTTTGACCACCACATTGCGGCCTCCATTGGTCAGCGCAAAGCGATACCACTCGCCCGACGAATCACTCACAAACTCCACGCTGCGGATAATGTAGTCGGCATACTCCGAACCCTCCAAGGTGCTGACTACCTCGGCAGGTAACTCACTCTCGCTCACACTCCAAGAGGTGCTTGTCCAAGCGTTTGAGGCATTGAATATCACCGACTTGGCTTTGCTTTCGTGGCTGATAAGTGCCTCACTTTGACCACCTTCCACAAACAGTTGAATCATCTGATAACCCTCGAAATTGGTGCTGAGGTAGGTTGCAATAGCCTCGGGCACGGTGCGCGGAATCCACCACGTCGGGTCGCCATAACCATACTGTTGCAGCCCTGCCAGCAGACCTTCGGTGGTGTAGTAAAGGTCGATTTCGATGCGTCCCTGCCACACTTCAAGAATGTAGATGGTCTGCATCTCGGCGCGTTCGAGCCTCTCCATATCTCCAACATTCCAATCGGTGGCATAAGCGCTGTTTTGGTAGGCAGTACGCACCTCGGCGGGCAGTGCGCGGTAGTCAATCTCGGTGTCGGTCATATACCATTTACCGCTCTTGTCGTACCACGCTTGTGCATCCTCGTTGTTGAGTTCGAAATCGGCAATCACATAGCCGCGCCACCCCAACCAGCCGTCGAGTTTGGCTTCGGGATACATCTTATCGAAGGCGGTGCGAACGGCCGACGGAGCCGAAATCTTGTCGTCATCGTCGTTGCAGGCAGCCATCCCGACCGCCAGCAAACACATCATAGCAATGTAAAATCGTTTCATAACGCAAAAAGTTTTTTTGTTAGTCACCCATAGTCCTTGCAAGTTGCGTGCCTGTGGTGTTGGCTGTGGTAGGGATTTGTATGGGTGTGGCGGGCGGTATGATTGTTGATGCAGGGTGGGGGAGTAAAGCCTTCGGAATATGTCGTTGCGTAGTATAATATGTGTGGTTGCTGCTGCCTTGTCGTTGTGTGTGGCTGTGGCTGCCAAGCCTGTGCCTGCAACCTTGCGCGAGGCTTGCACTCTGATGCTCCGCCACAATGCGACACTCCGAATTGCCGAGGGCGAGGTGGCGATGGCTCATAGCGACAAGGCTCTGTTGTCGGCGGCGTGGTATCCCACGGTTAGTGTGGAGGGTGGAGGTGTGTGGATGTCCAACCCCGTGGAGTATCGTGCTTCGCTGCGAACGGTCACCGACCCTTTGGTGCAACGTGTGGGCGAAGTACTGCCGAATGACGTGATAATCAGACCTTTGCTCAATCGTTTGGGCGCTCATTCGTTGGCCTTTCCGCTTGTACCGCAGGGTGTTGCGAGTATCGATGCCTCGGTTGTGTGGCCCGTGTTTACGGGAGGTCGCCGAATATTTGCCGGCCGCCTGGGTGGCGAGTTGCAGCGTGCCGCCGAGAGCACCCGCGATGCAGCCAAGGCCGAGTTGCAATTGCGACTTGTTGAGAGTTACTATGCTGTGGTGTTGGCCGAGGGGCTGTGTGATGTTCGTCGCCGAGGGGTCGAGGCTTTGGAACGCCACCTGTGGAGTGTGAGCCGAATGTTGGAGCAGGGATTGGTGAATGTCACCGAGCGGTTGGTTGTCGAGGTTGCACTCGAAGATGCCCGAGCGTCGTTGCTCGCTGCCGAGGGTAGGGTGGTGGCGGCGCAGAGTGCGTTGAACGAGATTGTGGGCGTAGATAGTGCGACAATTCGCCCCACAACACCTATGTTTGTGGCCGACTCGTTGCCGTCGGCGCGTTTTTTTCGACTTCGTGCAGAGTCCAACCCCGTGGTACAAACTCTCGGTCATGGTATTGAGGCTTCGGCCTTGCGACTTCGTATGAGCCGTAGTGGCTATGCCCCTACGGTGGTGCTCTGGGGACGGCAAAATCTCTACTCCTATGGCCTTGACTCTCACCTGCTGCCGCGCAGTATGGTGGGTGTCGGTGTGTCGTGGACACTCTTCGACGGCTTGGCGCGCGAACACACCATACGCCGCTCACGCCTTGCCCTGACTAACGCCCGCCTCGCCCACTCCCAAGCCATTGTACATACCTGCTCGGCTATCGACCGCTTGCTTGCCGACCTTGCAGCCGCTGCCGCCCGTGTTCGCTCGTCACGCCGCGCCCTAGGACTCTCCCAACGGGTGCTCGACAATCGTCGCCGTGAGTGGGCCGAGGGTGTTGCTTCGGTGGATGAGGTTGTGGATGCCGAGGTTGCAGTGTCGGCCGCCCGTGAGGGGTTGCTCACAGCCCTCTATGCCTACGATGTTGCCCTTGCGGGATTGCTGTCGCTGTGTGGTGTTGCCGAGATGTTCTATGACCTGGCGGCGCAAGCCACCGATACCTCCAAAAACTTGTAAACCTATGACTGTCAAAACCAAAACGTGGGCTGTATTGCTTGCCGTGATGCTTGCTGTGGTTGTGGCTGCGGCTGTGACGGGGATGATTCTCACCCGCCACCAACCCGTCATTCTGCAAGGGAGCGTGGAGTGCCCCCAGATAACCATTTCGGGTAAACTTACGGGGCGCATCGAGCGGCTTGTGGTGAGCGAGGGTGACTCGGTGCGGGCGGGCGACACGCTTGTTGTAATCTCGTGCCCCGAGGCCTATGCCAAACTTCGTCAGGTGAGTGGCTTGGAGCAGGCCGCCAACTCCCAACGCGACAAGATTGACGACGGCACACGCCGCCAAATTGTGGAGTCGGCACGCCAACTGTGGAACAAAGCCCAAGCCGAACTCGACCTGGCAAGTGCCACTTGGCAACGTGTGGAGGCCCTGTGGCGCGACAGCATTGCCACCTCCCAACGCCGCGACGAGGCCCACACCCTCCTGATGGCTGCCCAAGCCAACGAAAACGCGGCACGACAACAATACCTCCTTGCCCGAAGTGGTGCTCAACGCCAAGACCGCCAGAGTGCACGCTCACTTGTGGAGGCTGCCCGAGGTGCTGTCGATGAGGTGGAGGCTCTGTTGCACGATATTCACCTCACCTCGCCCGCCGATGGATGTGTGTCCGATGTCTATCCGAGGGTTGGAGAGTTGGTGGGGGCTGGTGCTCCCGTGATGAGTGTGGTGGTGCTGAGAGATGCCTATGTGGTGCTGAATGTTCGTGAGGACCTGTTGCCACACTTTGGTGGGGGATGTGAGTTCCGTGGCGATGTCCCTGCGCTGGCCGCCGAGGATGTGCGATTCCGAATCTACTATGTCAGCCCCCTGGGGAGTTATGCAACGTGGCGCTCAACACGCCAAACGGGGAGTTATGACCTGCGTACCTTCGAGATTAAAGCACGCCCCGTCGCCCCGCTGCACGGCCTGCGACCGGGAATGAGTGTGCTCACACAACAGCCACATAATCAACACTAAATACCCTCTTGTTGTGCGCCGATTCGTACGCCATACCGCAGCCGTTCTCCGCCGAGAGTTGGGCCGTATGTGCCGCCGCAAGTTGTGGTGGGTGGCGGGTGTGGTGTTGCCTGCATTTGTGCTGATGTTTATGGCTACGGTGTTTGGCTCGGGGATAATGAACAGTCTGCCTGTGGGGGTGGTCGATTTCGACTTCTCGGCCACCTCGCGCCGTGTGGTGCGTACCGTGGCCGCCGTGCCGACACTTCGCATTGTGACCCACTATGCCAACGAGGCCGAAGCCCGTGATGCGGTGCGCCGAGGCGAGATTTATGGCTTTTTTGTGGTGCCGCCGCGATTCGAGGCCGACGTGTCGATTAGCCGACCCACAACCCTCCGCTACTACTACCACTACGCCCTGATGTCGGTCGGTGGCGAACTCTATGCCGCCTTTGAGCGAATATTGCGTACCGTGGCCGCCGCTCCTATCCTCACAACGGGTACGGCGCTGGGTGTTGGCGAGAGGCGTATTGAGGAGTTTCTGATACCCGTCACCTCGGCCGACTATGCAACGGTCAATCCGTCGCTCGACTATGAGGTCTATCTGTCGCACCCCTTCTATCACGTTATGTTGCAGGTGCTGGTGGTGTTGCTTGCTACCTACACCCTCGGCTGCGAACTGCGCGACCATACCGCTCGTGAATGGCTTGCTGTGGCCGAGGGTGATGTGCTGGCCGCAGTGGTTGGCAAACTGCTTCCGCTGACCCTGCTTGGAGGTGTGTGGGCCGCGGTGGGCGACCTTGTGATGTTTGGCCCTGTGCATATCCCCCGACTGTGCCCGATGTGGCAAATCCTGCTAAACTCCCAACTGCTTGTCGTGGCTTCGGTGGCGGTGGCGATTGTTGTGACGAGCCTCTTTCCGCGATTGTGGATGAGCGCGTCGTTGGCTTCGATGTTTGCCTCGCTGGGGGCTACAATGTGTGGTGTCACCTTCCCCTTGAAGGCTATGGACCCCTGGGCGCGGGTGTTGGCACAGGGATTTCCGATGATGCACTTTGTGCGACTGTCGCAACTCCAAATCTATGGTGGCTTGGAAGTGAGCGAGGGGTGGCGACACTATGCCGCTCTGTTGAGTATAAT
>JAFTYJ010000009.1 GCA_017464745.1 Rikenellaceae bacterium | reverse complement strand
TGTGTTACCTAGCCCCCAAACCCCCTCCTGGGAGGGGGCTTAATAGTCATCGTGGTAACGATGATATAGCACCACACCCTCCTTAGTAAGAGAAGCCATAAAATCTTATCAAATAGCGGACGAAGCGCTTAGAATTTTACACAAATTGGTTATCTTTGTGTAATTTCATACAACCTAACAAACACTATGAAAAAACTACTACTTTCTATTATTACTATTGTGGCGGCGGGTGCATCGGTTGTGGCGGCAGACCGTCGTTTGTCGGCCGAGGAGGCCGAGGCTTTCCGTTTTGCTGACGGCTTGCTCCGCAAGATGACACTCCAAGAAAAAATCGGACAACTACAACAATTCCGCGCCTACACCAGCGATGTGACAGGACCCGATGGTGAACCGCGCAATATAGACGCTGCTATCCGTAACGGCGAGGTGGGCTCACTCATCGCAGGTTGCCAACCACAACACAATCATCGTTTACAACGAATTGCTGTTGAAGAGAGCCGTCTGGGTATTCCTCTCATCTTGGGTTGCGACATCATCCACGGTTGCCGAATTACATTCCCCGAAAACCTTGCGATGTCGTGTTCGTGGGACATCCAGGCTATCGAACAATCGGCACGCATTGCTGCCGAAGAGAGTGTCGCATCGGGTCTTAATTGGACCTTCTCGCCTATGTGCGACATCTCGGCCGACCCTCGTTGGGGTCGTGTGTCGGAGGGTGCAGGCGAGGACCCCTATCTCGGCTCAAAGATTGCGGTTGCAATGGTGCGCGGCTATCAGGGTGATGATTTGAGTAGCGACAAGACCATTGCCGCCTGCGTCAAACACTTTGCGGCCTATGGCGCACCCCAGGCAGGACGCGAATACCATACGGTCGATATGTCCGAAATGATGTTCCGCGACCGCTACCTGCCGCCCTATGCTGCGGCGGTAAAGGCGGGTGCCGCAACGGTTATGACCTCGTTCAACGACCTGATGGGTGTTCCTGCATCGGGCAATCGCTGGTTGCTCTACGATGTGTTGCGCGAGGAGTTGGGTTTTAGAGGATTTGTCGTATCGGACTACACTTCGATACACGAAATGGTGGCACACGGTGTGGTGGCCGACGGCAAAGAGGCTGCCGAACTGAGTCTGAATGCACATCTCAATATGGATATGGTGTCGGGCGACTATTTGGTCTACACCGAGAAACTTGTCCGCGAAGGCAAAGTTTCCGAGAAACTTATCAACCAACTCTGTCGTGAGGTGCTGGCCGTGAAGTATCGCTTGGGACTGTTCGACGACCCGTTCAAATATGGCTCGCAAAACCAAGAGGAGGCCTATTTCCGCCCCGAGAACTTGGCCGTGGCACGCAAGTTGGCTGCCGAGTCGATGGTATTGCTCAAAAACGAGGATGCGCTGCCCGTGGCCGAGGGTACCAAGATTGCACTGATAGGTCCGTTTGCCGATTCGCAGGGTGACCAACTCGGCTCGTGGATTGCTGCGGGCGATGCAAAACGCTCTATCACCTTCCGCAAGGCTTTGGAGGAGCGCTACGGTGCCGAGAACATCCTCTATGCCAAAGGTTGTGAGGCTGAACGCGCCATTGAGGGTGGCGTAGACGAGGCTGTAAAAATCGCTTCGCAAGCCGACATTGTGCTGGTGTCGATGGGACTTCCCGGATGGCACAGTGGCGAGGCAAGCGCACGTAGCGATATCTCGGTACCTGCGGTGCAACAAGAGTTGCTGGATGCACTCAAAACTACGGGTCGCAAGATTGTGGTGCTGCTCTCGACGGGTCGCGCAATGGACATCCGCAACGAGGTTGCCAAGGCCGATGCTGTGTTGGTGACTTGGCACGGCGGCACAATGGCAGGCCCTGCTGTGGCCGACATCATCTCGGGCGACAAAAATCCCTCGGGTCACCTCACACTCACCTTCCCACACAGCGTAGGTCAGGTGCCCATTCATTACAATGCCAAGAACACGGGTCGCCCCTCTCGCAATCCGTATAAACCTGCGGCTAACTACACCTCGACCTACATCGACATTCCCAACGTACCGCTCTTCCCGTTTGGCTACGGATTGAGTTACACTCAGTTTGAGTACTCGGATTTGAAGGTGCTTACCCCCGAGGTTAAGATTGGTGGCACGGTGAAGGTAAGTGTCAAGGTCAAGAACGCAGGCGAGCGCGATGGCGACGATGTTGCCCAACTCTATGTGCGCGACCTTGTGGCCGAGACTACCCGCCCCGTACGCGAGTTGAAAGGTTTTGAGCGTCTGTCGCTCAAAGCGGGCGAGGAGCGTGTGCTGACATTCGAAATCCCCACCTCAGAGTTGGCCTATTGCCACCGCGACAACACGGTTCGTGAGGATGCAGGCGAATTCAAGGTGTGGGTCGGCGAGGACTCCAACGCTTCGCTCGAAGGCGAGTTTGCGCTCAAAAAATAGCCTAACTCCACTGCTACACAAAAGAGGGTGTCCAAACACGCGTTGGACACCCTCTTTGTGATATTATAACCCTCTTAATGTTGATGGTGATGGTGGTCGTGATGTTCGAGTACGGTGTGGGGAACATTGCCGTGCGAGATAATCTGAATAGGGCAGTTATAGTTGGCCAACTGCTCGGGGGTGATGATATTGGAGTCGTGGCGGTGGACGGTGCGATTGACACACACGATGCTGCGCACCTTCGAGGTGATAGTACCGATGTCGTGCGACACTACAACAATCGCCATACGACTGCTCAGGCGGTCCAACAACTCATATAGTTCGCCCTCAAAGCGGTTATCCACATAGGTTGTAGGCTCGTCGAGGATAAGCACCCGAGGCTCCGAAATCACCGCACGACACAACAGCGCACGTTGCATCTGACCGCCCGAAATCTCGCCTATGGGACGGTCGGCCAGCGCTTCGAGGTCCATCATTCTCAGGGTTTCGGCCACACGCTCGTGGTCACCGCGGCCATAGCCCACACCCCAGCGTTTCTGCGACTGCAATCCCGACAGCACAACCTCACGCACCGAAATAGGAAACGCACGGTCGAAAAGGTTCTGTTGGGGCAGATAGCCAATGGCAGGCACTCCGTCGCGCATAACTTCGGGAGCATAGTCAATGCGGCCGCTATACGCCACCTGTCCGAGCATCGCCTTAACAAGTGTGGTTTTGCCACCGCCATTGGGGCCGATGACACCCACAAAGTCGCCCTCGGAGATTGTCAGATTGACACCTTTCAATACAGGTTCGGCGTCGTAGGCCACCGAAACATTATGTAGTTCAATAAGTTTCATTAGCGCGCAAGTTTATCGGCAAAGTTAAGAATCATCGCCTCGACATCACTTTCGAGAATATCCACCTCGATAGGTTCAACACCGAGTTCGCGTGCCACGGTTTCGACCACCGAGCGCGGGAACTCACGTTGGTAGAACACCTTGCAGGCTCCGTGTTCGCGAGCCTCATCCACAACACGGCGCAGGTGGTCGGCCGACGGCTCCTTACCGTGGTTTTCGACCGCAATCTCCACCAAACCATACTCCTCGGCCAGGTAGCCAAACGTGGGGTGGTAGATTACAAAGGCGCGCGACGGAGCCTCGGCCAAACGACGGGCAACACGCACATCCAGAGAGTCAAGGCGTATGTTAAGAGCCTCATAATTAGTCTTATATTGCACCGAGTCGGGCCACACCTCGGAGATTGCACGATAGGCCGCAGCGGCCATTTCGCGCAACTTGCGGGGCGAGGTCCACAGGTGGGGATTTACACCGTAAGCGTGGCCGTGGGCACAGTGATGCGACTGCATAGCAAGGCCCTCCGACAGGCTCACATAACGAACATCGGCAGCCGAAGCAACACGATTGACGGTGGTCTGTTCGAAACCCATAAGTCCCACACCAACAACCATTTGGGAGTGCTCGACCTGTTCCATTTGGGCGGGTGTAAGTTCATAGGTTTCGGGGCTTGCTCCGGGCGGCACAAGGGTCACAACCTCGAAATCGTCGCCCACAATGCCTTCGACAATATAGCGGAGCGGATTGATACTCACCACAATACGGCGGTCGTCGGAAGCACTTTGTATGGTACATCCCACGCCCACAACCAGGGTGAGCAGTATCATCAGGAGTTTTCTCATAATGTTTTGGTTTTGCAGCCACAAAGGTACAAATTTTCGGCAAAAGCGCTATCTTTGGGGTATGAAACCATCGTGCCAACTTACAGACTACATCGAAAACTGCATCCTACCCCGTTATGATGCGTTTGACCCTGCGCACGGCCGCGACCACGCGCGATGGGTTATCGACGAGAGTCTGCGATTGGCCGCCCACTACGATGTGGACCACTCGATGGTACTCGCTGCGGCGGCTTTTCACGACACAGGGTTGGCCTTTGGCCGTGACGAGCACCACATCCATTCGGCACGCATAATTCGTGAGGACGAGTTTCTACGCACGTTGTTCACCTCCGAGCAAATTGACATCATAGCCGATGCTGCCGAAGACCATCGTGCCTCGTCGTCCCACGCCCCGCGCACACTCTATGGCCGAATCGTTGCCGAAGCCGACCGTCAGATAGACCCCGAGGTTGTGATGCGTCGCACGGTGCAGTTCGGACTTCGCCACTACCCCCACCTCTCGCGTGAGGAGCATTTTGAGCGTTTTTGTAGCCACCTTCACGAGAAGTATGGCCGCGAGGGCTACCTTCGCTTGTGGATACCCTTCTCGGACAACGCCACGCGCCTCGAAACCCTCCGCACCATCATCGACTCCCCCGCCCTACTCCGTCACCACTTCGACAGATTGTGGGAATAATCCCCACCCCCACTTTGGGCCCACACCTATTATAAATAAGAAAGCCTGCTCACTCAGAGCAGGCTTTCTTGTCAGGGGTTATGTGTCTGATTACTCCTCTTTGAGGCGACGCATATACGATTTGTAACGCCATTTAGCGTTCTCCTCGGCAGCGGCGAACAGTTCCTTAGCCTCGGTGGGGAAGGTCTTCAACAACGAAGTGTAGCGAACCTCCTTAGCCAAGAAGTCTTGGAACTTGCTCCAATCGGGCTCCTTCGAGTCGTAAACGAACGGATTCTTACCCTCGGCCTCCAAATCGGGGTTGAAGTGCCACAAGTGCCAGTAACCACACTCAACAGCCTGTTTGCCGACGGTTTGGGTGCGGGTCATACCGCCCTTGATACCGTGGTTAATACAGGGTGCGTAGGCGATAATCAGCGAAGGACCGTTGTAAGCCTCGGCCTCTTTGAGAACCTTGAAGAGTTGTGCTTGCGATGCACCAATCGAAACTTGGGCTACATAAACATAGCCATAGGTCATTGCGATAGCACCGATATCTTTCTTGCGGATACGTTTACCACTTGCAGCGAATTTAGCAACAGCACCGATGGGGGTAGCCTTCGACGACTGACCGCCGGTGTTCGAGTAAACCTCGGTGTCGATAATCAGAACGTTTACGTCCTTGCCCGAAGCCAGAACGTGGTCCAGACCACCGAAGCCGATGTCGTAGCCCCAACCGTCACCACCGATAATCCATTGGCTCTTCTTGATGAAGTGTTGGCGCAGAGCCAGCAGGTCTTGGCAGGTTTGGCAGCCGCAAGCCTCCAACATAGGAATCAGGCGAGCCGAAACCTCGGCGCTACCACTTGCGCTGTAACGAGCGTCAATCCACTCTTTCATCACGCCTTTCAACTCCTCCGAGCAGCACTCGCACTCGGCAATGGCTTTCTCCATCAGGATTTGTACCTTGTCGCGGAGTTTCTCTTCGGCAACATACATACCCAGACCAAACTCGGCGTTATCCTCAAACAACGAGTTAGCCCAAGCGGGACCGTGACCTTGTGCGTTGGTGCAGTAGGGAGTCGAGGGGGCCGAACCCGAGTAAATCGAGCTACAACCGGTAGCATTGGCTACCATCATACGGTCGCCAAACAGTTGGGTGATGGCTTTAACGTAGGGGGTCTCACCGCAACCTGCGCAAGCGCCCGAGAACTCAAACAGAGGTTGAGCGAATTGGCTGTTCTTAACGGTTTTGGTTTTGTCCACAGCATTCTCTTTGTAGCCTACGGTGCCGTTCATATACTCCCAGCGCGCCTCCTCGGCCTTTTGGCTATCCAGAGGTTTCATAACCAGAGCCTTCTCCTTGGCGGGGCAAACGTCCACACAGTTGCCGCAACCGGTACAGTCGAGCGGCGACACTTGGATGCGGAATTTGTATGCTTTGGTCTCGCCCAAACCTTGTTTGAACGAAGTACCCTCGGGAGCAGCGGCAGCCTCCTCCTCGGTTGCGAGGAACGGACGGATTGCAGCGTGAGGACACACAAACGAACATTGGTTACATTGGATACAGTTGTCGGTAATCCACTCGGGGATGTTGATAGCGATACCGCGTTTCTCGTAAGCAGCGGTTCCGTTATCCCAAGTACCATCCTCGCGGCCGTTGAATGCGCTCACGGGGAGGTCGTCACCCTTCAATGCGTTGATAGGCTCAACAATCTTGGTCACGAACTCGGGTTTCACGCTGGTGCAGTTGCACTCGGCTTTGGGCTCCTCGGTGAGCGATGCCCACTCGGCGGGAACTGCAACTTGCTCTACGGCGTTGCCACCTGCATCAACTGCGGCGTAGTTCATATTTACGATATCCTCACCCTTCTTGCCGTAAGATTTGAGGATTGCTTTCTTCATCTCCTCAACGGCTACGTCAAACGGAATAACGTTCGAAATCTTGAAGAATGCGCTCTGCATAATGGTGTTGGTGCGGTTGCCCAGACCCAACTCGGCAGCAATCTTGGTAGCGTTGATGATATAGAAGTTGATATTGTTCTCGGCCAGATACTTTTTCATATGTACGGGCAGGGTGCGGCAAGTGTTCTCGGCATCGTGGATGCTGTTGAGCAGGAACGAGCCGCCCTTTTTCAGACCTTTCAGCACGTCGTATTTGTCGACATACGAAGGAACGTGGCAAGCCACAAAGTCGGGAGTGGTTACCAAGTAGGGCGAAGTGATGGGTTTGTCACCAAAGCGCAAGTGCGACGAGGTGTAGCCACCCGATTTCTTCGAGTCATACGAGAAGTATGCTTGGCAGTACTTGTTGGTCGAGCCACCGATAATCTTAATCGAGTTCTTGTTGGCACCCACGGTACCGTCGGCACCCAAACCGAAGAACAGTGCCTCGAAAGTGCCCTCTTTGGCCATCGAAATCTCCTCACCTACGGGCAGCGACAACATTGTAACGTCGTCGTTGATACCCACGGTGAAGCGGTTGCGAGGCTCGGCCGCAGCCAGGTTCTCGAACACGGCAATCATCTGTGCGGGAGTGGTATCTTTGCTCGACAAGCCGTAGCGGCCACCGATGATAACGGGGGCGTTCTCCTTGCCGTAGAATACGTTGCGTACGTCGAGGTACAGAGGCTCGCCATCTGCTCCGGGCTCTTTGGTGCGGTCCAGAACGCAGATTTTCTTAACCGATGCAGGAACAACGTCGAGCAGGTATTTGGGCGAGAAGGGACGATACAGGTGACCGGTTACGATACCCACCTTTTCGCCTTTGGCGCACAGGTAGTCCACGGTCTCTTTGAGGGTCTCGGTAATCGAGCCCATAGCAACAACCACACGCTCGGCATCCTCGGCACCATAGTAGGTGAAGGGTTTGTAGGTACGGCCTGTGATTTTCGAAATGCTTGCCATAGCCTCGGCAACCATATCGGGCACAGCGTCATAGAATTTGTTGCTTGCCTCACGGGTTTGGAAATAGATGTCGGGGTTTTGTGCAGTACCACGAGTTACGGGGTGCTCGGGGTTCAATCCGCGCGAACGGAATGCTGCCAGCGCCTCTTTGTCGAGCAGTTGTTCGAGCACCTCTTGCTCCATCAACTCAACTTTTTGAATCTCGTGCGAGGTACGGAAACCGTCGAAGAAGTGCAGGAAGGGAACGCGGCTTTTGAGCGACACAAGGTGGGCAATACCCGCCAAGTCCATAACCTCTTGTACCGACGAGGTAGCCAACATAGCGAAACCTGTTTGGCGGCAAGCCATAACGTCTTGGTGGTCGCCAAAAATCGACAGAGCCTGAGCAGCCAGGGCGCGTGCCGAAACGTGCATTACGCCGGGCAGCAACTCACCTGCGATTTTGTACATATTGGGAATCATCAGCAGCAGACCTTGCGAAGCGGTGAAGGTAGTGCTGAGAGCGCCGGCTTGGAGCGAACCGTGGAGTGCGCCTGCGGCACCTGCCTCCGATTGCATCTCTACAACTTCGACTTTCTCGCCAAAGATGTTTTTTCGGCCCGAAGCCGCCCACTCGTCAACCAGCTCGGCCATAGTCGACGAAGGTGTGATAGGATAGATTGCAGCCACCTCGCTGAACATATAGGCGATGTGTGCAGCTGCATAGTTACCGTCACATGTAATGAATTTTTTCTCTTTCATAGTAACTATCTGTTTGTTATTGTGATTTTTAACTACTCTCAAAGTCGAAAATTATCCGGCAAAAATACAAAAAATACTCCGTTTGAACAATATTTTTACCTATATTTTAAAAACTCCGCGCGGTTTGTTACCTTTGTGGCTCTTTGTTGAGTTTACGACGACTATGATTACATACGATTCACACACTTTGAGCAACGGACTGAGGGTGGTGGCAAACCACGACTCCGACTCGGCAATGGCCGCGGTCAATCTGCTCTATGCCGTAGGCGCACGCAACGAGTTATCGGATTGCACGGGTTTTGCCCATCTGTTTGAGCATCTGATGTTTAGGGGCACGCGTGCGGTACCCGATTTCGACGCTCCGCTGCAACTTGCCTGCGGCGAAAACAACGCCTTTACAAACAACGACTACACCGACTACTACATCACCCTGCCCAAAGACAACATCGAAACCGCACTATGGCTCGAAAGCGACCGTATGCGAGGGCTCGAAATCTCGGACGAGGTGCTCGAAGGCGAGAAACGTGTGGTCTTGGAGGAGTACAACCAACGCTATCTCAACCAGCCCTATGGCGATATGTGGAAACTGCTGCGCGGAATGTGCTACACCACACACCCCTATCGCTGGCCAACCATTGGACTTACGCCCGACCACATTCGTGATGCGTCGATGGCCACCGTGCGCCGTTTTTACGACCGCTACTACTCGCCCGAAAACTGTATCCTGTCGGTGAGCAGCGGCCACGACCCCGAGCACATCTTCGCTCTGGCCGAGAAATGGTTCGGACACATCCCTGCATCGGGTTTCACACGCGACACAATACCTGCCGAGCCCACACAAACCTCGGCACGCAGACTCGAAGTTGTGAGAGATGTTCCCGCCACCGCCATTATGATAGCCTTCCCGATGGGCGACCGCTTGTCGAGGAGTTACTACCTGTGCGATATGCTGACCGATGTGTTGGCTGGCGGCACCTCGGCACGACTCTATCAGCGTCTGGTCAAGGGTCGCCGACTGATGGGTGCCACCAACGCCTACATCACGGGCGACGTGGACCCCGGACTGCTTGTCGTGACGGCCAACCTGCTGCCCGAAACCTCGGTTGCCGAGGCCGAGCAGGCGTTATGGGAGGAGTTGCGTGAGTTGGCCGAGAGCGCACCGAGCGACTACGAACTGACCAAAATCAAAAACAAATTCGAGGCCGAGATGACCTACGGCGAGATGAACATCATGAACAAGGCCATGAATCTCGGCTACTACTCGATGTTGGGCGACCTGCCCCTCATCAACCGCGAAGCCGAGTTGTTCCGCAGCATCACCCGCGAGGAGATTGCCGCAGCAGCCGCCGACATCTTCCGCCCCGAGAGAAGTTCCACCCTGATTTACGCAAAACAATGATTCAACCACCCGCAATAACCATCCCTCAAACCATACGTGTGGCGCAACCTACCGAACAACGACTTGCCAACGGAGTTCGCCTGTTGGCGCTCACCAACCCCGGTCAAAACGTTGTCCGACTGAGTTTTGTGTTTGAGGCGGGCACCACAACCCAACACAAACCCTTTGTGGCATCGAGTGCCCAAAACCTACTGAACGAGGGAAGTTCGCGCCATTCGGCCATCGAGATTGCCGAGGCGTTGGACTACTACGGCTCCTACTTTGAGGTGAGTCTCGACCGCGACTACTCGGTCATCACGTTCTGCTGTTTGGCCCGTTTTTTCGACGAGAGTATCGGCACTTTCGAGGAGATTCTGCTTGACCCGCTGTATGCCCCCGACGAGATTTCGATTTACGCCTCGAAGCGCAAACAAAGCCTCGAAATTGAGCGTCGCAAAACCGCTACAAAGGCCCGCGAGAGATTTGCCCGTGCACTGTTTGGCGAGGGTCATCCCTATGGTGTAAGTTATCACGAGAGCCACTACGACAACCTGACACACAACGACTTGGAGGAGTTCTATCGTCGCCGCTACACCGCCGAGAATTGTTTTGTGGTGTGCAGTCTTGACGACGACCCCAAGCGTTTGGCACGCATTGCCCGCTTTGCCGAGCAAGTGCCGTCGGCAGGCCACCACACACCCGTCGAAATCCCTGCCCCCACATCCACGCTCTACGACTCCGAGCAGGTTGAGCAGGCGGTGCAATCGTCAATTCGTATGGGCAAGTTGTTGTTTGGTCGCCAGCACCCCGATTTTGTGGGAATGCAGGTTGTGACCTACATTCTGGGAGGATATTTCGGAAGTCGCCTGATTGACAATCTCCGCGAGCGCAACGGATTCACTTACAGCGTTTTTGCGTCGATGATTAATATGCGTCACGCAGGTTATATGGCCATTGCCACGGACGTGGGTTGTGAGTTTGCGGAGCGTGCTGTCGAGGAGATTCGCGCGGAGGTTGGACGTTTGAGCAAGGAACTTGTTTCGGCCGACGAACTCGAAACCGTACGACGCATTATGTTCGGCGAATTTATGCGAATTTTGGACGGCCCGATGGGTTTGGTGGATGTCACAATCGAGGCTACCCAAAACGGCACCGACAACCACTATATCGCTCGCAGTCTGGACGAGATTCGCACCATCACTCCCGAGCGCATACGCGACCTTGCAGAGCGTTATCTGAACCCCGAAACACTAACCACGGTGGTGGTTGGCAAATAGAGTACAAACGTATGATTATCCGCGATGTAACACCCCAAGATGCCGCCGCCATTGCGGCCATCAACAACCCCTACATACTCCACACCACAATCTCGTTCGAAACCGAGCCGCTATCGACCGAGGCTATGCGCCAACGTATCGAGAGTATCGCCTCGGAGTGTCCCTACATTGTGGCCGAGAGCCAGGGCGAGATTATTGGTTTTGCCTACGCCCACCCGTGGAAGGAGCGCAAGGCCTACCACCGCACACTCGAAACCACAATCTATCTGGCACCCGCTCATCAGCGCAAGGGTCTTGGCACACGGCTGATGCAACAACTCATTGAGCGTTGTCGCTGCGTGGGTGCTCACGCGCTGATTGCCTGCATAACGGCCGACAACACTGCCAGCATCGAGTTGCACACACGTTTGGGTTTCCGCAAGGTGTCGCACTTTACCGAGGTCGGCTGCAAGTTCGGCCAACTGCTCGATGTGGTCGATATGGAGTTGATGTTGTAGCACTCCCACAAGCACACAAAGCACAAGGGGGCTGTCCGACGTTGGACAGCCCCCATGTGTTTATTCGGGTCGGATTACTATCGGGTTCCACCCAATACAGTAACCTCACCGGTCGAGCCACCAAACTCAACATCTACACCCTCGTCGGGAGTTTCGGTGCCGGTCAGACGGTCGATGATAGGTTTCACGATGCGCTCCATAACGGCATAACCTGCACCATTGGGGTGAACGCGGTCGCTTTCGGTCCACGAGTACTCCAAAGCAAGGCCATTAGCATCGTCTTTGAGTGCCGAGTGGAAGTCGCAGTAGGTGTAGCCGCGCTCCTCGCACAGGGCTTTGATACGGGCGTTGAGTTGAACTACGCGCTCGCCGATGTCGGAGTGAGCAGCATTCCAATCAGCGTCGTTCCACCAAATGGTGTTGGCGGGAGGAGTCGAACCCAGAACAACCTTGCTACCCGACAACTCGGCCAGGCGGGCAATCATACGGATGTTGTTGTAGGTATCCTCCAACGGAACCCAATAGCCAGGATTCTCGGCCAGGTCATTGATACCACCGCAGATAACGGTAACTTGGGGGTCTTGAAGGCGTACCCAGTTGTAACGCATAGCGAAGTTAGAGGTTACGGTACCGCTCACACCCTGGTGGATGTAGTTGTTGGCGGTAAAGAAGTCGGGATTCGAGGTACGAGCCTCCCAAACTTCGGTAATCGAGTCACCCAGGAACGCTGCTTTGGGACCTGCGGGCTCGGCCGCAACTGCGGGAGCAACCTTTTGCTCTTTGACACAACGCACGGGAACTGCGGCACCTACATAGGAGTTCGAGGTGGTGATAGAAGCGGCACCCGAAGCGCTCTCCAAGTCTACAACATTGCTCTTGTCGCAAGCACGAGTACCACGGAACGGGTTGCTGTCAGTCGAAACGGTCGAAGTTGCCAAATATACGGTCTTGCTACTACCCTTCAACGGGAGTTCGCACACGGTCGAGTAGATAGATGCACGTTGGCCGCCAAACGGAATGTAAACATTCCACTCGGGCGAGTAGACGCCATAACCATTGTCGGTAACGGTCGATTTCGAGAGTGCCAAACTGATGGAAGTAGCATCGGGAACCATCCAACCTGCGGGGCAGGGGTCATACACGGTCTTAACACCGTCGATGCAGTTCATATTACCCCACAGAGCACGCCAAGTGACTTGTTTGGTGTCGTCCATAGGATTGCTTACCATCCACATATAGGGCGAGTCGTTGCTTGTGCCGGTACCGTTGCTTGCCCACAGATAGGGGGTTTTGACGGTTTGTGCGATTGCTTGCTCAATTGTGAAGTTATCACCCAATGTCTTTTTCAGACCAATGCTGTTGGCCGAAGCGGTCGGGGCATAGAGCACGTTGTCGGCGCCCCACGGATAGCGCGATTGGTCTTTTTTGAGGCTCTCGATGGGGGTGTAGGTAGGCAGACCCCACTTCATACTTCCGGGCAGTGCATTGTCGGCTTTGCCATACTCCGATGCGGTAGGCAGCGGGTCTTTACGACCCCATTGGTAGTAGTTACCTACGGCCCAAGCGGCTTTGACGGGGTCGGTTTCGCCTTTGGCTTCCAGACCAATCATTGCACCCAGGTTGCGGTCCATCATCACCACGTCACCCACGGTTTGGGCGGTAGCGTCGGGGTTGAAGCCCTCGCAAGCCCAGATGTTCCAACTCCACAGAATCTCGTCCGAAGCGTCGGTTACAGCCAGCATAACGTTACCGTTGATAAAGGTCTCGGGGGTTTCGAAATATACATAACCATCGACTCCGAGGTTCACAGACTCAACCACCACGGGCGAATCCTTAACCCACACGTCCGATTGTTTGGATGCGTTGTACCACACCAGAATTGCTTTGGCGGGAGTGATGTTCAGGTAGGAGTTGTCGTAGCCCCATTTAATCGACAGGTTTTTGGCATCGTTCGAATTCCAATTGAGTTCGACGGGTTGGCCGTTACCACGCACGCTACCGTTGAATTTGTAGTAGGTTGCGGCTTTGTCAACGATATAGGTGTTGGCTGTACCTGCGGCGCTCAGGTCAATAGCCTCACGTTTTTGGCTTTGGGTTACCGTGATGGTAATCGTGACGGGGTCGGCAGTGGGCTCCAACGGGTCGCTATCTACGGTCAGAGTGATGGTTGCCGAACGCTCGGCGCCCTCGTTGGTTGTGGTGGTGATAACCACTGCGCCCTCTTGGTTCACCTCTGCTGTGAGCCAATCGGCCGACGCGGAGGCTTTTACATAACCGTTGGTTTTGACGGTTACGGTTTGGGTGGTAGCGATGTCGGGGAACGAGAGTTGTTTTTGGGCCTCGTCGATTTCGGCATAGACACTTCCGCCATTTTGTTGGAGCGAAATTACATATTTGGTTTCGCCACACGTAAACTCGATATTGCCGTTTCGGGGCGCGAGTTCGGTATTCTCTTGAACTTTGACAGTGATAGTCTCCTCTTGGCAAGCCTCACCACGTTTGGGGCTGATAGTAATCCAGGGAGTGTAGCACTCGATGCTCCAATCGGTGTTGGCGGTCAGCGACAAGGTTGTTTGGCCCTCGGCGGCATCCATTTGGAGAACGTTTTCTTCGGTCAAAGCCTCACCCGACACAACCAGGGCGGTAGTCATAGCCTCTTGCGAAACTTTCACGCTCTTGGCATATTCGGCCATCTCCTCCAAAACAGGAACAACAGTCACAATGGTGCTGCGGCCCTCTACGGTGGTGTTAGGCTCAACGTCTACGATAAATTTGTCCTCTTCGGGATAGACGGTCACCCAATCAGCCTCACACTTGGCCGTCCAACTAAGGTTGCTGGTTACGGTGAAAACCAGTTGCTCGCCTTCGGCCGAGGATGTCAGCGAGTCGGGCGATACCAACACTTCGGGCTCGATACCGAGTTGGGTAACCGCGATTTTCTCGGACAGACCTTCGAGGTTTTGCAGACGGATTTCGCACGAGCGGCTCTCGTCCAACTCGTTTTTGAGTACTTCGACCTCCATAATGTCGCCTTTGATAGTTGCTTTGCACCATCCGCCGGCCGAAGCCACAACTTCCGACGACGACGAGAGGGTTACGGTAAGGGGGCCTTGGGGGTCGGCCTCAAAGTTCAACTCCAAGGGGTCGACGACAAGGAATGGTTGATCGTCGGTTTGTGGTCCCTCTTTGGGCTTCTCGCAACCGACCATCGACAAGGTCATAAACACGGCTGTCAGCACCATCATAATGGCAGCAAACACACGTTTTGCAAAGTTTTGTTTTTTCATAAATATTATTTTTTGGTTGATAATTTGCGTATTAATCCAAAACCAATCGTAAAATTACGAATTTTTTGTTAATCCCCAATCTTATTTCGGAGTTTTTCGGCCACCCCCCCACAAAAAGGCATGGGTATCACAAAAAAAAGCGGCTACCTTTCGGTAACCGCCTTTGTGGGCCCAGAGGGGCATGATCCCACGACCTTCGGATTATGAGTCCGCTGCTCTGACCAACTGAGCTATGGGCCCGCTAATGTCACACAAGCAATCTCTCGCACGCACGAATTAGTGGCGCAAAGATAGAAACTCCCGACGAATTTTCAAAAAACATTTATATAATTTAGAAAAATCTGTCTTTATTGCTCACGCAATGCACCGCGCAGATGGCCAAACCACAAACGCAACAACCTCACACGCAGGCTCAGATGGATGTCCGAAGTGAGTATGTCGCGCAGCGTGAGCATATCAATTCGGTTGCGTGCCGCGACAAGTTCGCGTGCCGTGACCTCAAAGCCGCAATGTTTGACCAGCGCACCCACGCGGCGACACCGCGCACGTGCCAACTCACGAGCATAACTCTCCTGGCCGACCAACTCCCGCAACTTGCGAACCACCACCAGCGACTGAACGAGCTTGGCCGAGGTCATTGTGTTGGTGCAACTCGCCTCGTTGTAGCGGTTGTAGAGGTAGAGGTAGGCACCGTCCAGGGTTTTGACGCTCCGACTGCGATAGAGTAGGGTTGCCAGCAGTAGCCAATCCTCACTGTACGTAATTTCTGTGTCAAGCCGTATTTTATGCGCCTCAAACACACTGCGACGACACATTACACCGCCGATTCCGTTGAATCCGTAACCTCCTACCACATTGTGCAGAGCTTGGTGACGGTCGGCAGCCTTCGGTAGTTTGTAGCGATAGGTGTGACCATCTGCGTATTCCGCTTCAATGGCAAACCTAATAACCTCGTAATCATCCATATAGGGCGCGAGCGTGGCAAAAGCATCGGGCGCCAGCCAATCGTCGGCATCGAGGAACAGAATCCACTCGCCCGTAGCCGCATCGAGTCCCATATTGCGTGCCGAACTGACACCTCCGTTGGGTTTGTCCAACAGGCGGATTCGTGCATCGCGGGCGGCATACTCGCGGCAAATCTCGGGACTTCGGTCGGGACTGCCGTCGTTGACAAGCACAATCTCGAAGTCGCAGCCGCGTTGAGCCAACACACTATCCAGCGATTGCGCCAGATACTCCTCGGCACGATAGACGGGTATGATAACACTTATTCGGGGAGTCATAGGGCAATAAGGGTTTTATCCAGCCAGGCAAATTGATTATGTGCATTTTTTCGCAATTCGGCGAGCCGCTCTGCGTCGATAATATGGGGTTGCAACGACTCCACATCGGGGTCGGTTTGTCGAAGGTCGAGAGTCGCTCCCGTCCACCCCATATCGTCGAGTGTATGGCGCGTCTTGTCGCTGTAAATCACGGGCACGGTGGGCACTCCGAACAGCACGCCGAGAATGGTGGCGTGGAACCGTGTGGCATAGAGCACCGACGCCGAGCGAAGGCACTCCAAAAGGTGGTCGATATCGCCGTCATACGAAACTATTTCGACCGCCGATGAGTTTTTGTGACTGATTTGATTTACAATGCGTTCACACGCCCTAATGTCGCCCTCGGCACGGCAGAACGACACCAAGCGGACGCGCTCACCACGCTCCAAATGTTGCTCCGTGATTCGGGCCATCAAAGCCTCGTATTGTTGAGCGTATCGGGCCAGCGCAGGACGGTAATTGAGGTCGATAATCGAAAACGTTGCTGCCAACTCTCGGGTTGCGGCGGGTGCGGCATCGGACATGCTGAACACCAAGTCGGGAGCGCACGAAATTCGGGGCGACGAGGCAAACATATTGTACGAAAAAGTGTCGCGCATACAGACCGATTCGGCGAACTCAAAAATGTTCTGTACTTCCTTTCGGAACTCGGCCGTCTGTTCGGGTCCGTAGTTGCTGCCGATGATGTGAATCGGGATGTGGGGGAAGGCTTTGTGGAACTTGCGCAGGTTGCGTGTGGTGGTACACGCTCCGCTGCTGCCCCTCTCCATGAAAATCGACCCGCCGATATAGACCATTGCATCGAAGTGGCCGAACCAGAACTGATAGGGCAGGTGCGAGGCAAAGATGCGATTCAGGCGGTTGCGGCGGATGACGTGCAGATTCTCGCGACCGACGATTTGCTCATAGTCCAAAGAGGTGAACACATAGAAATCGACCGACGGATAGCGGTCGGCCAAGATTCTGAAAAACAGGTCGTCACCAAGATTGACGTTCAGATAACCATAAACCAGCACCCGAGGTCGTCTATTTGGTCGGGTGGTATTCACATCTTTGTTGTTCATCGGTTATGGTTTTGCCTTGCGCTTTGAGCGCCATATAGATTTGACCCTGTTCTTTGAGGCGGTGGTAGTTGTCGGCGTCGCGGTATTTGATGATGCGCGCGGGGTTACCTCCCACCACGGCCAACGGCGGGACATCCTTCGTAACGCAACTGCACGCCGCAATCACAGCGCCCTCGCCAATGGTTACACCCGGCATAATCGACACATCGGCACCAATCCACACGTTCTCACCAATCGTCACATCCTTAACCACATAGATGTGGTCGTAGGGCAACATCGAGCCTTCGTAGCGGTGGTTGGAGGTGTGAATTTTGCACCTCGGACCGAAGATTGTACCCGACCCGATGCGGCACTTGCCACGTAGCGAGAACCACGCTTCGGGGCCGATATAGATGTGCTCACCCAGAATCAAATTGTCGAGAGGGGTGATATTGTAAGGTTGGCACAAGATGACGGTCGGGTGTTGTCGTTTCCACCTTTTACGTTCAATCAGCGCCTTGATTTTCTTGAAATGCATTGGGAGTCCCGTTTTGTGCAAAGTTATGCATCATTGCCGAAAATTCCAAATACGCCGACCACAAAACCGACCCTTGTTTTCGGACTCCCGACCCGCCAACCCAAACACCCCTCGTGCCGAGATATTATTTTGCAAACACTAAAACATTATATGTTTTATTGAAAATCCGAAAAAAATTCTTACTTTTGTAAGTTACAAACGCCATACCCCGATGGGATTGATTAAAAAACTTGCAGGACAGACCGCCATTTACGGCATTAGCAGCATAGTAGTCAGGATGTTGAGTTACTTGCTGTTCCCGTACTATACCTACATCTTCGGTCGGGAGCAGTATGGTGTGGTGACCGACATCTATGCACTCATACCCTTTGCGTTGGTGGTGCTGACAATGGGAATGGAGAGTAGTTATTTCCGTTTTGCCGCCAAAACCGACACCGCAGGCAAACGACATCTGTTTGCTACGACGTGGGGTATCACCTCGCTCGCGGCAGCAGTGTTTGCGGCGGTGGTTATAGCCTTCCGTGCCCCCATTGGCGCGGCGCTCGGATGGGTCTATATCGAGCACCCGATGTATGTGGTGCTGATGGCGCTGATTGTGATGTTCGATGTGTGGGCCACAATCCCATTCTCGCGACTCCGAGAGCAGGGGCGCGCGGTGAGGTTTGTGACTCTGCGAATCATCAACATCGTAATTCAGGTGGCCTTGGCGCTGGTGTTTGGCGCTACGGGACTGTTCCGCACGGAGTTTGGCGTGGGCTGGGTCTTTGTGGCAAACCTCGCGGCGAGTGTGCTGACGTGGGTGCTGATACTGCCAACCTGCGACCGTGTGGTGCCCAAGGTGGATTGGGTGTTGCTCCGACGAATCTTTGCCTACTCACTGCCGCTGTTGATAGGTGGCGTGGCAGGTACAGCGGGAGAGTTCCTCGACCGTCAGTTGATTAAGATTCTAACCCCCGAGTCGGCGGCCTTTGCACAACTCGGCATCTATGGCGCTGTGACCAAAATCGCGGTTGTGATGTTGCTCTTCACGCAGATGTACCGCTTGGCGGCCGAGCCGTTCTTCCTGTCGAACTTCCGCAAAGAGGAGTTTACCGAGACCAACGCCGCAGCGATGAAATACTATGTGATGGTGGCAATGGCCATATTCCTGGGCATTGCACTGTTCAAAGACCTGTTCGCACTGCTGGCGGGCCCCGAGTTCCGCGAGGGTGTTTATATACTGCCCGTAATCCTGATGGGACACCTGCTGGCGGGTGTGTGGCTCAACCTGTCGTTCTGGTACAAACGCGAGGAGCGGACACGTTATGCGGTGTACGTTACGGTGGTGGGCTTGGTATTTAACGTTGCGGCCAACGTGGCGCTCATACCCCGAATGGGATTCTATGGCGCGGCGTGGGCAAGGCTTGTGAGTGAGGCGGCAATGGTGGCTGTCAGTTGGTGGCTCAACCGACGCTACTTCCCCACACCCTACGACTGGCGACGCATAGGCGAATATGTGGCGGTGGGTCTGGTGCTCTACTTTGTGGCCACGGTGGTGGACGACGCAACCGAGAGCGTGTGGATTCAATACGGCGTAAGCCTGCTGGTAGTGGGAGCGTATGCCCTCTACGCTGCGTGGCGCGAAAATATTTTGGGATTGCTGAAAACAAAATTAAAACGATAAAACTATGAAAGTGAAAGTTATAAACCGTTCGGGTGGCGACCTCCCCTTCTATGCCACGCCCCAAGCGGCAGGTATGGACCTCCGAGCCGCAATGGACCAGAGCATAACCCTCGGCCCGTTGGAACGCGCAATGGTTCCCACAGGACTCTATGTCGAACTGCCCGTAGGCTACGAGATGCAAATCCGTCCTCGCAGCGGCTTGGCAGCCAAACACGGAGTGACGGTGCTCAACACCCCCGGCACTATCGATGCCGACTACCGTGGCGAAATCAAGGTCATCCTGGTAAACCTCTCAAATGAACCCTTCGAAATCCAACCCGGCGAACGCATAGCACAAGCCGTGGTGGCAGCACACGCAACCGTCGAATGGGAAGAGGTTGACGAACTCGGAACCACCCAACGAGGCGAAGGCGGATTCGGAAGTACAGGCAGGGGTTAGGATTGTTCTTTTTGAGCCATCAAAAAGAACCAAAAAATGGGCCGCAGACCGGCGGAATTAACTACGGATGCGACAGATTTTTGATTCAGTTGAAGATTCAACAAAACATAAAAAAACTATGAAATTCAGTGAGGTAATAGGACACGAAGAGTTGAAAGACGGCTTGCGAAGGGCTGTTGCGGAGGGTCGTGTGAGTCACGCATTGATGTTTGCGGGCGACACGGGCTGCGGCTCGTTGGCTATGGCTTTGGCCTATGTCCAATACCTCAACTGCACCAACCGCCACGATGGCGATAGTTGTGGGGAGTGTGCTTCGTGCCGCAAGATTCAGGCTTTGGAACACCCCGACCT
>JAFTYJ010000063.1 GCA_017464745.1 Rikenellaceae bacterium | reverse complement strand
TTAGTCGTTTTTTGCCCCCCTGAATGAATAGAATTTCCCCATAGTGTAACTATATACGATACACAACAGCGAGGTGAGGATGTTCGAAGGGGTAGGATAGAAGCCGCAAACTTCCACAAAAATCTTCATCAATACATAGCTGATAACAAACGAGCCGGCAACCGACACAGCATAACGCCATAACTGACGGAAAGTGCGCAATGGTGAGCCGGAGAAGGCAACATTGCGATTGAGCCAAAAACCGGTGAAAAAGGTGATTACAAACACGATACACAGCGTGGCAATGTGCGACGAGATAAGGTAGAACCCCAAGTCGATATTGCGTTTTTGCAACACAAAGTGAAAAACGATGAAGTATAACACCCAGTTCAACACCAAATTGCCGCCTCCGCACACAGCATATCGGAAAGTTTGGCGAGGCATAATCAGGCTGATGGGTTTGCGATAGAAGAAATCTATTATGTTTTTGATTAACTGTGCGAATGTCATAGTTATGGGTTAGTTTTTGCGTTTGTTTTGTTTGCCGAGTTGCTCTTGGTAAGCGTACATCTTGTCGCGCCACTCTGCGGCTTTCAGGAAATCGAGGTTTTTGGCAGCACGCTCCATCTCCTCGCGGGCCTTGGCGATAAGTCCTTCGAGAGAATCGGTTGAATAGTTTCCCGTGATATCGGCAGCAGCCGACATTGCACCCATACGGTCTTGCAGGTCGTATTTGACACATTGTGCTGAGGCTCCTACCATAATGGTTTTGTTGCTCTTGACTGCGCCTTTGGGCACTATGTTGTCTGTCATATTGAAACGAATCTGTTTCTCGCGGCGGCGATTACTGTCGGCAATGGTTTCACGTATGGAATCGGTACGTTGGTCAGCATAGAAGATTACCTGACCCTCGACATTTCGCGCAGCACGTCCCGCAATTTGAGTCAGTGAACGGCGGTTGCGCAAGAATCCCTCTTTGTCGGCATCCAGCACCGCAACCAGCGATACTTCGGGAAGGTCCAGACCCTCACGCAATAGGTTTACGCCAATCAAAACGTCAAACATTCCTCGACGCAACTCCTCCAAAATTTCTACGCGCTCCAAGGTGTCCACATCGGAGTGGATGTATCGGTTACGAATACCTAAGCGGTCAAAATATTTGGACAACTCCTCGGCCATACGTTTGGTAAGGGTCGTGACCAATACCTTCTCGTCTTTGTCGGCGCGGCGTGTAATCTCCTCAATGAGGTCATCAATCTGGTTGTCTGTGCCTCGAATTTGAATCGGGGGATCCACGACTCCTGTCGGACGTACCACCTGTTCAATAACTACACCTTCCGATTTTATGAGTTCGTAATCGGCGGGAGTTGCACTCACATAAATGCTAGTGCCTACCAAACCCTCGAACTCTTCGAATTTGAGGGGGCGGTTGTCAATAGCGGCAGGCAAGCGGAAACCATACTCTACAAGATTCTCTTTGCGAGCGCGGTCGCCACCAAACATTGCGCGTATTTGAGGTATTGTGACGTGACTCTCGTCTACCACCAGCAGAAAATCTTCGGGAAAATAATCCAATAGGCAGAACGGTCGTCCTCCCTCTTTGCGGCCGTCGAAGTAGCGCGAGTAGTTTTCGATTCCCGAGCAGTAGCCCAACTCTTTAATCATCTCTACATCGTACTCCACTCGTTGTTTGATACGTGCGGCCTCGGTGGGACGTCCCTCTTTCTCGAAGAATTCGATTTGTTTGCCCAGGTCGAGTTGTATGTGTTTTATGGCATTGGCTGTACGCTCCTTGGTGGTTACAAAAAGGTTGGCGGGGCAGATTCGTATCTGCTCCAAACGCTCAATACGCTGACCCGTATTGGGGTCAATCGAGAAGAGTGCCTCAATCTCGTCGTCAAAGAACATTACGCGATAGGCAATCTCGCTGTACGGCGGCATTATGTCTACTGTGTCGCCCATCACACGAAAAGTTGCAGGTGATAATTCCTTTTCGGTACGCGTGTAGAGAATATCCACAAGATCGTACATCAGTTTCTTGCGACTACGCCAAAGACCTTGATGTAGTTTGATAGTATTGGAGTGGAAGTCTTCGGGATTGCCAATACCGTAGATACACGACACACTCGCCACCACAATCACATCGCGACGCCCCGACAGCAGCGACATTGTTGTGTGTAGTCGCATTTTGTCAATCTCTTCGTTGATGGCAAGGTCTTTTTCGATATAGGTGTCCGATGCCGGAAGGTAGGCTTCTGGTTGGTAGTAGTCGTAGTACGACACAAAATACTCTACGCAGTTGTCCGGAAAGAAACCTTTAAATTCGCTATAAAGTTGTGCAGCCAGGGTTTTATTGTGGCTCAACACGAGGGTGGGGCGGTTGAGTTGTTTGACTACGTTTGCAATAGTGAAGGTTTTGCCCGAACCCGTCACGCCCAGCAGCGTATTGTGTCTGCAACCGGTCTGAATTGAGCGCACCAACTCCTCGATGGCTTGCGGCTGGTCGCCCATTGGTTGATAGTCCGAAACAAGTTTGAAATCCATATTGCTAAAAGTCAATCACTCCACAAAGATACGAAACTTATGGGGATTTTAGTATAAATATAATAGGTATTGCTGATATATTCATTTAAAACATCAAGCGGGAGCATCTCTCGATGGTCCCGCTTAACCAGGGATTAAAGTGTCCCTAACTACTAACCCAAACTTAAATAAATGAAGAAACCTTTGTTGTGTTTCACAATACAAATATAAGAATATATTTTTTAATAACAAATAATCCGAAACTATTTTGGCTATTTTTTTTACGGTTGAATGGCGCTTAGTTGTATTTTGTTAGAATTTCCACGATTTTCGCCCATTTTCCTTACAATTGATATTAAAATATTTTATTATATAATATATCTTGTGTGGTGGGTTTTGTAGATAATTTAAAAACATCAAAAACTCACCACACTTTTTTGTGGTTTTAGTGGGGGCGATTGTCTGGTTCGCTGGCGAAGTTGCGGTTCGGCTCGTTGCTCATACGGAATGTCAACTGACCGCCGCCCATCATCATATCGTGTGTAATATAGGAGCGGGTGTATGGCTCTCCATTCCACAATACTTCGGCAACATAGAAGTTCTCCTCGGACAGACCTTCGGCCACAATCTTAAAGGTGATGTTGTCGCCCACAGCAATCTCGGCACTATCGAAACGTGGAGTTCCAAGCACATAGATATTCGATGCGGGTGTTACGGGATAGAAGCCCAGTGCGCTAAATATATACCAGGCCGAAAGTTGTCCGCAATCCTCGTTACCACACAGACCATCAGGTGTGTCGTTATACATCTCATCCATAATCTGACGCACGCGAAGTTGGGTCTTCCACGGGCAGCCTGCATAGGCGTACAGATAGGGTACTTGGTGCGAGGGCTCGTTACCGTGGGTATATTGACCGATTGAACCCGTAACATCCATAACCGCACCCGAGTGATCGTCGAGATCGGGACTTTCGAACATTTGGTCGAGTTTGGCGATATATGCTTCGTCGCCGCCAATCATTGCAATGTGTTGCGGCACGTCGTGCGGAACGTAGAATGCATAGTGCCAGCCATTGCCCTCGATAAAGTCACCACCGCCGTAGTGTGGTACAATGGCGGGGTCAAATTCGGGGCGCAGGTTACCCTCACTATCACGACCTTTGAGGAATCCGTCCTCGGGGTCGAAATAGTGGCGATATAAGCCTGCGCGATCGGTGTAAAGTGCTGCTGTGGCGGTGTCGCCCAACGCGGCAGCCATCTGTGCTATACACCAATCGTCAAAGGCGTACTCCACACCTTTGGATACCGATTGCGAAACCTTGTCGTAAGGCAGGTAGCCGCGACTCATAAGTTGGTCAAGTCCGCCATAAGGACCATATTGCGAGGTCTCAATCATACCTTGCAGGGCGGCCTGTGCGTCGAAATCGCGCTGCCCCTTCATATAGGAGTCGGCAATGACCGCCACCGAGTGGTAGCCAATCATACAGAAGTTCTCGTTGCTGTGTGACTCCCAAATGGGAAGCAGACCCGAACTGCGCCACTTGTCAATCATCGAACGCACAAAAGCCTGATTGTGTTTGGGTGCAATGATGGTGTACAACGGGTGTGTTGCACGATAAGTATCCCACAGCGAGAATAGCGTGTAGTGCTCGTCGTTACCGACATTGGCTTGCTCGCGTTTCATATTAACGTACGCTCCGTCCACATCGCTGAATAGGTTGGGAGTTACCATTGCGTGATACATCGAGGTGTAGAATATGCGTTTATCGCGTTCGGGGGTCTGTGGCGCGATTTGCACTTTCTGCAACTGCTCGTTCCAGGCAGCCACACCACGGCGATGAACCTCTTCAAAACTTACACCCGCAACCTCGGCCTTGAAGTTACGCTCAGCACCCTCGGTCGAGGTCATCGACAATGCCACACGCACCTCAATTTCGCGCGAGGGTTTTGCAAAACGGATGGCTGCGGCAACCTTTATACCCTCGGCACACTCATCAAGCACTCCTTCGGTACCATCAACCATTGTTGCAATTTCGCCAAAGGGTTCCGAAAACTCGGCACGGAACCACACCTCGCGCTGTTTGGCCCAACCCGTAACACGGCGAACACCCTCGACAGTGCGCTCATCTACGCGACGCAACATTGCTCCGGTTGTGCGATTGCCGATTCCGTGGTCAAGGTCCAGCATTATGTATTGCTCCTTGGGATTGTCGAAACGATAGCGATGCACACCACAGCGTAGCGTGCTTGTCAACTCGGCGGTAACTTGCGGCTCGGTCAAGCGCACCGAATAGTATGCAGGCGAAGCCTTCTCGCTCTGCTTGTCAAATGGCGAACGATAACCCTGCTTGGGGCTCTCCTTGGGACCCTCACTCCACTGCACGACACCCACGGCAGGCATCAGCATAATATCGCCCAGGTCGCGAACTCCCGTACCACTGATGTGGGTGTGCGAGAAACCTACGATTGTGGTATCGGAGGCGTGGTAGCCGCCACACCAATCCCAACCTCCGGGACCATTGTCGGGGCTGAGTTGTACCATAGCAAAGGGTAGGGTGGAGCCTGGATAGCAGTGCGCGTGAAAATCGGTACCAATCATCGGATCGACATATTGCGCGAGGTTGCCTCGATTGCAGGCTGTGGCCAAGCATAACACTCCCACCACTGCCACATAATGTGAAATTTTCATAATAGTTGCGTGTTTTGCGGTCTTTTTACAAATATACGTAATCTTTCCCTAACCACAAAAAAAAGAATCGGGCGGTAGTTTTTTTAACACCTGCCCGATAAATGGATTGTCTTGGCGTAATAAACAAAATGTATAGTTAATGACTTAGGCTAATTAGCTTTTGATAATCTCTTTCATTGAGTTCAAAATATTGTTTTTCTATTTCGTCACTATACGCTTTTTCGTTATTGAGATATTCTTTGAATATAAATCTAATAGAACCAGTTGTAGCCTTGTAGATAATGAGAAAATCAGTGTCTATATATTCTCTATTCATATTAGTCTGAATAATATCTACATCTTCCACATTGGTATCATATCTACCTTTTTCAAAGCTCACTACCTTTATACTTACAGGAGTACTTGTAAGACTTTTTAATTGGGTCATATTTTCTTCGGTAAATATTAAGAATACCTTTGTTTTCCAATATTCCCAGTCTACCATAATAGTGGGGTATTTATATGCGCCGACCCACTTTTCCCAAATAAGCGTATAATATGGTGTGTTATTATAGGTGATAGTTTTAAATTGCAAACTAATTATATTGTTGAACTTATGTGATTTCCATAAAGGATATTGAGCGTTTGTTGCATACTTTTTGTCTGTTTCAATTACGCTAGTACAATCAAACCATTCTCCGGTAAGTTCACAGAAACCCCATCCTGTGAAGTTTGTTAATTTAGCCCCTTCGCTATTGAAAGATAATTTGGTCCTATTGATTCTGTCTTGACCAACTACAAGTACGCACACAAGGCACAGAATAATAGTAATGAGATATTTCTTCATAAAACTGATAATTTCATAGAGTCCGTTTAGACAAAAATAGTCAATGATTTTCGATTAGCAATGGTTTGTTGAGATTTTGTGAGGTTTAAGTAGGGGTGAAAAAAGAATCGGAGGAGTATCTCACGATAGTCCTCCGTCCCCGAAGGGTTGCCCCTTCTAAAACTACTAACCCAAACTTAAATAAATGAAGAAACCTTGCCCGAGAAATTGCAAACCACGTGCCAAAATAACCAGCAGATGGTTTTACGACCGAAAAGAGTGTTTTTGCAACCAAAGGCGCGATAGAAGAGCGAAAAGTTGAAGCGCAGGGTAGAAGGTTACAAAATGTTTCGTATATTTGTACACAACAAAACATATTAACATTTTTACGTTATGAAACTTTTTTCCCGTTTGTGCGCACTGTTGGCTACTACTGTGGCCGTGAGTTCGTGTGGCACCCAATCAGCCCCCGACACCAAGGCTGTCGAGGATACATCGAAGGCTGTGAAAATTGTAGCCGTATTTGATGTCAAACCCGAGTATATTCATAAATTTGTGTCGATGGCCGGCGAAATGGTCAAGGCTTCGCAAGCCGAACTGGGTAATATCTCCTATACACTCAATAGTTGTGCCGAGGACCCGATGACCTATACCTTTATCGAAATTTGGCGTGACCTCGATGCTATTGAAGAACACAACGCGTCGGAGCACTTTACTCGTCTTGTACCTCAATTGGGGGCGATGTGCAATAGTTCGGATGTTAAGCACTACACCGAGGTGAAGTATTAGAAATATTAGAATCCTCTAAACAACAAACGAGGGTATCCACTTTTTTGACGGATACCCTCGTTTATTGTTTAGCGTTATGTTTATTGGCGCTCCTGCTCGTTGTCCTTTTCGAGCACATCGTCGCCCTTCCAATCAAACCACTCGAATTTGCGGCGACCATCAAGCGAGAACTGAGTGTAGGTAATCGGAAGCCCTCTATCCAAGAACATCATCTCATAGGCCGTCTTAATCGACAATCGCTCGTCGGCATACCCCGAGCCATAGATGTCATTATTGGCAACGTTACGGCTCAGACCATAGTTGTCAACAACTGCGTTGGTATAGTTGTAGAGGTGTTGCGAGTCTGTTTTGAGGTGAATCAAACCGTCGGCCTTCAACATTTGGGCGTAATATTCCAAGAAAATAGGCGAGGTCAAACGTTTCTTGGCACGGCGGGTTTTGAGTTGCGGGTCGGGGAAAGTAATCCAAATCTCCGATACCTCGCCCTCGGCAAAGAAAGAGTTGATAAATTCGATACGGGTACGCACAAAGCCGATATTCGACAAATTCTCCTGAGTGGCAGTTTTGGCACCGCGCCACATACGGGCACCCTTAATATCCACTCCGATAAAGTTCTTATCGGGATTGGCTTGACCCAGTGCAACTGTATATTCGCCACGACCGCAACCGAGTTCCAGCACAATGGGGTTGGAGTTGTGGAAAAACTCCTCGTGCCAATGGCCTTTCAGGGGGTGGTCTTTGTGGAAAATGTCCTCAAAGTCGGCCTGAATCATATTTTTGAATGTCAGGTTTTCGGCAAACCTGCGTATCTTGTCTTTTCCCATTTTTTTAGAAAGTTGTATTAAGTCCCACGGCCCACACTCCGTTGAGTGTATCGGTCGGGGTAAATGTTACATTATAGGTGCCTTTGCAACGCAACACAGCCTCGGTGCGGAATGTGGTTTGGCGTTCGAAGTAATTACGGCCGGCCTTTTGGTGGGGAAACCAACATATTACCGTGTCGGTAGCCTTGAATCCGTCGGGCGACACCGTTACCACCTCAAATTTTGCGCTATCGGGAGCCTCTGCCGAGTAGTAGGTCACAATACGGAAATCTCTCACTCTGAGTGTGTCCTCATTGTGGTAGGCCAACTCCATGGGCTCGTGCCACGAGTGGGGTGGGGTATCGACCACAACCGAGGTATGGTGTGATATACACGATGTTGCAACCACAACCATACTCAATATGCAGATGGCACTACGCAGAGTCATTTTCTATTGTTGTCCTCCTTGGTTGGAGTTGTTGTTCGAACCTTCGTTTTTGGGTGCGCCATTGCGATTACCCTCGCGGGGACCTCGACGATTGTTGCGACCTCGGTGGCCTTGGCGGTTTCCGCCCTCACGACGCTCGCCTTCGGGACGATTTTGTGCATTGTCACGATTGTGACGTTGGCGGTCGTTGTGTTGGTGTTTGTCGTTGTTGTCCGTAGCGCCTTCACCATTCGGAGTTTCGGTGGGTTGCTCTTTGGGTTGGTCGTTTTTGAGGCTTGCGCCTTGTTTGTCGTTATTGCGTTTTTTCGAACGATTCTTTTTGCGTTTGGCACGGTCGAAACGGGTGATGCTGTCCTCCTCGCTACCGCTTGCAAATGCGATTTCGGGCTCGACAATATCCACCTCTCCTACAATTGTATCAACCTTTTTGCCTGCGCGATTCAGGTGCAGAATTTCGCGTACCTTATCGACGGTAAGTTTGATTGTGCCGACATTGGCATCGGGCACGGTGCTGAAACTCATTACGCGCGACAAAACATCGGTCGAAACGTGATAGTAGTCACCGTCCAATGCGTGTAGCGGTTCGTGCAGTTTGGGAATAGCCTTGCGTGCGTCGATATAGGAGTCGAGTTCGTACACCAGACAGCACTTCAACTTGCCGCATTGTCCTGCCAACTTTTGGGGATTAAGCGACAGGTCTTGGGTGCGTGCGGCGTTAGTGGTTACCGATGTAAAACTCGAAATCCACGATGCACAACACAACTCTCTGCCACAAGAGCCCAAGCCACCGATACGGCCAGCCTCTTGGCGTGCACCAATCTGTTTCATCTCGATTTTGATGCGGAACTGCTCGGCAAAGACCTTGATGAGTTCGCGGAAATCCACACGGCCGTCGGCAATATAATAGAAGATTGCTTTGATTTTGTCGCCTTGATACTCCACGTCGCCAATCTTCATATCCAATCCCATAGCGGCGGCAATCTGTCGGCTTCGAATCATAGTTTCGTGTTCGAGCGCGATAGCCTCTTGCCACTTTTCGATATCATAGGGTTTGGCTTTGCGGAAGAGTTTGCGGAACTCACCACCCACGGGCGAGAATCCCACACGTTTCATCTGTTTGAGTACCATTTCGCCCAACATCGACACAATGCCGATGTCGTGACCGGGGGCAGCCTCTACTGCAACAATATCGCCCACTTTGAGGTCAATGTTGTTTACATTGCGGTAGTAGCCTTTGCGGGTGTTTTTGAATCTTACCTCAATTATGTCGGTAGGGAAACGGTCGGGATAGTCGGCCAGCCAATCTGCGGCGTGTAGTTTGTAGCAACCTTCGCACACTTCGACCGAGGTATTACCCTCGCAGTCTTGGCAAAAGGCGCAACCACGTCCTATATTTGGTTTGGTTTTATGATAGCAACTCATACGAATAAGCATATTTTGTGCAAAGATAGCAAAAAATATGAGAGTACATCGGTCCGAAGCCGATTTTGTGCATTATTCGGTCGTTGCGAAGCGTAGATTTTTGTTGAATCGTCGTCGGAGGAGTATTGCGGCGGTCGAGAGTCCGAAGATGTAGCCGAGCCATACACCAATTTCGCCTATCCCAAGGGTGAAACCGAACAGATAACCCACGGGAAGGTTGATGACAAGGTACGAAATGAATGCGATTTTCATTGTGATTTTGACATCCTGCATACCTCGCAGAAGGCCCATTCCGATACACTGCATACCGTCCGAGAATTGGAACATGGCAACCACAATCAACATCTTGGAGGTCATAGCAATAACCTCTTCGTTGTCGGTAAATGCCTGAGGCAGCAGGTCGCGCAATAAAATGAATGTAAAGGCCGTAAAAGCATTCCACACCAGACCGATGCGATACGACGAAGAACCGATGCGACGTATTGCCTGATAGTCGCCAACACCATATGCGTGGCTAACCCGAATGGTTGTGGCCGAACTAATACCAACCAACGATAGGAAGCCGATATTACATAATGTGATGGCTATCTGATTGGCGGCAATTGCCACAGTACCGAGCCAGCCCATCATAATGCTCGAAAACGCAAACGTCCAGCCTTCGAGCGACATCTGCACACAGATAGGGAATCCCACTTTGAGCAATTCGCGAATTTTCCTTAGCATCAGGCGTGTGCGGCTCAATAGTTGCAGATAGCGTCGCATCTTATGGTGAACTATGCAGTAGCCGATAATCAGGAACGGGGTTATCAATCTCGAAATGAATGTCGCCAAACCTGCACCCGTGGCCCCCATCTCGGGAGCGCCCCATTTACCATAGATAAATACATAGTTCAATAGGATATTGAGCAGATTGGAGAATACCACAATCATCATTGAGATGGTTGTATTGCCGACACCTTCGAGAAATTGTTTGAACGCAGCAAACAGCATAAACGGCAATATCGACCACACCAAATATTTATAGTAGGGTATCGAGAGTGTTACCACATCGGCCGGTTGCCCCATATTGTCGAGCAGAGGGATAAGTCCCATCTGCACGCCAAAAATCAGCAAGCCTATGCCGCAGTATAGCGCAATGGCGTTGAGCAGATAGGCCGAAGCATCGCGATGTCGGCCTTGGGCATAGGCCTCGCCCACAATGGGAGTAATTCCGAGGGTGATACCCATACAGGTAATGAACAGAATAAACGACACCGTGCCACCAAACGACACGGCTGCCAGTGGCAATGCACCCAAGCGTCCAACCATAATATTGTCGGCAAGTTGGGTAACTATTTGACCCACTTGTGACAGAATGATTGGTACTGCCAGGCGTAACGTAGCGCCATACTCTCTGTTCAAGCCAAAAAACTTTCTCATACGGGGCGCAAAGATACTAAAAGTTGGACGAAACCAAATAAAAATGCAGTATAGTAGGCTTTACAACGCATAAAAAGTACCAATTGGAGGCACAACTTAACGGATTTGTTTGTATCTTTGCAGAACACAGAAACCAAAATTGTTGCAAAGATGACAAGAATCAAAGGTGCTGTGGTTATACAAACCGAGCAGTGTAAGGGCTGTGGATTGTGTGTGGAGGCTTGTGCGTCAAACGTACTTACGATGTCGGTTAATGTCAATAGTAAAGGTTACGTATATTCAACCTCACTCAATCCCGAACTATGTATTGGATGCGCATCGTGTGCTGTCGTATGCCCCGACAGTTGTATCAGTGTGTATCGACAGAGCGTTAAAGAGGAGAGAGATTGATGAATTGTGATGTACGCCTGATGAAGGGCAATGAGGCGGTGGCCGAGGCCGCTGTCAGATGTGGCTGTGACGGATATTTCGGATACCCAATCACACCCCAAAGCGAAATTCTCGAAACATTGATGGCGTTGCGTCCGTGGACTACCACCGGAATGCAGGTGGTGCAGGCCGAAAGCGAGGTGGCTGCCATTAATATGGTCTATGGAGGTGCCAGCCTTGGTCGTAGGGTTATGACCTCGTCGTCAAGTCCCGGTATAAGCCTTATGTGCGAGGGGCTGAGTTATATTGCCGGTGCATCTTTACCCTGTCTTATTATCAATGTTCAACGCGGTGGCCCAGGTTTGGGTACAATCCAGCCCTCGCAGGGTGACTATTTTCAGGCTGTCAAGGGTGGTGGCCACGGTGACTATCATTGCGTAGTATTGGCTCCCGATTCGGTGCAAGAGATGTATGATTTTGTAGCCGAAGGTTTCGACATCGCATTTAAGTATCGCATCCCCGTTATGATGTTGTCCGACGGAATGGTTGGTCAGATGATGGAGAAGGTGGTATTGCGCGAAAATCGACCTCGCAAAACGGATGCTGAGATTGTGGCGGAGTGTGATTCGTGGGCACTCACGGGACGACATCCCAATCGCACCCACAACATCATAACATCACTACAACTTCAAGCCGCAGAACAAGAGGCTGTCAATCTGCAACTCCAAGCCAAATACCAAGCAATCCAACAAAACGAAACCCGCTGGGATGAATACCATACGGACGATGCCGATGTGGTGTTAGTGGCCTTTGGTTGTAGTGCCCGAATCTGTCGTGAGGTTGTGGATATGGCCCGTAGTGAGGGGCTGCGAGTGGGGCTTGTGCGTCCCATAACCTTGTGGCCTTTCCCGAGTGATAGGTTAGGGGAGTTGGCACAGCAGGTGCAAATGTTGATGACCGTTGAGTTGAATGCAGGACAAATGGTCGAGGATGTTCGTCTGGCTGTGAATGGTCAAGTGCCTGTGTGCTTTTACGGACGTATGGGTGGTGTAATTTTCACCCCCGACGAAGTGCTCGAACAACTAAAACAACACTTATAACGCAAATAATAACGGAGTATGGATGTGAGAGAGATAATTTGCGAACAGAACAAGGTATATTCCAAATCCAAAATATTGACCGACACCACACTGCACTACTGTCCGGGTTGCAGTCACGGTGTGGTTCACAAACTGATTGCCGAGGTAATCGAAGAGTTGGGAATTCAACAGCGCACCATCGGTGTCACTCCTGTGGGTTGTGGCGTTTTTGCCTACAACTATTTCGATATAGATATGGTCGAGGCTGCTCACGGTCGCGCTTGCGCTGTTGCGACGGGTATTAATCGCTTGGCTCCCGAGCGTGTGGTGTTCACCTATCAGGGCGACGGCGACCTGTCGGCTATTGGTACGGGCGAAACCATTCACGCCTGCAATCGTGGCGAGAGTATAGTGGTGTTCTATATCAATAATGCAATCTACGGAATGACGGGCGGCCAGATGGCACCCACCACATTGTGTGGAATGAAGACCGCGACCACACCCGATGGTCGTGACCCCAAGTTGCACGGCTACCCATATAAGATTACCGAAATGTTGGCGCAATTGGAGGGCGTGTGCTATGTGACGCGTCAGACTGTTGCTTCGGCAGTCTATATTCGTAAAGCCAAACGAGCCATACGCAGAGCCTTCGAAAATGCATTGGCAGGTCGCGGACTATCGTTTGTCGAGATTGTGGCTACGTGTAACAGCGGCTGGAAGATGTCGCCTGTGGCAGCCAATAAGTGGTTGGTCGAGAATATGTTGCCATTCTATCCGTTGGGAGATATCAAAAGTGTAGGAGAGTAAAGTGATGAAAGAGGTTTTGATTATAGCGGGTTTTGGTGGCCAAGGAGTGCTGTCGATGGGTAAAATTTTGGCCTATGCTGGTGTGGCGCAGGGCTACGAAGTGAGTTGGATGCCCTCGTATGGTCCCGAGATGCGTGGTGGAACTGCCAATGTGACGGTGACTTTGAGTGACCGAACTATTAGTTCACCTGTTGCAACACACTACAATACGGCCATTGTGCTCAATCAGCAATCGTTGGATAAATTTGAGTCGAAGGTGCTGCCCGGCGGAATACTGATTTATGATGTGAACGGAATCACCCGCAAACCCGTTCGTACCGACATCAGGATATACTCTATTGATGCGCTAATGGAGTCGGTTGAAATGGGTAATTCCAAACTATTCAATATGTTGATTTTGGGCGGCTATCTGCATCTTAATCCGATTGTGGCGATGGAAAGCCTGCGTTGTGGGCTGCTCAAACACTTGTCGGAGCGTGATCGCAACACGATTGATACAAATATGGCGGCTGTGGTGCGTGGTGGCGAGATTGTTCAGGCTCAATAGTAACACACATATTCCCGTAACTAAAAAATCCGAGTAGCATTACTCGGATTTTTGTTTTTTCTTGGCACGAAGTTGGGCCAACATCGTGTTGCGCTCCCAAAATACGCCGTCACAATAGCCCTGAATCGAGGTGTCTGTTTGTGCTTTGTTGAGTCTTTTCTCGGTTACAAGGCAGTAGTGAGGGTCCAATTCGATACCGATGTAATGGCGACCCAGTTTGCGTGCCACAACCGAAGTTGTTCCGCTGCCGACAAACGGGTCGAGCACTAATCCACCCTCGGGACACGACGCAAGAATTAGTTTTGCAATCAGTTTTTCGGGCTTTTGAGTTGGATGTTCGGTATTCTCGGGCATCGACCAATAGGGGACTGTAATGTCGTCCCAGAAGTTAGAGGGACAGGTTAAACGGAATTTTCCCTGTTCGGTCTGTTGCCAATCACGCGGGGTGTTGTCGGTTTTGTAGGGTGCCAGCACACGTCGTTTCTGTTTGACCGCACCGAGGTCGAAATGGTAGTTCTCGGGATTGCGTACGCCAAACCAAATATCTTCCATCGAATTCTTCCAATTAGCGCGAGCACCACGACCCTTCTCGCGTTGCCAAGTTATGCGGTTGATGATTGTGACATAGCGCGACAGCACACGAGCCACAGCACACGAACTCTTCCAATCGCAACACACATATATCGAGCCCGTATCTTTGAGTTTGCGACACAACTCTCCCAACCAACTATCCAACCACTCCTCGTAGCCTTGGTCGCTCATCGAACTGAAACGAATCTGTTTGAAACGTTTGTCAATGTTATAAGGAGGGTCGGCCACAACAAGGTCAACAGAGTCGTTGGGAATAAGGGGTAAAAGACGAGTGCAGTCACCCTCAATTGTGGTGTCTGTAAGTTGTGCAATATCTTCAATGGGAGTTGTGATGTGGCGGACGCGTTCGCTCAGGTGGTCAATCTCCGCGGGGTCGATGCACAATGTTTTGTTGCGTGGCGCGCGTGTCATTAGATTGAGAATGAGTTAAGTTCGCGGTTGGCCTCATCCAATCGGAGTGCGATGAAGAATAGCAGCGAGAATGCCAGGAAAGACGAACCGCCATAACTGAAAAACGGCAACGGAATACCAATCACGGGCATCAGGCCGATGGTCATACCTATATTAATGAATACGTGCATCATAAAGATACCAGCAACCGAATAGCAATAGACTCTGCCGAAACTCTCTTGTTGGCGTTCACCCATCTGCATCAGTCGCAAGATAAACATTGCAAACAGCACCAGCACAAACATAGTACCCAGAAAGCCCCACTCTTCGCCCACGGTACAGAAGATAAAGTCGGTCTCTTGCTCGGGTACAAAGTTAAACTTGGTTTGAGTTCCGTTCATAAAACCCTTGCCTGCAAAACCTCCCGAGCCGATAGCGATTTTGGATTGGATTACGTTGTATCCCCATTTAGATGCGTCGGATTCAATGCCCAGCAGGTCGAGAATTCGGTGTTTTTGGTGAGGTTGCATCTTCTCGAACACCACATCGGTAACCTGCGAGAATCCAATCGAGAACACGAACAGCAACAGGTACATAAACACGCTACCCAAGTGTTTGCGATAGGCGTACACCACAACAAACGGAAGCGACGCACCAAGCACGATGAGTATAGTCCAAAACATCGATACGTCGGTTTTCAAAGCCACAAAGAGGTAGTGCAAGGCAATAGTGCCGAGTGTAACACCTGCCAAGTAGCGCAGTGAGGCTCTGATATTGCGGTTTTGGAGCGTTTGCAGGGCGGTGCACACCACAATCAGCAACACTACCATCACCGTCGGCTCAATCCAGAACGACAGGATAAACAGAGCCACCACAAAACCGATAACCACATATATCCACACGTTCAATCCCTCGCGGAACAACATAAACAAAAACGAGCAATAGACCAGTGCCGAACCTGTGTCGTTCTGCAACAGAATTGCCAACATCGGAACTCCGATTATGGCTGCAAGTTTGACCACATCCGAAAGTTTCTGTGTGCTAAATGTGTAGGCGCTCATAAAGCGTGCAACAGCAAGCGCTGCACCGATTTTCATAAACTCTGCAGGCTGTATCAACAAAGGGCCTATTTTAATCCACGCGTGCGCTCCGTTGGACTCGTGCCCGAGCGGTGTGAAGGTTATGATAATCAGCAATAGTGCAAATATGTAAGCAGGGTAGGCCAGAATGTGATAATACTTATAGTCCAACAGCATCATCACCACACCGATCAGCAGTGAGCCGCCAATCCAAATCAACTGCATACCATAACGTTCGGTAATGGCAAAAGCACTATCTGCCGAGCCTCTATTGGTTGCTGCATAGATGTTGACCCATCCGAAGGTGATGAGCGCAAAGTAGAGCAGCACTGCAACCCAGTCGATATTGGAGGTTATTCCCCCACGTCTGTCGTTACTTCTTATCATAGTACGGATAGGCAATTTTCATATTCTTGACATAGTCCACCAGGTGGGGGCGGGTTATGGTGTCGGTCAGGTATTTCTCGACAATGAGTGAGGCGATAGGCACTGCAATGGTACCTCCGAAACCTCCATTTTCGACATACACCGAGATTGCAATCTTGGGATTGTCCTTGGGTGCAAAACCGAGGAATGTCGAGTGGTCCTTACCTTGTGGGTTTTGGGCGGTACCTGTCTTGCCACACAACTCCAAACCTTGAAGATAGCCCAACGCTACGGCTGTACCTCCCGGTTCGTGAACGGCTTTGTACATACCATCCACAATCGGGTCGAAGTGTTTGCGGTCAATCAGCGTGGTGTGTCGTTCATAGAAGCGGCGGTCGATAGAGTCGCGTCCTTCGATTTTCTTGACAACGTGAGGAATGTAGTAGTAGCCACGGTTGGCAATGGTTGCTGCTAGGTTGGCCATTTGCAACGGCGTGCATCCCAACTCACCCTGACCAATAGACAACGAGATAACCGTAAGAGAGTTCCAATGCTTGTTATACACACGGTCGTAGTAGTTGCGTGTGGGAACATTGCCGTTCAATTCGCCCGTGAAGTCCGAATCGAGTTTACGTCCGAAACCGAAACTATATACATATTCGTTCCATTTGTCGAGTGCATCGCCGATGTTGTCGTACTTTTTGTTGTTATCCAAAATATTGCGGAACACATAGCAGAAATAGGCGTTACACGACATCTGTACGGCTTGGTTGAGTTTGATGGGCGAGGGGTGGGCGTGACAGGCAACTCCTTTGCCTACTTTGTAACCCATACTGCACGGATAGTGTTGTCCCGTAGTGAGGACACCCTCTTGCAGACCGATAAGTCCATTAACAAGTTTGAAAGTCGAACCGGGAGGGTATTTCGACATCACAGCACGGTTGAACAACGGACGGCGACGATCGTTGAGCAGTTTCATATAGTTGTTGCCACGCTCACGGCCAACCAATTGGTCGGGGTTGTAACTCGGGCTGCTGGCCATAATCAGGATTTCGCCCGTTGCAGGCTCAATAGCCACAATACTTCCCACCTTACCGACCATAAGTTGCTCGCCAAACTCTTGCAGACGAGCATCAAGGGTGCTGGTCAGAGCCAGACCCGCTGTGGGCAGTGTATCGAATTGTCCGTCCTCGTATTGTCCTTTGACAATTCCGTGAACATCCACCAAATTGATTTTGACACCTTTCTCGCCACGTAACTCTTTCTCGTAGGCCAACTCGATACCGCTCTTGCCAATATAGTCACCACTACGATAGTAACAATCGCGTTCAATATCCTTCTCGCTAACCTCGCCCACATATCCGAGCAGGTTGCCGGCAATATTACGAGGGTAGGAGCGGGCTGTACGCAAAACAACATAGAATCCGGGGTAGTTCAACTCATCCAGACGTAGTTTGGCCTCTTTGCTGATTTGCGACAGCAACACCGAGGGTCGTCGCCACGAATAGTTGCGGGCTTTGCGCAGTTCGCGTTTCAATCGTTCCTTGCTGACGTTCACAATACGGCACATCAGCATTGTATCGAACGGCTCGACATCGCCTGGAATAATCATCAGGTCGTAAATCTCCTTACTTTGGATAAGGTATTCGCCATTGCGGTCGTACACCACACCTCGTGGAGGATATTGCACCTCGTAGCGCAGACTGTTGTTGGCCGAACTGCGTTTATAGGAGTTGTCGATAATTTGGATATGGAACAGGCGTAGGGCGATGATACCGAACACAATAAGCACGGCATATTTCAATAATATATATTTCCCACTTCCCTGGTACATATAGCTCTAATCCAGAAAACTGTTGTTGTAGTTTTTGGGGGCAAAGAATGCTGCAACAGCCATAACCAACGCCACAGTAACAGCGGTGTTAAGAACCACTTTGATGGCAATCAGGTGGGCATAGCGCAGAGTCATAGCCTCCAATGCAAAGAACACTACGGATTGCACAAGAGTGAACACCGAAGCGTATGATATAAATTTGCCCACACCAACCTGCATAGGGGCGGGGATACCTCCTTCGACCGCATTATCGCGTCCCATAACCAGGCGCAACATCAGCGGACGCAGATAGGCGGTCAGTAGCGATGCGATGGTATTAACACCGGCCAATCCCATTGTCACATCCATCAGTACGCCCACCAACAGACCGCACATCAACACGATGATTGGTTGGGTGCGCATAGGCAGCAGCATTACGAAGGCTACATAAATAAGCGGGTTGAAGTACACACTGATTTGCACCTGATTGAAAACCAGGCTTTGTAATAGTGCAAGTACAATCAACAACAAAGTATAGCGTATTCCTTGATACATAACGGTAGAGAGATTATTTGACCGACTCTTCGAGGTCCATAATAATTTCGGCGTCGCGGTTCTCAACCAACACGACCTTGTCGGTAGTCATAAAGTCGGCGCTCAATTTCACACGAATGGTACTCGACGGCGAGTTGTCGGTATTGGCAATATGTTCGACCGTGCCAATTCGTACGCCCTCGGGAAAGTAGAACGAATAGGCTGTCGAAACGATAGTATCTCCCACTTGAATGGGGGTATACTTTGGAATCTCCGACAGGGTTACATATCGTCGGTCCTTGCCATCCCAACTAATCGAGCCAAATTCGCCACTATGTGTAGGGCGTCCGCTGGCTCGGAATTCGGTGTTGAGCATCGACATACACACCGCATAGCGTTCGCTACACGACACTACATAGCCAAACATACATCCGTCGGGAGTAAGCACCGCCATACCATCCCTCACGCCATCGCCAAAACCTCGGTCAATGGTGATGAAGTTTTGTTGGTGCGACACAGTGTTGTTGATGACCCGAGCAGGTGTGTGTCGGAATTTGAGCTCGGAGGTATCGAGTTTATGATGCAACTCGTATTCGTCCACCACAGCGCGATAGGCTTCGAGAGTATTTTCCAATTCGGCAATACGATTAACCAGCAGATGGTTTTCGGTATCCAGGTGAAAGTAACGACCAACCGACGAGAATGTCGAGTTAATCCACCCCACCATAGCATTCGAAACCGTCAGCAATTTGGCTTGGGTATATGCTGATGAGTTAGCATAAAAGTGTATGGAGAGCGATTCCAAGATAATGAAAATCGCTCCCACATACACTTTGCGTAAGAATAACAATAGTCTGTTCATCTTCTGCACAATACACACTCGTGGTCACTCAACACGGAGTAGGGTGGCACACGTGGTGTGGTCATATTATCGCATCAAGAACGGCAGGCGTTCAACATTCTTCAATGCCAAACCTGCGCCTCGGGCAACTGCGCGCAACGGATCCTCAGCCACAACAAAAGGAATACGACATTTGTCGCTCAAACGTTTGGCCAAACCGCGAATCAGCGCACCACCACCTGCCAGATATACTCCGGTTTTGTAGATATCCGAGTACAATTCGGGGGGCATCGACTCCAAAACCTTCATCACGGCGGCATCAACTTTGATAAGCGATTTTTCGAGTGCTTGCGCAATCTCGCCATACGACAAGGTTACGGTCTTGGGCAGTGCAGTTACAATATCCGGACCGGTGATAACATAATCATCGGGCTCTTCGTCGAGTTGGGTCAGAGCCGAACCGATAGCAATTTTGATGTCCTCGGCAGTGCGCTCTCCAACCTTTACGCCGTGGCGTTGGCGCATATAGTTGAGAATATCCTCGGTGAATACGTCACCGGCAACATTGATACTCTCGCTACATACGATACCTCCCAACGAGATGCAGGCGATTTCGGTAGTACCACCACCGATGTCGATAATCATATGACCCTCAGGTGCTACTACATCAAGTCCAGCACCCATAGCGGCAGCCATAGGCTCGTGAATCAGATACACCTCACGACCACCGGCGTGTTCGGCCGAGTCACGTACGGCACGAATTTCGACGTTGGTCGAACCACTGGGGATGCAAATCACCATTTTGAGGCTGGGTGCAAACAGTTTGCTCTTGGGGAACACTTTGCGAATCATACCTTTGAGCATTAACTCGGTGGCGGTAAAATCGGCAATCACACCATCTTTGAGCGGGCGGATAACCTTGATACCGTCGTGAGTACGACCCTGCATTTGACGTGCTTGGGTACCGATAGCCTCGGTGTTGTTGTTAT
>JAFTYJ010000062.1 GCA_017464745.1 Rikenellaceae bacterium | reverse complement strand
GTTTTTGCAACATGTGGCGAAAAACCTCCTCCAACACGCCAATCATCGTCGACTTGTCGATGTTTTTAAGCTCTTTGAATTCAGCAAAGTTGCTGATTAAATTCAAGTTCTTCATTGTTGTTTTTTTATTTATGATTTGTTTTATCTCTATTTGTAGTCCAGCCACTCGGCGGTACTGCGGATTTGGTCGTAGGCATAGGTACGGACAACATCCACAAGTTGTTTGCGTTTTTTGCCCTCTACGGCAACCTTCTCCTGATAACTTACGGTGATACCGTTCTCGTCGGCGGCATCGAGTGTAGCCAGAATCTTGGTTCCGTCGGCGAGCACAACCTCTACCGAGCCTCCAACCAATTTACGATATTGGCGCAGACAGCGCAAGGGTTGGCCGATACCGGCCGAAGTAACTACCAGCGAGTAGTCGTCGGTTATCTCGTCGATGCGGGACGACATAGCGCGACTCAGAGCCACACAGTCATCCACCGACACCGAGCTATCGCTATCCAGCACAACACAGATGTCGTTGGAAGGCGACATTGTAATATCAATCACAAAGAGTTCGGGATTGGTAATCAGCTCCTGAGCAAGCGTTTGAATTTCGGAAATTTGCAACATCGTAAATGGTTTACCTATATTTAATAACTTAGGGGACTCACGTCCCCTAAGCAGATGATTCATTCAGATGTCGCAAATATAATACATTTTTGGCGATTAGCAATACATTTTGCTCAAAATACTGTGCGCACCTATTAAAATAAGATACAATCGCCCATTTATAGTCTCCCCTCCCCCCCCCCAAAAAAAAAGAGAGAGGCTACACACTGTGCAACCTCCCTCCTTTCGTCACTCCTCTTCGGAGCCATATTCTAGAAGAATTTAACTCGATTGTCTACAATCTCGGTATTGTCATCCAGAGCCTGCGACAGACGCTCGCTGATGTACGAAGTTGCAATCGACTCCAAGCGAACTTTCTCGTCAGCCTCCGAGAGGTTTTTACCGTTCTTGGCGTTCACGTCGAACACATAAACACCGGTTCCGCCTACAACGGGTTTCGACAATTTGCCGGTCTCGCTAACACACACAGCACCAACGAATTTAGGCTCCATACCAAGACCGGGGATATAGAACGAATTGAAGTTTACATCCTCAGCAACGCCCTCAGTTGCGCCCTCCAATTGAGCAACCTCAGCCAGAGTTTTGCCCTCCATCTCGGCAGCAATCATCTCGCCTTTCTTTTGGTTACGCAGAATCGATGCGATACGCTCCGAAACGGCCTCCAAAGGAGTGGTACCTTGCTCACGAGCCTCTTTGATAACGCCAATCAGGTAGTCACCGCCATCAACATCAAGGATAGCCGAAACCTCACCTTTTTTGCCGTTGAATGCCCAACGGGTTACAGCGCTGGCCTCATCCAAACCATTGATACCGCGGTCGGTCGAGTTGATAGTAGCAACACGACGAGCAGCACCGGTCTCGGCAACAGCAGCGTTGAACGAGTCGTAATTTTTACCGGCTTTCTCCAAGAATGCACGAGCCTCACCATAAACGGTTTGTTGGGTAGTTGCGCTGGGCTCTACGTTGTAAACAACGGTCGCGATTTGAGCCTTGCGAACGGGTTTGGTTTTGTAGGTAAGGTTTACAATGTGAGTTCCGTATTGGCTGTCAACGGTGAAGATGTCACCCACTTTGGCAGCAACGCAAGCATCGGCAAACTCCTCAACCATTTGCTCGGGAGCAAAGCGGCCAAGGTCAACGGTGGGGTCAACCGAATATTTCGAAGCCAGAGTCTCGAACGAAGCGCCACCTTTGAGTGCTTTAACGATGCTGTCAACGGTTGCGGTTTGACCGGGAGTCATCAGAATGTGTTTTGCACCAACGGTGTCGGGCAACATTTTGTACTCAGCAACGCGAGCCATAGTATAAACATCGCCATTCAACACGGGACCATACATAGGTTGAGCGTCTTTGCCAAATGCCAGAGCAGCAAAGTTGGCGGGAACGTTCTCCTCGCTATAATAGCGGGTGTCGGTTTTGCTTTGCGAGTTCAGCGAAGCGTATTGCATTGCATCCTCGGCAGCAGCAAACTCGGCAGCAATCTCCTCGGCACGCTCAGCAGCCTCGGTGTAATCCTCCTCCGAAGGCAGCAGGTTGAATACTACATACTCAATATCGCGGGCTGCGGTTTGTTTGTAGTTATCTTTGTGCTCGTCGTAGTATTTTTTGATTTCGCTCTTGCTTACATTAACCAGCGAGTCAGCCACGGTCGAGAACGATTTGGTTGCATAAGCGGCGTTGTAGTTTGCATCGCCCAATTTCATAGCCGAAGCCAACTCCAACGAGTTTACATAGACACCTGCGCGAACAAGGTTTACATATTTCGACATTGCGCGCTCGCTCGACATTTGGTCGGTCAGGTAGTTCCAAACGGGTTGGTAAGCGGCGTTATATTCGAGGCTCGCTACAAAGTTTTGGAGAATTGCGGGGTCAAATGCACCGGTTTGGGGATTCGAGAATACGTTTTGAACGATGGGCGAGATGTATTCACCATTGCTCATATCAAGCATCTCGGCGTCACCTACGCTGATACCGAGTTTCTCGAAACCGGGCATATAAGCGTTTTTGATTACCATGCTCTCCCAAACGCTCTGACGAACTTGGTCGATTTGGTCGGCTTGAAGTGCAGCCTGGCCATAGAGAGTTTGAAGTACATTGGTGGTGTTCTCGGCCTCGGTCAAGAACTCAATGTAGTTTACATGGGTGCCATTGATGGTACCGATACGCATTTTTTTCGAGTTCATGCCACCGCCCAGCGACGACAGGTCACCCAACAGGAATGCGACCAGAGCCACGGCGATAACAACAATGAGGAATACTCCTCCTTTTGTTCTCAAAGTGTTTAAAGTTGCCATTTTTTGTGTTATTTATTTTGTTTTTGTTTAGCGTAATTTGTTCCGAGGGCGGTCGGCGGCGTTACAGCCGAGCGGGAATCCTCAAAAACAGACGACAAATATAGTAATTTTCTGCAATATAATTACGTCCGAGGCGAATATTTTTAGCCTATCTTACGAACTCGCGCCAACAACACGCGCGAAGAACTGCTTTTGGCCACCTTAATACTCAGTCCGTCGCCCTCGACAATCTGACCCGAGCGCGGGATACCTCCATTCAGATAGATAGCATAGCCGGCCAGCGTATCGTACTCGTCGCTCTCGGGAATTCCGAGGTCATACTTCTCGTTGAGATAGTCCACCTCCAAGCGGCACGACAGCAGATACTCGCCCGACGGAAGTTGCTTTTCCATAAGGTCTTGCGAGTCGTGTTCATCCTCAATCTCGCCAAAAATCTCCTCCAACAAATCCTCAATGGAGATGATGCCTGCGGTCACTCCGAACTCATCGAGTACCACGGCCACCGAGTTACGACGTTTGATGAATTGGGTCATAAGTTCCTGAGCCGACATAGCCTCCGGAACATACGACACGGGCATCATCACCGAGGCGATAGTTTCGGGCGTACCGAACAGGCTTTTGATATGGACATAGCCCACAATATTGTCAATCGAGCCCTTCCACACAAATATGCGCGAGAATTTACTCTGTTCGAATCGGCGGCGCAGCACCTCCACATCCTCGCTTTGCGACACGGCTTCAATCTCCACTCGGGGAACCATACAGTCGCGCACGCTCAAATCGGGAAAATCCAGCACATTTTGGAACAATTTGATTTCGTTCTCGTCGGGGGCATCCTCTGCGGCATTATCCTCCACAAGGTGTGCAAGGTCCTGACGGGCAAAAGATTTGATTGGGGTATGGTCGGCACGTTTACCGAACAGGCGCATAACACCAATCGAAATCCAAGTGGTAATCTTGGCAATCGGATAGAGCACAACATAAAACACCAACACCAGCCATCCGAAGTTTCGGAGGTAGAAGTTGGGATTCATCAGCACCAAATTCTTGGGGATAAACTCGGCTACAAAAATTACTACCACCGTTGCCAGCAGGGTTTCGACCAACACCGATTCCGAGGTCGTAAGGGCAAAATAGAGTTTCGACACAAACAGCGAATAGACAACCAGCGTAATATTGTTTCCCACAAGCATTGTGGTGATATATTGGCTGCTATTGCGTGTAAAGATGCCGGCAATAAAGTCGAACGCCGATGATTGTTTGCGGTCCAATTCGAGTTTTAGGCGGTTGGCGCTCACAAAAGCACTCTCCATTCCCGAAAAGAACGCCGACAACATCAGCATCGACACTATGACTATTACATAATTGACAATCATACTATTCTACGGTCTGTTCCCGTTGCGAAGTACTCTTTCGGAGACTCTTTCCAGGGACAAGTTTTCGGTCCGGGGTTACTTTATCGGCGGATGTAGTTGTTGTTTTGGCCGAGGTTTTGGGCGTACTCTTTTTATCGCTCGAAGATTTGGTCTTTTGGGTATCGGGTTTACTCTCCGTGGCGGTTGTATCGGGAGTTTCGGTCACCGAAGAGTCCACGGTAAGTTTGCCCGTAAATTTACGGAACGACCACTTCTCGAATTTATCGTCAGACTCGAAGCCCTCGCCAATAAACACGTCACGTCCCTGCACCACCTTTGAGTCCACATTCGAATAGACGCGGTGGGTGGATTGGTTCCAAAACAACTGTTGGGTATAGAGCGTTTGGCCCTCGGCGTTACGGGCTACCACATTACCTTTGGCCTCCCACAGTTCGCGTTTCTCAAAAAATATTGCATAATCGGCAACGAGGTGCGAGGCTTCCAGACCTGTCGAGTCGTCATAGGTGGTAATCTCCACGCCACGGCGAAACTCCATATAAGGTTCGCGTGCCAACTCGTAGCGTTCCATAAGAGGTGTTTTGAACACAAAATCGCGGCGACCTTCGGCCGATTGGACGATAGTCAGCGAGTCACTCTGTTGGGTGAGCATAGTCTCTTCCTCGCCCTCATCATCGTTTTTGTTCGAACACGAATACAGCAAGATAGCACTTCCCGCAATGAGAAGTGCTACCATTAAGCGATTCAGATATTTCGTCACCTCTTGCAAAGTGCCTTACTTACGGGGTCTTACAACAGTGGTACCGTTAATCCAGCCACACTTAACATTGTAACTTTGACCCTCGCTCAGACCGTTGAAGAAGCACTCCTCGTTGTTGGGGAAGTGTGCACGGTACGATGCGATTTGCGAGTCAATCGATGATACTTGTGCGGGGTCGTCGGCAAACACGCCACGAGCCTTAGCCAACACGTCGGTTACAAGCCAGTACACTGCTTGGCCCGAGATACCCTCACAAGCCGATGCGCTCGAAGCATAAGCCTGTGCAAGCATCAGGTATGCATAACCATTTTGGGGATTGAGCGAAATAGCCTGACGAGCAGCGCTACCTGCGGCCGAAGCACTACCACCACCAAGTTCCGAAGCGGCGATACGAACATACAGGTTGGCTTTGGCAATAGGATCCTCCTCGGTTGCCAGCGACTCGTTGAGATATTTCAGAGCACGCGAGAACTCTTTGCGGTTCTCGAAAATCGAAGCCAGACGGATTGCGATATCGGCCGAAGGAGCATTAACATAGTGTTTCTCGGCGATTTGGATGAACAAGTCACCCGAGCAACCTGCACGCGACATCAGAGCAAAGGCTTTGGCAACCATCTCTGCGTCATCGGGATTAGCCACGAATTTATCTTTGTACATAGCCTCCAAGTTGTCGCAGTTGGCAGCACCACTGCTTGCAAACAGAGCCTCGAACGAATCTTTTTGCTCAGCGGGAGCACCTGCAATGATATTATCCATCTTGCCATACTCGTCGAGAATCATATCTGCCTCAATCTCGTCGTTTTTGTAGTCCTCAACCAACTCGTTGAAGTAGTTCAGAGCGAAATCCGAAGGAACCTCATAGTTATTGGTGGTCATTGCCTTTTGGTAGTATTTGCGAATACCTGCGCGGTCAGCAGCACGGAATTGCGAATACTCACGAGCCATAATTTGGGTGGTATAACCTGCGCCCATATCACGACCTTTGTTCGAGTAGTCGGCAAAGTTTTGGCAACGCATATCGTACAGATACATCAGCGAGTCGATATAAGCATTCTTTTGGTCCACCGAGGTAGCGCGTTGGATTTTGTTTTTATAAATCATTGCGCCACGGATATAGAGGTTCACGGTAGCCTTGGGGGCTTTGGCCAACAGGATGTTCAGTTGTTTGAGGGCGTTGTCATAGTCCTTGGTGGTTACATAGTCGTTAAAACTGTTCAAGGTCATAACGTTCTCTTTACGTTCCTCGGGCGAGTTACCATAGCGAGGGTCTTCGAGATAGGTTTGAGCCGAAACGCTCGACACTGCAAACACTGCGAATGCCGATGCAAAAAGTTTAATCAGATTGCTTTTCATATTCTATTATTATTCGTTTTGTCGTCGTTTTTAGGTGGTGTACGAGTTGCAAAAATACTATTTAAATTTCTTTTTAACAAACCAATAATCGAAATCGCCACCAAAGAAAAGAACTCCTATTGATACTTTAACGTAATTTTCGCGTATTAAATTGTGTTGCAGGGTTCCGCGCCAGCAATATTCCAATGCAACATTGAGGTTTGAGATTTTCATCGTCTTGAACGGAATCTCGACACCAACCGACACCGCCTGCTCGGTCATATTGACGCCATTTTTGACAAGGTAGTAGTCGCCATAGCGGTAACCGGCCTTGTAGGTGAGGCGCTTGAAAGGGTTGCGGACATCGAATCGTGCGGGGGTGTACATACCTCCCACGCGGATGGTGTGTGTATCGCGGTAGCCGACATTATTGGCTGCATCAAACTCGTTTATACCCCAATTGTGCCACTCATAATCGACACCCACGCTCCAAGTTTGGCGGTGATAGAACACACCTGCGGCAACGCTTTGGGGGATACGCAGGCTCGACGACGGGGTTTCGAAACGCACCGAGTCACCAAACACGTTACCCGAGGGGATATAGTCCACGGTTTGGGGTTTGAGGCGGCAACCGAGGTTATAGGTTGCACCGATAGTCAGCATATTGTCGTCATTCGACAGCGGGTTCCACTGCACACCGAAATTACCACTGAAACGGTTGATACGTTCGGTAACGCTGGCCGAGATGCTGTTATACTCGCCATTACCCGTAAACGAGGTGATTGTAGCGTTATAGTTGCGGTTGATAGCGCCGTGGTAGAACACGGCTTCGGCACCAATCGAGAAGTTTTTGAAAGGTTCCCAACCCACACCGAGTTTCATTTGGGTGATATTACCCTCGCCCGTATAACTATACAGCACGGTACCCAAATCGGCAATCACATCCGACGAAGTTTCGTAGCGTTGGGTCTTATATCCGACCGAACTATACGGTTTGGCACTGAATCCGATACCCAACTTCTTGGTCAGGGGCAACATCATAGCCACATTACTAAAATTGAACGAGTTATCCGAACTACGCATCAACTTGCCTGCGGCATTATACTGTTTGCTGTACACATTCGAGCCTGTGATACCCGCCTCCAACAACATCGAGTTGCGTGCTACGGCGCTGAATGCCGCGGGGTTGGTCAGGTTGACCTTCATATAACTGCGGAATCCCACGCTCACACCTGCCATACCGTCGAATGTCGTACCATTGGACATCGACAGGTTACCCACGCCATAGAAAGTATAGGGTGAGTAGGAATTAAGGCTACCCTCTTGTGCTCGCAGGCCAATGACAGCCAACGACATAGACAGCAGCAGAAATATGTATTTAATTCGTTGCATTATATTCCAAAATAGTATTTAGTCCCAAAACCACAAGGTCCGAGGTTGCAAATATCGCATTTTTCAGTCGTTTGGCAAAATATTTCGCGTCGCCACCCGTAAAAATTATCTTCAAATCCTCAAATTCTTCGTTTGCGCGGGCTATATACCCCTCCAATTCGTAGGTCATACCCCTCACAACGCCACTCTGAATGGCCGAAGCGGTATCATATCCCCAAGCGGCCTCCTCATCAGGTTTTTCGACCAGAGGCAGGCGGGCGGTAAATTGGTTCAACGCACGAAAGCGACCCTCGGCACCCAACGTGATGTTACCTCCGAGGAACTCTCCGCGGGCGGTGACAATATCCACCGTCATAGCCGTTCCCAAGTCCACCACCAACACATTACTCGAAGGGTAAATCGTGGCGGCTCCCACGGCAGCAGCCAAGCGGTCGATTCCGAGGGTATGGGGTGTGGCGTAGAGGTTACGCAGGGGCATTGGAGTTGCGGCCGTTACTCGCAGATAGCCGTCTGTATGGCTATTCAAAAACTCCTCAACTTGTGCCGGCACATCTACCACCGACGACAACACAACACGCGTCACACGACCATCAAGGCGTTGCCACAGCGAGTGCAGAAACTCTCGGTCGAGGTAAGTTGTGCGGAGGGTTTCGACCACACGTCCCTCTTCGATGAGAGCGATTTTGGTCGAACTGTTACCTGCGTCGATTGCGATATTCATACGGTTAGGCTTGTTGCCGAAGGGAGGTTAGGCGCATCAGGCACTCTCTTGCGAAGTGGCAAAGTCACGAATTGCCACAAGTTGGCGATAAGCGTCACCAACATCCCTTACGTTTCTAACTAACAAATTGAGTTTATTATTGTTTTGTCGTAATGCAAATTTATCACTTTTTGTGACAATATACTGCAAAAGGCCGTTAAAAATTGCACTTCGGAAGTATGGTGACTCCTTTTCGCCCACAAAATAGAGTATCATCAGGCCGTTTTTGATTTTGGCTCTCTCGATACCCAGCGCAACACACACCTTACGCACTCGAACCACATCAAGCAACTCTCGGACCTCGTCGAGCATACGGCCGAAACGGTCCTCCAACTCACACGCAAACTCATCCAACTCGACATCGGTCGAAAGGCTGTCCAAGCGGCGATAGAGGCTCAACTTCTCGGCACTATGGCCGATATAGGTGTCGGGCAGACCTGCGGGGCGGTCGGTCTCGATAGTACAATCGTCCACCCAGCGGTCGCTGTCGCCACCTGCCACGGTAAGTCGTTCGGCACCCTCGTAACCCTCGCTGCGAAGTTCGGCCACAGCCTCTGCCAGAATTTTCTGGTAGGTTTCGAATCCGATATTGGCGATAAATCCGCTCTGCTCGGCACCAAACAGGTTACCTGCGCCACGAATATCCAAATCCTGCATTGCGATATTGAAACCCGAGCCCAAATCCGAGAACTCCTCGATAGCACGCAAGCGTCGTCGGCTATCGCCTTTGAGCAGTTCGTCGGGAGGTGAGAGCAGGTAGCAGTAGGCCTTTTTGTTGGAGCGTCCCACACGTCCGCGCAGTTGGTGCAGGTCACTCAGGCCGAAGTTCTGTGCACCATCGATGATTATGGTATTGGCGTTGGGGATATCGATTCCATTCTCGACAATGCTTGTTGCAACCAGCACATCGTACTCGCCATAGATAAAGTCCATAATCACACTCTCGACCTTATCGGCGGGCATTTGGCCGTGAGCCACACACACGCGTGCCCCACCACTCAATTCGCGCAGGTGGACGGCAACCGACTCTATATCCTCCACACGGTTGTGGATAAAATAGACCTGACCGCCACGCGCCAACTCTCCGGCAATGGCTTCGCTCACAATCTCGTCGCTCCAAACGTGCGATTCGGTGACGATAGGTTGGCGGTTGGGCGGCGGAGTGCTGATGATTGACAGGTCACGCGAGCCCATCAGCGAGAATTGCAATGTACGTGGAATTGGAGTTGCGGTGAGGGTAAGGGTATCGACATTACTTTTGAGTTGGCGAAGTTTCTCCTTACTCGACACGCCGAATTTCTGTTCCTCATCAATGATGAGCAGACCCAAGTCGTGGAATTTCACACTCTTACCGAGGATTTTGTGGGTTCCGATAAGAATATCAATCTTGCCTGCGGCCACATCGGCCAACACAGCGCGGGTTTCGGCTGCGCTCTTGGTGCGGCTCAGGTGTTCAATACGCACGGGCATACCCTTCAAGCGGTCACAGAACGTGCGATAGTGTTGCAACGACAAGATAGTGGTCGGCACCAACACAGCCACCTGTTTGGAGTCACACACGGCTTTGAACGCCGCACGGACAGCCACTTCGGTCTTACCAAAACCCACATCGCCACACACCAATCGGTCCATAGGTTCGGGCGACTCCATATCGCGTTTGACCGCCTCCATAGCCTTGTATTGGTCGGGGGTCTCCTCGTAGCGGAACGAGGCCTCCAACTCGTGCATCAGGTAGTTATCAGGCGCGAAGGCATAACCGCCCTCGGCTTTACGTTTGGCATACAGGGCGATAAGTTCGCGTGCGATGTTTTTGACCGCGGTTTTGGTTGCGGTTTTGAGTTTCTGCCAAGCCCCCGAGCCGAGTTTATAAATCTTGGGAGGGGTGGCATCGGCACTCTTATATTTGGATATTCGGTGGAGATTGTGCACACCCACAAACAGCACATCGCCATCCTTGTACATCAGTTTGATGTAGTCGATAGGTCGGCCCGTTTCGCAACTTTGGACCATTCCGCCAAACACGCCCACACCGTGGTCGACGTGTACCACATAATCGCCGAGTTTGAGTTGGTTGAGTTCGGCCACGGTCATCGTCTGGTCGCGGTGAATCTCGCCACGGAGTTTATAGCGGTGGTAACGTTCGAAAATCTGGTGGTCGGTGAAGTAGCGCATCTTGCCCGCAACATCCACAAAACCCTCGTGCAGAGTGATATAGAGTGCACGGAAGGTTACATCACGGCGTTGTTGCCACAACACATTTTGGAGGCGTTCGATTTGGGCCTTGTTTTCGGACATTATGAAGGTTGTGTAGCCCTCGCCCGAAGTGCCTTCGATGTCGGCGGCCAGCAGGTCGAACTGCTTGTTGAATTGAGGTTGGGGTGCGGTCATAATATCCACGCGCACCTCGGCAGGGCGGCGCACCGATTCGCCACGGCACACCATAACACACCCCGCAGTGTCGTCCATAAAGGCACGGGCGCTGGTAACCATATCATCAATGCGCGCAGGGTCGTCCATCTCGCCCAACATCTTGACCCTTATATCATCCAGCGACGAGCACAAGCCATCGAGATTATCAATCCACCAGGTGGCCGACTCACCCACAAATTCGGCAAGTGACACACGGCCCGCATCGTCCGAGGTATTGGCCACTACCACCGCACGTTCGACCCGTTCGGTGGTAAGTTGCGACGAAATATCGAAGAATCGAATCGAGTCCACATCGTCGTCGAAGAAGTCCAAACGATAGGGACGGTTCTCGGAGTACGAGAAAATATCGACAATACCGCCACGGATAGAGTATTGGCCCGGCTCGTGAACAAACGGCACTCGCTCAAAGCCCAAATTGATAAGCGAGTCCTCCAAAGTAAGCATCTTGATACGTTGGCCACGACGAATCTCCACAGTGCGAGTCGAGAGACCTTCGCGTGCAGCAACCTTCTCGCACAGTGCTTCGGGGTAGGTACACAACAGCAAACGTCCCTTACGCGGCAAGGCGGTAACAGCATTCAGGGCGGCAGTTCGTTGCACAATTCCCGAGTCGTCGGGTTTGCCAAACCTTATTGAGCGTTTGTAGCCCGTGGGGAAGAACAGCACCTGCTCATCAGGCAACAGAGCCGACAGGTCGCTATAAACATAGGCAGCCGAGTCGCGGTCGGGCAACACAAAGAGGTGAACACCCGTCATATTTCGCACCACAGCAGCACCATAGACGGCAAAAGCAGAGCCTGCCAATCGAGTAATCTCGACCGTGGTTCTGCTTTTGACGGCTTTACGCAAGGCGGCATATTGGCGGCCACCCTCGATATTGCTGAATATCTGCTCTTGCGGACTCATAAGGCCCTTGAATTGATAGGTTTAAGTTTGCGAGGTGTGAGGCCACGCTCCTTAGGCCAACTCGCGGCCCTTACGGTCGAGATACTTGGTCTCGGCAAAGCCTATACTTTGGTCCGGGCGAACCTTGATACGGCATTTGTAGCGCCACGACCAGCGGCGGCGAAGCGACAACCAGCCCGAAGTCAGGTAACTTGCGACATAGGGACTTGTGTGTATCTCCACATAACCCAAACCCTTATCTTGGGCATAGTACGAGATTTTGTTCTCAATCTGCTCGTCCAACGCAATGGTGGGGCTGATTGCACCCGTACCGTTGCAATAGGGACAAACCTCGGTTGCCTCGGCGATAGCCTCGGGGCGCACCCTCTGGCGGGTAATCTGCATCAAACCAAATTTGGTGATAGGCAGGATAGTATGTTTGGCGCGGTCTCCGGCCATAAGTTCCTTCATATTCTCCATCAGTTTGGTACGATTCTCGGCGCGGTGCAGGTCGATGAAGTCGATTATCACAATACCGCCCATATCCCTAAGGCGCAATTGGCGTGCGACCTCGGCGGCGGCAGCCATATTGACCTCCATTGCGGTATGTTCCTGATCATTTTCGGGTTTGGTGCGATGGCCGCTATTGACATCGATAACGTGCATCGCCTCGGTATGTTCGATAATCAGGTAGGCGCCCTTTTTGAGCGACACATATTTGGCAAACAGACTCTTAATCTGGCGCGAAATATCGAAATTATCGAAGATGGGCACCGTGCCCTTATAGTGTTTGACAATCTTACTCTTGTCGGGAGCGATTATCTTGATATACTCCTTAATCTGATCGTAAGTCGCCTTATCATCGACGTGAATTGCACTAAACTCTCCGTTAAGTTGGTCACGAATCATAGTGCTGGCGCGGTTCATCTCCTCACGCAACAGCACGGGGGGCTCCTGACTGCGAAGTTTTTGCAGGGCCGACTCCCACTTGCGTACCAACTCAATTATATCTTGTTCCAACTCCTCCTCGCCTTTGCCGACTGCCGCCGTGCGGATGATGACACCATAGTTGGGTGGCAAAACCTCGTCTACAATTCGTTTAAGACGTTTGCGCTCACTGTTTTGGCGGATTTTCTGTGATATGGATATCTTGGTGCTCAATGGAATCAACACTACGTTGCGTCCTGCCAATGAGATATCCGAAGTCAGGCGGGGGCCTTTGGTCGAGATTGCCTCCTTTGCCACCTGCACCATAATCGGGTCGCCAACCTGAATGTGATCGGCAAGTTTACCCACCTTATCGATGGAGGGAGCCATTTTGAGGTTCTCAAAACGGGGCGAGCGTTTGCCCGAGCAGAGCGCGCCCACATACTTGTGCAATGTGTCGAACTGGGGACCGAGGTCGAGGAAGTGGATGAAGGCATCCTTCTCGTGGCCAACATTTACGAAGGCCGCATTGAGTCCCGGCATAATCTTACGAACCCGACCCAGATAGATGTCGCCAACGGCGAATCCTCCCTGGCTTTTCTCCTTGCTCAGCTCGACAAGTACCTTGTCTTCGGCCAGAGCGATGGTTACTTCGCTCGGAGTTACGTTAATTATCAGTTCCTTGCTCATTGTTGTTTTTTTGTACTTAAAAATATAGAAAAGCCGAGGGTGTCAACTTAACCACACCTCGGCTTTATCTATGCATCACGACATAATGGACACCACTACTTGTTCTTTTTGTGACGGTTCTTGCGAAGACGTTTTTTACGTTTGTGGGTAGCCATTTTATGCCCTTTTCTTTTCTTTCCGTTTGGCATAGCTGTATAAATTTTTAATTGGTTTGACTACTTTACCTTTGCAACGAAGCTCTTAGCGGGCTTGAATGCGGGGATGTTGTGCTCAGGAATGGTGATAGTGGTATTTTTGAGAATATCACGAGCCACTTTCTCAGCACGTTTTTTAACGATAAAACTACCAAAACCACGGAGATATACGTTCTCGTGATTGATGAGCGAACCTTTAACGCTCTCCATAAAGGCCTCGATAATCTCTTGAACGAGGACTTTCTCTACGCCGGTACTTTTGGCGATTTCGTTTACAATATCAGCCTTTGTCATATCTGTATAATTTAGTTTTCAATAATTTTTTGCGAAATGCTCGGCAAATATACGTTTTTATTTCAACAATTTACAACAAGCAGCCCATTTTTTTTGACTTTTCCCGTTTTTTTGGGGCTCTCAACCCGCCCGCTACCCCGTGAGTAGCAAAAACCGACCCAAACTACTAGCACTCAACAGAGAATACCTTATTATATAATATTATAGCCAACCGAATACAAAGTTTCACTATTTTTGCGTTTATATACTGACAGACTCCGGAAAATTTGTAAATTTGCATTACTATGAGCAACGGAAAGATACTTTGGGTGGACGACGAAATCGAACTGCTCAAACCACACATACTGTTTTTGAAGAGCAAGGGGTACGAGGTGACAACTTGCAACAATGGTTACGACGCAACCGAAATAGTGGCAGCCGAGGCTTTCGACCTGGTGATTCTCGACGAGGTGATGCCCGGTATGACAGGACTCGAAACACTACCTCAAATCAAGGCCGTACGACCCAACCTTCCCGTGGTGATGGTCACCAAGAGCGAGGAGGAGCACATTATGGACAAAGCCATAGGCTCCAAAATCGCCGACTACATCATCAAACCCGTCAACCCCAATCAAGTGTTGCTCTCAATCAAAAAGAACATTCACAGCAGAGAGTTGGTAAACCGTCAGAGCACAGCCGACTATCGCGCCGAGTTTGGACGTATTGCCTCGTCGCTGGGTGATGCGCGCACCTTCGAGGAGTGGTGTCGCATCTATCGCAAACTCGTAAATTGGGAAATCGAACTCACTGACTCCGACGACGACAGCATCAAAGAGATATTGGAGTATCAAAAAAACGAGGCCAACCTCGAATTTGGCAAGTTCGTCAAACGCAACTACGCCTCGTGGATTAACTCGCGCGACTCCGAAGCGCCCACAATGTCGCACACTCTGATGCGTAGCCGTATTCTGCCTGTGGTGGACAGCGGTGCCAAAACTACCCTGCTGCTTATCGACAACTTCCGCTACGACCAATGGCGCAGCATAGGCAGTATGCTCGGTGAGTGGTTTGACGTGGCCGACGAGGAGTTGTACTGCTCAATCCTGCCCACAGCGACGCAATATGCACGCAACGCAATCTTTGCGGGACTTATGCCGCTGGCTATCGACAAACTTATGCCCAACCTGTGGCTCAACGACAACGAGGAGGGAGGTAAAAACCAATACGAAGAGGACTTTTTCCGACGACTGCTACAAAGTACCGGCCGCAGCACCCTGCGCACAACCTTCGACAAGTTGGTCAAACCCGAAGCGGGACGCAAACTTATCGACAACCTGCGCCACGTCTACGAGGCCGACTTCTCGGTGATAGTCTACAATTTCCTGGACATCCTCTCGCACGCCCGTACCGAGACCGAAATTATACGCGAACTGACCGACTCCGAAGCCTCATTCCGCTCGCTTACGGCATCGTGGTTCGAGCACAGCGAACTGTTCCAACTGCTCAAACTGCTCTCGCAACACGGCCACACCGTAATCATAACTTCCGACCACGGTACAATCCGCGTGGATGACCCCATAAAGATTGTCGGCGACCGCGACACCTCGTCCAACCTCCGCTACAAAACAGGCCGCAGCCTGAATGGCTACAACCCCAAGGCTGTGTACGAAGTCACCCGCCCCGAGGATATTCAACTGCCCCGAGGCACCCTCTCCTCGACCTATGTTTTCGCCACTTCGCGCGACTTCTTTGTATATTCCAACAACGCCAATCAGTACACCCGCTACTATCGACACACCTTCCAACACGGCGGTATCTCGATGGAGGAGATGATGGTACCATACATTGTGCTTAAACCCAAAAGATAATGAAACAGTTTGAAATACACTCACTTGACGAACTCGACCGCGCTGCGGAGTTTCTGTGTGACAACATCGGCGACCACCGCATTGTTGCCCTCTACGGCCCTATGGGAGCGGGTAAAACCACCCTTGTTAGCGCAGTGGCACGTTATTTAGGTTCCGAGGATACAGTGACAAGTCCGACCTTCTCGATTGTCAACGGTTATGATACGGCCGACGGCGATGTTATCTATCACTTCGACTTTTATCGCCTAAACCGCCCCGAGGAGGCCTTCGATATTGGCTACGAAGAGTATTTTTATAGTGGTGCCTTGTGCCTTGTGGAGTGGCCCGAGAAAATCGAATCGCTACTTCCCGACGACACCCTTATCGTCCGCATCACCCCCACAGGCGACCACTCTCGCACCCTCTCAATCGAGGAGTAAAACCCCGCAATCAAAACAACCCCAAAACAAAAAGCGCCCCTCTCGGAGCGCTTTTTTATTTCGACAAAAGGTGGCAGAGCCACTTTCATATGTTCCTTTGTATCAACAAAAGGTGGCAGAGCCACTCTTTTACGTTCTTTTGTATCGACAAAAGAACCAAAAACGACCCGCAAACCGGGGGAACGAGAAACTGCGTTTCTCTAATTTCCCACCTCAAAAAAATTGCCGTCGGATTTTTCGTGATTAAGTATGTGGGGAGGGGCGAGCGGCAAAAATCGGCGACCGATTTTATCGCGCGATAGCGGCCGATTTAGCAAGACTCTTCACACATACCACGAAAAAACGAAAGGCAAAAAGCCTTTTGGTTCTTTTGGGCTCTACCAAAAGAACTTTATTATTACGTTCTTTTGTGTCGATAAAAGGTGGCAAGGCCACTCTTTTACGTTCTTTTGTATCGACAAAAGAACCAAAAACGACCCGCAGACCGGGGGATGAGAAACTACGTTTCTCAAAATGCATACACGGGAATTATATTTTGTGGTTTTTGTGAGGGGATTTCAAGGCGTGCGAGATGATTAATGCGCAGCATACTCACGTATGTGAGCAATTAATCAGCGAGCAACAACACAGAAATCACCCACTTACTATACTTTTTGTGCAGAGAGTGCCGTAGTTTTTGCACAAAGCGATAAGAAAGTCCGACAGGATAGTACTCAAGTACAGCCCGTCGGACTTGATGAGTCTTGTGCAAAAGATATGGCGCTATATGCACAAAAAACAAAAAAGGAGAGTCACATTGCTGTAACTCTCCTTAAAGAGGCGACCCCTACTTTCCCACAAAAACTGCAGTATCATCGGTGCGGGTGGGCTTAACTTCTCTGTTCGGACTGGGAAGAGGTGGAACCCCACTGCTATAGTCACCAAAATATCGTTCGCCGCGTGTTTCAGTTGATGCGGCTCAACACTTCTGACATTAATTCGGATGAGATAAAGGCCCTCTTAAAAAAGTCTATCGGGTAATTAGTATTGCTCGGCTATGACATTACTGCCTTTACACCTGCAACCTATCAACGTAGTAGTCTCCTACGACCCTCAAGGGAAATCTTATCTTGGGGTTGGCTTCGCGCTTAGATGCTTTCAGCGCTTATCCAGTCCGAACATAGCTACTCGGCGGTACACCTGGCGGCATAACCGATACACTAGAGGTTCGTCCAACTCGGTCCTCTCGTACTAAAGTCAGGACCCCTAAAATTTC
>JAFTYJ010000061.1 GCA_017464745.1 Rikenellaceae bacterium | reverse complement strand
ATTATTTTTGGTGTACGAGCCATTAACGTTAAATGTCAGTGCTCGTCCCGGTTTTTGACCAATTTTTTGGTTATACGTTGCATTAAGACCCGTATTCCAACCCGAACTCAAACGATTGCTATGGCTACGGAGAATCTCCTGTACAAGTTGATCAATACTTTGTGTCGGGGTGTAGGTCGAAGTCGAAGCACTTGCCGACGAGTTGTATTGATAGCCGAATGACGGACGCACACGCAGTTGGGCTGTTTCGCCAAATTTGACGCGGATATTGGCTCCCAAATTGTGGTTGTAGTTACGCATCTTCGAACTCGACAACTGATAGAGTTTACTATAAAGGTTTTGTGTCACCGAGTCGGAGAAATAGTCGCGGTCAACGATTCGCTCGTTGGTGGTATTGCTAATATTGAAACCGTAGTATCCCGAGAACGACACCTCATCTTTTTTGCCCCAAGTATCGTTGTAATTGACACCCAGGTTGGCAGCGTGGGTCACGCCACCGCTACCGCCGCTCGCTGCAACGGCACCCAACAGGTCATTCTCGTTATAACGACGAACGTTCATATTGTTGGCCATAGCATTAATGCTGACACGCGCATCGTTATTATTGATATTGATATAGCCGCCGCCCATGAAGTAGTTTTCCCAGCGGTTTTGCTGGCCAAGTCCCAGACCATAAAGTCCCGAGAATTGGCCATATTGGCCCTTGCGGACATTGATTTTGGTGACAATATTGATAGCCTTGTAACTCTCGCCGTCGTCCTGTTTGGTAAACTCGGCATTATCGCTCAATTTATTGAACACCTCGATATTTTTGACAGCCTCGGCAGGCAGAGTCGAGATTGCACTCTTGACATCCTCGCCATAGAACTCTTTGCCATCGACCAGCACCTTTTTAATGGTTTCACCCTGGGCTTTAACCTCACCATCCGAAACCTCCACACCCGGCATCTTTTTGAGCAGGCCCTCAACGGTTGCATCGGCAGTAACCTTATAGGCATCGGCATTATAAATCAGTGTATCGCCATTTTGGGTTGTACGCAGTGCTTCGACCTCTTTGACAACGGTCTGGATTGCAATACCCTCCTTCAAACGGATGTCACCCAAATCATTTTTGCCGCGTGCGACCTTAAACGCCAAATCGGGCGATTGGTAGCCCAAATAACGTACTTTCAACACATAGTCGCCCACAGCAATGCCCGATGACGAAAATGCACCATTCTCGGTCGTAGCCATTGCCTTGACACTTGTCGAATCCTTAGCGGTCACGATTTCGACCACAGCACCCAAGATAGCCTCACCCGAGGTATCAGCCACAATTCGCCCCTTAACACTACCACTCTGAGCCGTAGCAACAACGGCACTTAGGGCAAACATCAATGTCAATACAATCTTTTTCATCTGACAAATATAGTGTTTTGTACGTTACAAAAAAAATGAGGACCCGACCAACTCTAATCGGGTCCTCGACCAACAAATAATAATCTGACCGTAACCTCCCATTCCGAAAACTGGGGATATTAAAAAAGAAGTGGTGTCCACGGCCAGGGGTTTACGACTCGAAGCCTATTTTACGCGGTATTGCGGGCGTCCTTGTCCTCCACCTTTATGACCACCTTTGTTGCCTCCTTTGTCGGGGTGGCCCGGTGCGGGTTTAGCCGAAGGTTTGGCGGGCGGAGCGGGTTTATAACCATTGGGCTTCGAGTGAGGAGCCTGTGGTCTTGCCTGCGGGCGGTCGCCGTGGTGATGGTTGTTACCAACGTGTCCGTGGTTGGGACGTGGCGCGGGGGCAGGCACCGCTGCGTGGTGATGGTGGTGGTCGCGGCGCAATTCGCGGCGATCACGGTACATCGACTCGTATATTCTATAATTAACCTCGCCGATAATGCGGAGCAGGTCGCATCGGTAATCCATACAATCGAAGAAATACAATCCGCTTCGATTCATTCGTCGTGCTTCGCGGAGATTCAGTTTGTAGAGTTTGGCGTATTGAGCGGGACTGAGTCTCAACTCACGAGCCATACGCTCCGAGCGAAGTGCTGCTACTCTTTCGGGCGAAAGGTTATTATATCGTCCTTGCGCGTTAATATCAACAACCGATGCGGAGAACATTACCATCAATGCCATTGCCGCCATTACAATCTTTTTCATAGTTTTGTGTGTTTTGAAAGTTTATATACTAAAAAGTGTGATGTGTGGGTGTTCCGTCGGCAGTCCCGACAGAAACAGTTCGGAGTGCGGGGATTAGCGGCGCGTGTGCGTCTGGGTCCCCGTAGCCGTGCATCGTACTATTTGGTATATGCGTTTCATTGTTGAAAATGTTGTTTGGTTGCTTTCTTTGAGAACAAAAGTAGTAATAAAAAGCCCGACACAATCACGGTGTCGGGTGAAACGGAATTATTGGGCGGTGAACCGACCAATTCGCAGATTGAAGCACAATCCACAATCCATTTTTCCACCTAATAATTGTGAATTGTGAATTGTGAATTGTGAATTAACCCGCCTTCGGCGGCTTTTCCTCCTTGTGCCTCGGCATAGCTCAAACCTACGGTTTGGCTCTGCGCTCGGCTACTGCGTCGGTTGTGAATTATTATATTATCCTTCGGCGAGCCAGCGTTTGAATTCACCGCTACGCTCCTTGCTGACCACGATTCGTTCGGGGGCTTCGGGGGTAACATTCACGGCAACGCGGCTGCCAAACCACACCGAAATATCCTTAACAGAGCGGCGCGACACGATAAATTGGCGATTGGCGCGAAAGAACTCATCCGAAGGAAGCACAGCCGAGAGTTTATCCAACGTGCGGTTTATAATATAGGTATGCCCGTCCGAGGTGTAGGCCCACACCTTCTCGGCAGCGGTATAGAAGTATGCGACTTGGTCGATTTTGAGCGGGATGATGCGATCTTTGACCTGCACCAAAAACGAGCGAGGGCGTTCGTTCTCCACCACATTATCGATTTTTTGGCGCAACTCTTGACGTTCCGACGGGGTGAGGCGGCGAAGTTTGGCCATTGCACGCTCCAACTCCTGCATAACAATAGGTTTGAGCAGGTAGTCGATACTATTTACGCTAAATGCTTTGAGGGCATATTGGTCGTAGGCGGTGGTGAAGATTATGGGGCACTCGATACTCACAATATCGAAGATGCGGAACGAGTCGCCATCGGCCAAGTGGATATCCATAAACAGCACATCGGGGTGAGGATTGGCACGCAACCACTCCACACTCTCGGCAATACTTTCGAGCGTGGCACATATTTCGACATTAGGCTCCACTTGGCGGAGCAGGGCTTGGAGGTTGCGGGCAGCAGCGGTTTCGTCCTCAATTATGACGGCTCTCATTCTACTTACGGATTAAGGGTAACACAACACGGAAAATACCATCGTTGTCGGACACCTCGACACTACGACCAACCAACATCGACCAACGCGAGGTAAGGTTACGCAATCCGATACCGGTACTCTCCTCGGGGTCAAGTTTTGGTACTATGGGGTTGCGCACAACAAGGGTTTCGCCCTCGGTACTGATGGTTATCGTCAGAGGGTGAGCCGATGTTATGCTGTTATGTTTGACGGCATTCTCGACCAACGGTTGCAACGACAGCGCCGGCAACAGCCAATCCCTCATACTCTCGTCGATACGGACATCAAAGAAGAGTTTGTCGGCATAGCGAACTTCGAGCAGGTGGCGATAGGCGTCCAAGAATTTCATCTCCTCGTCGAGCGACACCACATTACGGCCATCGGGGCGAATTGTATAGCGGAAGGTATAGGAGAGTTGGTCGATATATTTCAATGCAGCATCGGAGTTACCCTCGCGCACCAACATCGACAGTGAGTTAAGCGAGTTGAACAGAAAGTGGGGGTTGATTTGGCCCACCAGCACCTCATAGCGCGCGGCCAATGCTTCGCCTTTGAGTCGCTCCATTTCGACACTGATTTCGCTCTGTTGCAACAGCAGTTTCCAAGTCAGGCCATACAGCGCGCACACCACAAAGGTAAACGAACATTGCAGCAGTGTCATCGAATTAAACACGCTATATGTCATAAAATTGAGTCGTATCTCGCCTGCGCGCCAATCAAACACAGGGGCCACAAAGTAGGCCGCAACAGCCACACCTACACACGCCCCCAATCGACACAGATAGTCAATGTTGTGGTTCGGCATACGTTTGCGAGTGTTGGTCGTAAAGGCCAGACACATAACGAATGCCACCAACAGATAGAAGCCCACTTGGATGGTTGCCAGCAGTGTATCGTTCGGGCGTTTGAACATCGCCGAATAGTCATACTCCTCGCCATTGATGGTTTCGACCCTCTCCAAGGTTTGGTGTGCCCCGGGGTGGTGCGACGGCTCGGCCATACCCGTAATGGTCATACCTTCGCGCAGACCAAAACGACGGGCGCGATTGCTCGAAATATAGATTGAGTCGTGCATTACGGTCGAATCCGCCGGCATAAGGTAACCATAGCCATCAACAGCAAGGTGTACAACACCCTCGACGGCTATTTCGGGTCGCGGTTTCTCATCGCGGGCGGAGTCATTATCGTTGATTACCCAAATAGAGAGCAAGTAGGCGAAATTGACAATCAGACTGACAGCCGTAGCCACAATAAGGCTCAGCAGTATGTGATTCTTTTTCATAAGCGAAAACATTTACTCCCCAGGTAATTGCAAAGATACGTTATTTTTAAGTAAAATCAACGCCCCACCCTCAAAAAAAAAAGAGCGTTCCGCCGTATGACGAAACGCTCCGAATAGATATTTCCTGATGATTATTGGTTCAGGATGTCCAGAATACTGATAGCAGCATCGGCAATAGGAGTACCGGGGCCAAAGATAGCAGCGGCACCGTCCTTATAGAGTTGCTCGTAGTCTTGGGCGGGGATTACACCACCAACAACAACCACGATATCCTCACGGCCGAGTTTAGCCAACTCTGCGATGATTTGGGGCACCAAAGTCAAGTGACCCGCAGCCAACGACGATACACCTACTACGTGAACGTCATTCTCAACGGCTTGTTTGGCAGCCTCGGCGGGAGTTTGGAACAACGGACCCATATCCACGTCAAAGCCGATGTCGGCATAACCCGTAGCCACAACTTTTGCTCCACGGTCGTGACCGTCTTGGCCAAGTTTGGCAATCATAATACGCGGCTGACGACCCTCGCGTTTTGCGAAGTCCTCGGCCATTTGTTTGGCTTGTTCGAATTTTTTGTCTGCTTTCACTTCCGACGAATATACTCCTGAAATTGAACGAATAACTGCTTCGTAACGACCTACGACAACCTCGCAAGCGTCCGAAATCTCACCCAGCGATGCGCGAACTTTGGCAGCCTCAACAGCCAACTCCAACAAGTTGCCTTGTTTGGTGCGAACGCACTCGGTGATAGCCTCCAACGCGGCCTTAACAGCAGCCTCATCACGACCTGCACGCAGCTCTTTGAGGCGTTTGATTTGAGCCTCACGAACAGCGGTGTTATCCACAGCAAGGATATCGATGGGGTCCTCTTTCTCCAAACGGTACTCGTTCAGACCGATAATCTTCTCGTTACCCGAGTCGATACGAGCCTGTTTGCGAGCCGAAGCCTCCTCGATACGCATCTTGGGAATACCGGTTTCGATAGCCTTAGCCATACCACCAAGTTTCTCAATCTCCTCGATGTGCTCCCAAGCCTTGTGAGCGATTTCGTTGGTCAGGCTCTCAACATAGTACGAACCTGCCCACGGGTCAACCTCGCGGCATACGTTGGTCTCCTCTTGGATGTAAATTTGAGTATTACGAGCAATACGGGCCGAGAAGTCGGTCGGCAGTGCGATAGCCTCGTCCAGAGCGTTGGTGTGCAACGATTGGGTGTGACCCAAAGCGGCACCCATAGCCTCGATAGCGGTACGTCCCACGTTGTTGAAGGGGTCTTGCTCGGTGAGCGACCAACCCGAAGTTTGGCTGTGAGTACGCAGTGCCAGCGATTTGGGGTTCTTGGGGTCGAATTGTTTAACAATCTTAGCCCACAGCATACGAGCCGCACGCATCTTGGCAATCTCCAT
>JAFTYJ010000060.1 GCA_017464745.1 Rikenellaceae bacterium | reverse complement strand
CGTTCTCGATAGACAAAATCAAACAGGCTATCAGCAAGGCTTTCTTGTCGGTAGGCGCTTTTGCCACCGAAGAGGACCTTACTCAAATCTTGTCGCACATCCGTTTCGCCGACGGTATGAGCGTTGAGCAAATCCAAAACCAAGTCGAGATGGCTCTGATGAAAGAGCGCTATTTCGAAGTGGCCAAGTCGTACATCCTCTATCGCCAAAAACACACCGAGGACCGTGAGGTACGCGACCGTCTGAACTTCCTTGTAAACTACTGCAAGGCCGACAACGCCGCAACCGGTAGTAAATATGATGCCAACGCCAACGTTGAGCACAAAAACATCGCAACACTGATTGGCGAGTTGCCCAAAGCAGGTTTCATCCGTCTGAACCGCCGTCTGCTCACCGACCGCATCGACTCGATGTTCGGCAAAGAGTTGTCGGAGAAGTATCTGCGTCTGCTGAGCCAACACTTCATCTACAAAAACGACGAGACCAGCCTGGCCAACTACTGCGCAAGTATCACTATGTACCCCTGGTTGCTGGATGGTACTATTCCTATCGGTGGTAACTCGACCCGCCCGACCAACCTCAAATCGTTCTGCGGAGGTTTCGTAAACTTGGTATTCATTGTATCGAGTATGTTGAGCGGTGCGTGCGCAACCCCCGAGTTTTTGATGTATATGAACTACTTCATCGAGCAGGAGTTCGGCCCCGACTACTACAAAGAGGCCGACAAGGTGATTGATATGTCGCTCAAAAAACGTACTATCGACAAGGTTATCACCGACTGCTTCGAGCAAATCGTATACTCGATTAACCAACCCACCGGCGCACGTAACTTCCAAGCCGTGTTCTGGAACATCTCGTACTACGACCGCTACTACTTCGAGAGTCTGTTTGGCGAGTTCGTATTCCCCGACGGTTCGAAACCCCACTGGGAGTCGCTGTCGTGGCTGCAAAAGAGATTTATGAAGTGGTTCAACCAAGAGCGTACCCGCACTGTGCTGACCTTCCCCGTCGAGACTATGGCTATGCTGACCGACGGCGTGGATGCACGCGACGAGGAGTGGGCCGACTACGCAGCCCAAATGTACTCGGAGGGTCACTCGTTCTTTACTTACCTGAGCGACAACGCCGACTCGCTGTCGAGCTGCTGCCGTCTGCGCAACGAGATTCAAGACAACGGTTTTAGTTATACACTGGGAGCAGGTGGTGTTTCGACCGGTTCGAAGAGTGTGCTTACCATCAACCTCAACCGCTGTATCCAATACGCCGTTCGCAGCCGTATGGATTATATGGAGTTCCTGGCCGACGTGGTCGATTTGGTACACAAAGTACAAATGGCCTACGACGAGAACCTCAAAGAGTTGCAACGCGGAGGTATGCTCCCGCTGTTCGACGCAGGCTACATCAACATCGGTCGTCAATACCTGACCGTAGGTGTGAATGGTTTGGTTGAGGCTGCCGAGTTCCTGGGCATCAAGATTGACGACAACGAGGAGTACTCGGAGTTCGTGGGTAAAGTGCTCGGTCTGGTTGAGCGTTACAACAAACGCTACCGCACCAAAACCACTATGTTCAACTGCGAGATGATTCCCGCCGAGAACGTGGGTGTAAAACACGCAAAATGGGACCGCGAGGATGGTTACACCGTACCCCGCGAGTGCTACAACAGTTATTTCTACATCGTTGAGGACGAGAGTCTTAACATCGTAGACCGCATCCGCCTGCACGGTCGCAAATACATCGAGCACCTGACCGGTGGTTCGGCCCTTCACCTCAATTTGGAGGAGCACCTCTCGAAAGCACAATATCGCCAATTGTTCCGTATCGCAGCGGCTGAGGGTTGCAACTACTTCACGTTCAACATCCCCAACACCGTATGTAACAGTTGTGGTCACATCGACAAACGCTACTTGAAGGAGTGCCCCAAATGTAAGAGTTCGAATCTGGACTACCTGACCCGTATCATCGGTTATATGAAACGCGTGAGCAACTTCTCGGCTGCACGTCAACGTGAGGCCGCACGTCGCCACTACGCTTCGCCCGACCGCTTGAACAACTAAATAACCCTTAGCGCTCAAAGGCTATGCTCAAATGCTATAACTACGACATTGTGTGTTCGGAGATTCCGGACGAGGTGACACTCGCAATAAACATTGCGGGCTGTCCCAACCAATGCGAGGGGTGTCACAGCCCGTGGTTGTGGCTGGACCAGGGCGAGCCTTTGAACGAGGAGTTGATGGCAAGTCTGCTTGAACGCTACGGAAGAGCCGTGACCTGTATCTGTTTTATGGGTGGCGACAGCGAGCCGAGCGAGATAGAACGCCTGACTGCGTGGTTGCGAGCCAATGCACCGCAGTTGAAGGTGGGCTGGTATTCGGGACGCGACCGCAATCCTGTGGATACCCCGTGGTTGGACTACCTTAAAACGGGACCTTACATCGCCGCCTTGGGCGACCTGCGCAGTCCCACCACCAACCAGCGTCTGTATCGCCTCACCCCCGAAGGTCCGCAACTTCTATCACTCCAAAGGTAACCCACATATTCGCACCAGAACCTGCCTAATGTCGTTAGGCAGGTTTTGTTTTTTTTGAGGGCAGAGATGATACGCCGCAAAGCCAACAAAGAGCACATTCAAAGCGAGAAGCACACCCCTAAATCGACCATTATCAACCCTCAGTGCCGACAAAGTTGGACATTTCAAAAAGAATGATTAACTTTGCCCAAATATCTTTTAATAAAAGATATACTGCCGATCAAGACTATGACGAAACGCAGAACAAAACACCAATACCGACAATAAAAACAAATCTGAAAATACTCCTATGAAAAAAAATCTTCTTTTTGTGTTGCTTGCTTTTATTCTGGCATTTACGGCTTGTCAGAACAACGAGGAGCCCACTGGCGGCAATTCGGAGCAATATGTACAAGTCGATAGCGACACACTCTATCTGAGATGCGAAGCCAGCACCCACAACGTACTTTACGTCACATCGCACGACAAATTCTGGGATTTCAGTTATGATTCGAGCCAGGATTGGTGCTACGTTTACGACAGCGCTGATGGTGCAGGTTATCGCCACTTGGTAATTGAGGTTACCGAAAACGACACCAACGCCGACCGCGAGATTACGGTGGTTGTAACCAACGGTGACGCTGCCGACGAGTTTGTGGTACATCAATCCGCAAGCAATGTCAACCCCGCAACCCAAATCGCTGTTGCCGACAGCCTCTATACACTGACCAAAGATGTAACCACATTGGAGGTTAAGGTTACAAGCAACGGCGAATACGATATTGTCATCCCCGAAGAGAATTCGTGGATTATTCACGACGGCACCAAGGTTCAAAGCGACGGCACCCGCATCGAGTCGTTCTTTGTGTCGGGAAACTTCGACAAGAACATCCGTACCAGCGAGGTTAAGTTTGTAAGCCCCAATGTCGAGGCAGTGATTACCATCAGCCAATGGGGTAGCAAAGACCTGTATGTTTCGACCAACCAGAAGAGCCTGTTGTTCCTCGAAGGCCGCGACAGCATCCGCGTAGAGACTATCTCGGAGTACACCGCAACCATATCGGAAGGTGAGTGGGTTCGCATTAACGAGGAGGCATCGTCGGACGAGTGGGTTGTATTCGACTACGAGGAGAACACCGACGAGGAGAATGAACGCACCGCAGTTATCACCATCGCCACCGTCACTAACGAAGAGGTGATTACCCTAACTCAGATACCGTACAGCCTGACCGAGATGCCCGAGGGCGACAACTGGATTTATGAAGATATTGCCGCTACCATTACATCGGGCGAAGGCTCTTCGCAAATGTCGTCGAGCCGCAAAGTCGAAAGGGCTTTTGACGGCAACACCGTAACCGCTTGGCAGTCGGCACAAAAAAACGACAAACCGCAAGAACTTATCCTCAATATCGACGCTTCGAAACTCGACCGCATCGACTACCTGCGTTATGTTCCCTTCCAAAACACCTCTGTTATGTGGGGCCGTTGGGGCGAGGTTGATGTTTATGTAACCGACGCCGAGGGTAACGAGAGCCTTGTTTTGACCCACGACTTCTTGTTTACGAGCAATAGCACAGATGTAGTATTTGAGCCTGCGCTGCCCAACACCACCACCCGTGTGCGTTTTGTAATCAAGAGCGCATATCCCTACGTAGAGAACGAAGTTGAATATCCCAATGTCGCTTCGGCTGCCGAGGTGGGTGTGTTTATGTACAACCCCGAAAGTTTCAAACCCCTCGAATACTTTACAGACTTGTCGCTGTCGGAGTTGCGAGAGGATGTTACCTACGAGAAAATCAGCCAAATCAAAGACCCGTTCTATCGTAGCCTTGCCGAGAAAATATTGTATGGCATCTACGACGACGAGTTCCGCGTGTGCGAGTTCAACGCCTATCCTCACCCCGAGCGTGACTCCAAGAAATTCCGCGACACCGCATTCAGCCCGCTGGACAACGTGACCGGTATGTTTGTCTACAAGGCAGGCGACCCGCAATACATCTACATCGACGAGGACTACGGTTTGGACATCTATGTACGTATTGTGGATTACACCAATCATGAAGGTGCCGTAGGCACTTCGGTTACCGACCACACATACGACTACAAGGTTCAAAAGGGCCGCAACGTGATTGTTCCGAAGTATCGCGGTCTGATGTACATCTATGCCATCACCGACAACTACAAGAACATCCCCACCATGAAGGCTCACTTCTTGAACTCGGGTGTCAATGGCTACATCAAACGAGGTGTTCACACCGAGGAGGATGTTGCCCGTATCTTCGGATTGGCTTCTTTCCAAGATGAGCCCCGCTTTGATGTTGTTTCCAACAGAGCAATTATCAACTTCACCAAAGACCTGTTCCGTCGCAACACCTTCCTCAGCAAACCGCGAGAGAATGGTCACCGAGTATTTGAGTTGATGGAGATTTACGATACGATGGTTCATATCGTAGAGGATTTCGAAGGATTTACCAAATACGGACACCGCCACACCCACCGTGTGATGATTCACGAAGGTGAAACCAACAATGCAGGTTACTCGTCTTACAGCCACATCTGCGCCCGCCAAGGTGTCGGTTTCTGGGTTGATCCCGACGGCATCTGGCCTCGCAAAGCAACCATTATGAGTGCAAGTGTGGTGAACTCGGGTTGGACTCTGTTCCACGAGTTCGGCCACGCAACCCAAACCCAACTCTTCAAATGGATTGGACTAACGGAGGTTACCAACAACTTCATGTGTGATATTATCCAAAATAAACTCTACGGCGAGGGTAAGGGTTACACTAACCTGCGTTACGGCGACCAATTCAATCGAGGAATGCGCGATTTGGCAGCCCGCTGGGTATGGGACTTCGACGAGAACGGCAACTGGTATGAGCGCCCGTGGAACTATATCGAATCGGTCAACAGCCCCGGAACAGGTTATGAGCAGGGTTGCGTCGATTATCAAACCCGCATTATGCCTTTCTATCAGTTGTATCTGTACTACCACCTGGTGTTGGGCAAAACGGACTTCTATCCCGACTTCTATGAGTTGTGCCGTACCAAACCCATCATTGAGCGTGAATTCAATACTTCGAACGACTACTACAATGCCGTACAAGAGGAGTACGTCAAGACCATCTCGGAAGCCGCAGGTGAGAACCTGAGTGCTTGGGCCGAGATGTGGGGACTGCCCGGTATCCACCGCCCGATGGGTGTAAACAAGGGTACGAAGGTAAACCACTATGGTCAAGTTTTCTACACCACCACCGAAGAGAAAGTGGCAGAAATCAAACAGCACTGCGCACAATTCCCCGCGCCCAAACACAACCTGCTCTACATCCACGACCTGAATATCGAGTTGTATCGCAATCCTAAAACCGTTGTGGCAGGTACCCACTCCGTTGACGACAAAGGTAACTTCAAAACTTCGGGTTGGGAGAATGTAGTGGCTTGGGTGCTTATTGACCCCGACAAGAAGGACAAAAACGGCGAGCAAGGCCGTCAGGTTGCAATTATTCAATGCTCGAACCCCTCGGGTAATGACTCGTTTGAGTATGTATTCAAGGAGTCGCGCTATATTCCCAAAGCACCGGGCGACTACTCGGACTACTTCTACAACGAGGGTAGCCCCTACTCGTCGACTGTCAAAGGTACCGAGCGCAGCCTTGAACCCGCACCGGGCGACTACGAATACACCAAGTCGTTGCAACTGTATGCTGTGGACGCTTACGGCAACCGTTACGCAAGCCAGAGCAACACCAAATAAGACTCTACGGTAATGACCCGGCCGCCCCCAAAAGTCGGCTGGGTCAAGTAGCCCAAAACCGAAAAACCAATAAAACTATACCTAAAATGAAAAAGTATTTATTAGCATTATTAACCGTCGTTGCGGTATTTGCGGGATGTCAGCGCGATGTCCCCGGTGGCAACGACACCCCTGGCGTTCAACAGTTTGTACAGGTAGACCGCGACACACTCTATCTGAGTTGCGATGCCAGCACCGAGAATATTCTGTTTGTCAGTTCTCACGACGACTATTGGGAGTTTAGTTACGATTCGAGCCAAGATTGGTGTATGGTCTATGACAGCGCCGACGAGTCAGGCAAACGCAATCTGGTAGTCGAGGTTACGGAGAATACCACAGAAACTTCACGCGAAATAACAATCATTGTGACCAACGGCGATACGGCCGACGAATTTGTTGTACAACAATTCGCCACCGATTACAGCCCCGCAACCAAAATCGCCATTGCCAATAGTGTCTACACACTGAACAAGGAGATGACAACCTTTGAGGTGGAGGTTGAGACCGATGGCGACTACGAGATTGAAATTCCCAAAGAGAGTTTCTGGCTTATACACGATGGCACCGAAGAGAGCGAAGGTAAACGCATCGAGTCGTTCTTTGTGTCGAGCAACTCGACCGAGGCAATGCGTAACACCTCTGTGAAGTTCACAAGCCCCAACACCGAGGCCGAAATCGCAGTACGCCAATGGGGAACCAACGACCTGATTGTCACCACCGAGAGCAAAACTCTGTTGTTCCTGGCAGGTCGCGACAGTATCCAAGTGGAAGCCCTTTCGAAGGTTTCGGCAAGCGTGTCGGAGTGCGATTGGGTTCGTGTCAATAAAGAGTTGTCGTCGAACGAGTGGATTGTATTCGACTACGACGAGAACTCCGACGAAGAGAATGCGCGTGAAGCCGTTCTCACCATCGCTACCGCCACCACTACCTGCAACGTAGCCCTGTGTCAAGTTCCGTACAGCATCACCGAGATGCCCGAGGGCGACATCTGGACCGAGGAGGATATGGCTGTTGTTATCACATCGTGTGAGGGTACTTCGTATATGTCGACGGGCCGCAAAATCGAGAGGGCTTTTGACGGCAACACCGCCACCGCTTGGCAGTCGGCACCCAAAAACGACACCGCCCAAGAGGTATCATTCACTATCGATGCATCGGGAGTGGACTGCATCAACTACTTGCGCTACGTTCCCTTCCAAAGCGGTTCGACCAAGTGGGGCCGCTGGGAGGCTGTTGATGTCTATGTTACAGATGCCGACGGTACCGAAACACTTGTAAAATCGGTCGAGATGTATCCGGGTATCACCCCCGTGGATATTATATTTGACCCTGCGCTACCCAACACCACCAAAGGTGTGCGTATCGTAATCAAAAAGGCAACCGCTTATGTCGAGAACGGTCAGGAGTATCCCAACGTTGCTGCGGCCGCCGAGATAGGTATGTTTGCATACAATCCCGACAAGTTCAACGCACTCGAATACTTTACGGATTGGTCGATTTCGGAGTTGCGCGAAGATGTGACAATCGACAAAATCAGCCAAATCAAAGACCCGTTCTATCGCAGCATCGCCGAGCGTATCCTCTATGGTCTTTACGACGACGAGTTCCGCGTGTGCGAGTTCAACGCATATCCCCTGCCCGAGCGTGATGCAGCCATTCTGCGCGACAAACCCTTTGGTCTGCTCGACAATGTAACAGGTATGTACGTTGCCCAAGCCGGCACTCCGCAATATATCTATGTGGACGAGGACTACGGCCAAGAGATTTATGTTCGTGTGGTTGATTGGGAGAACCACGAGGAAGCAGGCAGCACCAACCCGACCTATCACAACTACGACTACCGAATCCAAAAGGGTCGTAACGTGATTACCCCGAATTATCGCGGTCTGATGTACATCCTGGTATTTACCGACGACTACGAGAAAATCCCCACAATGAAGGCACACTTTGTAAACTCGGGTGTCAATGGCTATATCAAGAAGGGTGTACACACTCCCGAGGATGTGTATCGTATCTTTATGAGCGCGCCCAACAACATTGAGCCTCGTTTTGATATGGTTTCGAAGTCGGCAGTGCTCAACTTCCGCAAAATCAACTACTACACTATGACCTTCAAAAAGGACATCAAAGCCAATGCCGCACGAGCCTTCGAACTGATGGACCTCTACGATACGATTGCCTCGACTCAGGACCATGTCATGGGTCTTGTGAAGTATCGCGCCAAAGGTCTGCCTCGCCACCACCGCAATCGTATGGTTTATGACGAGGTGGAGACAGGTGCTTTGGGATATTCAGGCTACTACCACATCGGTTTGAGCAACAAATACACCCAAATGTGGGTTGACCCCGATGAGATTTGGCCGAAGAATGTCACCACCATGAACGGAAGTATTGCCAACAAGGGCAAGACCATTGCTCACGAACTTGGCCACTCGACCCAAACCGAACTTTTCACTTGGAGGGGACAAATCGAGGTTACCAACAACCTGCAATGCGCCATCTTCCAAAACTACCAATGGGGAATGGGTGCAGGACATACGTGGATTCGCTACGACAATGGTTTCAACGGCGGTATGCAGGATATTGCAACCCGTTGGGTGTGGGACTTCGACAAGGATGGTAACTGGACCGAACGTCCGTTGACCTATGTCGAGTCGGTCAACTGTCCGCTCTATGGTCAAACCTCGGGCGGTGGCAGCCTGTCAAGTCGCGCTATGCCGCTCTATCAGTTGTTCTTGTTCAACCACATCATCCTGGGCAACCACGACTTCTATCCCGACTATTACGAGGCGTGCCGTGACAAGAGTTTCAGCGCAAGCAAGTTTGGCAACAACCAAGACAAGTACCACTCGAATATGCTCTATGAGTTTGTTCGCAGCATTTCGAGAGTTTCGGGTTATGATTTCAGCGATTGGGCAAAAAGATGGCGTATCCCCGGCGTAAACGACCGTGTGAGAACCAACCACTATGGCCAAAACTACTTCACCAACACCCCCGAGGAGATTGCCGAAATGGAGGAGTATTGCTCGCAGTTCAAACCCCTGCCCCTGGATCCCTTCTACATCCACGACGAGAACGTTGACCTGTATCGCAATCCGCAACCGGTAGTAGCAGGTACCCACACCTCCCGCAAAGCCGGTAATGGCTATGTTTACTTCACGGCCGAGGGTTGGCAGAATGTTGCCGCTTGGTTGCTGGTTGACCCCAACAAGAAGGACGAAGATGGCAATATGGGACGTGTGATTGCTGTGCTCCGTTGCAGCAACCCGAGTTCCACCGATGAATTCAGTTTTGTATTCAAGGAGAGCCGCTACGTTCCCAAAAACGAGGCTGACGGCGACTACTCGAACTACACTTACAGCAACACCGAGCAAAACAACCGCAGTATGAAGAGTGTGGCGGGTGACTACGAATACACCCAAAAGTTGCACCTCTATGCAGTGGACGTATATGGTAAACGTTATCCCAGCGCAAGCAACCAATAGTGTCGCTTGTGTTGGGTGACGACCCTGCAAAAAAAAGAGCCTGTCTGATGTCAGACAGGCTCTTTTTTGTAGAGTGTGATTCGTTTAGTTGGCACCTCCACCAAGCGGCAACATTCTGCCACCCCTCGGCCTTCCGCGCCATCCGCACCACGCTGTCGAACCCCGAACTGTAAAAAAATGAGTAACGAAAGTGGTTTGCGTGGAAAAATGTATAAATTTGTAATCACTAAACTAACTCACTATGAAACGTATATTCTTGGCTTTGCTCACTGCTCTTCTCTTGGGTGGTTGCACCCCCGAACGCATTATAGTTACACATTCCGATAACGGTATGGGGCGACTTTCGATTGAGGGTTCGCCGCGTTATCTGTTGCTACCCATCGAGGACCGTGCACCATCAAGTCGCGTGGAGGTTTGCGCCGAAGATTCACTTATGCAACGTCTGTACATACGACTCGCACGCACCTGTGTCGACTACTACGTTCCGTTTGAAGTTGGAGCACATCCGCTGATGAGCCATTTGAACATCAGACTCGACTCGACGGCTATGTGTTGGGATTCGCTCCGCATTGCCGACAATTTTGCGCCTGCCCACGACCCTCTGCGTCCCGTATGGCACCACACACCGCTCTATGGCTGGATGAACGACCCCAATGGTATGTTCTATCTCAATGGTGAGTGGCACCTATACTATCAATACAACCCTTATGGCAACCGTCACGGCAACATCCATTGGGGACACTCCACCTCGACCGACCTTGTGAAGTGGCAACACCATCCGTCTGTGTTGGCTCCCGATTCGCTGGGTTCGTGCGCTTCGGGTTCGTGTGTGGTGGATGTTCACAACTCGGCAGGTTTCGGCAAGAATGCTGTTGTGGCATTTTACACTGCGTGGGGACCTCCGCAGGTGCAGTGTCTGGCCTACTCGACCGACGGAGGTTATACCTTTACGAAATACGAAGCAAACCCGATTCTAACCTCGTCCTCGCGCAACTTCCGCGACCCCAAAGTATTCTATCACGACCAAAGCCAACGTTGGATTATGGTGCTGGCTGCGGGACACCACATGGAGTACTACTCGTCGGTAAACCTCAAAGAGTGGCAGTATGAAAGTTCGTTTGGCGAGGGTTATGGCGGTCATGGCGGTGTGTGGGAGTGTCCCGATATGCTTCAGATGGCAGTTGACGGCGACCCCGCGCAGATGAAGTGGGTGTTGATTTGCAACATCAATCCCGGAGGACCGGCCGGTGGCTCGGCTACGCAATACTTCACGGGCGAGTTCGACGGACATGAATTTGTATGCGACACTCCGCCCAATGTCACCCGCTGGATGGACCACGGCGCAGACAACTACGCAAGCGTGGGGTGGAACAACGCACCCGATAACCGACCCGTGATTATCGGTTGGATGAGCAACTGGAATTACTGTGGCTCGGTACCCACTACGGCTTTCCGAAGTGCCAATACTGCGGCTCGTGACCTTTATCTCTATTCGCACGACGGGCTGGCCTATCTCGGTTCGCGCCCCTCGCCTGAGATGGAGGCGGCTCTCGGCTCGGCAACAGCCTTTCCCGATTGCACGGTGGAGGGCGTGAGCAACACTCTGCGCATAGAATCAGCCGAGCAAGGCTATCGCCTGAATCTGACACTGCAACCAACGGCCGAAGGTGTGTGTGGCGTCACTCTGCTCAATGCCGAGGGTGACAGACTGACCCTAAAGTATGACACGCGCACCTGCCTTTTGACGTGCGACCGCAATATATATACGCATCCCAAATTCTCGAATAGTTGGGAAACTACGGCGGCACTACACTACGGACTCCGAGGAGAGAATAGACCAGTGGATGGGCTCACCCCCGAGCAACAAATCAATGTCCCTGCCACGACTGACGGCCGTTTGGCGTTGAGTCTGTGGATTGACCGCAGTTCGGTAGAGTGTTTTGAGCAGTCGGGACGTTGGGTGATGACGACCACGCTATTCCCCGCATCGACACTCGACCGCGTGGTACTCTCGGCCGAAGGGCCGTGCAAGGTGCAAGGCATTGAAGTTCGCAACATTACTACTTTCTCTAACAACTAACAGACTATGACCGGAACACTTGTAAATATGGCCACCGTGGTGGTGGGAGCAGGCATTGGAATGGCACTCGGACGACGTATGCCCGAGCGACTGCAAGAGATTATTTTTCAAGCCCTGGGACTTGCCGTGTGCGCAATCGGAATCTCGATGACACTCGAATCACAGAATATGATTATCTCGGTGGTGAGCATCACGCTGGGTGCGGCTACGGGACACCTACTCGGAATCGAACGAGGACTTAACCGCTTGGCTGAATGGACCCGCCGCAAGGTGCGTATCGGAGGTGAGCGTTTCACCGAAGGGCTGGTGGGTGCAACACTGCTCTACTGCGTGGGAAGTATGACAATACTCGGCGCGTTTGAGGACGGTCTGGGCGAATACCCTACGTTGCTCTATACCAAGAGTGTGATTGACGGAATTTCGGCTGTTGCGCTGGCCTCGGTTGCGGGCGTGGGTGTTATGTTTTCGATTGTGCCGCTGCTGCTTTATCAGGGTGCGCTCACGTTGTGTGCCGAATGGCTGAGCCCCATAATGAGCGAGACGATGATAGCCGAGATGACGGCCGTGGGTGGTCTGATGTTGATGGGTATCGGTCTTACGCTGTTGCGCATAAAAGAGGTGCGGACAGCCGATATGCTGCCCGCACTTATCTATGCCCCGCTGTTGGCGTGGCTTGTGGCGTAGTCTTATTCTATCGTTCTATGGGCATTTGGACCGTCATTCGGTTGGTGTACACATCACCCTCGTCGGTAACCATTGTCAATACCAAAGTGTAGATGCGCTGAGTGGCAGGAGGAGTCACAAACTCCAAATTCATAGTAGGACCAAGCAGAATCATATCGCGCGCGGTCATCTCGTTCATCATCTTGACGTAGTGATAGTAGTTAGGGTGATTGTAACACGCCAGTCCGCAGTTCCACTCCGAATTGTTTTGTGTGTACTTGTAGCCCGCGTCAATAAAGGGTTTTAGAGTAGTGAAGGTTACCTTTACAATATCCGCAACCGAACTTCCATCGGGATGAGCGTCGTCGTAGGCGGGCGAGCAGGTAATATCTATATCGACAAAGTCAGCCGACACCGCTGAGTAGGCATCATTCACGCCTGGTGTGTTGGGCCATTCGTATCGCTCCTCCTTGTAACTGTTGTCGTGGTGCTTTTGGCACAATTGTTTGTACATAGATTTGTTGTTGTCGTAACTACAAGACTTGGCAAAACTCGGAATAGGCGCGTCGCTACCCCCACCCCAAACCTCGATACTATATTCGGGCACGCCGACAGGATTTCCCGAAGAGTTGATAGCGTAGTGCTCTTTTAATTGAGGATGCGCAGGCGCATACCACAAAATATAGGAGTTCTCCCAAATGCGATTACCGTGACCTCCGCACGCAACAAAAAGTGTAGCGATAAAAAATAAAAACAATTT
>JAFTYJ010000059.1 GCA_017464745.1 Rikenellaceae bacterium | reverse complement strand
GGATATGGCGTCACGAAAAAGACCGACCTATCACCTGCTGCTCTCAATACTGCTGACAGTGGTACCCGCCCTCGCGGCAATCTGTATCTTTACGGCTCTGCACATCGACCAACGAACCTTGGGTGCTCTGACCTCGCGTGAGAGTGTGCTGATGTGGGGCCTTATAGTGTTGTTGCTTGGGGTGCTGATTACGGTTGGTGTGTTGGTGCGCCGCCTGAATCGCAACCTTCGCCAACTGCGTCGCTTTGTGCGCGATGCCGACCGTGGCCGCGAGATGGAGGAGTTGCCGTCGTTTGCCGACGACGAGTTGGGCGAAATCTCCAAACATATCGTCAACCTATATCTTACCCTGCGCCGTACAACCGAGGACCTCGAACAAGAGCACGCAATGGCTCTCCACCAGGAACAGGAGAAAATCCGTATCAAACGACAACTCACCAACAATATCAATCACGAACTCAAAACTCCCGTAAGTTCTATCCGTGGCTACCTCGAAACCATTTTGGCTAACCCAGATATGGACGAGACTATCCGTACGGAGTTTATCCAAAAGAGTTATGCCCAGTGCGAACGCCTTCGTGTGTTGTTGCGTGACGTATCGACCATCACCCGTATGGACGAGGCAAGTTCGATGTACTCACGTGAGGAGGTCGATTTGCGTCGCGTGGTGGATGATATTGCCGCCGACATCGCATTGTTGCCGGTCGAACGCCGAATGAGGGTCAATGTGTCAATGCCCGAAAGTCTTCCTATTGTGGGAAATACCTCGCTACTGACCTCGGTTTTCCGCAACCTTACCGAGAACTCTATCGCCTATTCGGGCGGCCGCGACATATATATATCGCTTATCGATACCACAGCAACGCACTACACCTTCCGTGTGGCCGATAATGGTATCGGTGTCGATGACCACCACCTCAATCACCTCTTCGAACGCTTCTATCGTGTCGATAAGGGCCGTTCGCGTAAGGAGGGTGGCACGGGCCTTGGTTTGGCTATTGTCAAGAATGCAGTGCTGTTCCACGGTGGCGAAATCGATGTGTGCAACCGTCGCGAGGGCGGTCTTCAATTTACCTTCTCACTTGCCCGTGGCGAGGCAAAATAACACCTCTGCGTGAAGATTTAACCATAATGTAACACCTTTGTAATATCGTTTTAGTTGCTTTGTACCATCCGAAGAAGTTGCTTGGGAGCCCAAACGACTGACAACTAATCGGAAAAGCACACGAAACAAACAAATAAAAAATACATTATGTCTTTACTTTACACATTTATCCTTGTCGTGCTGGCAATCTTGGCTGTGCTCGGCATCGTTGTGGGAGTTTCGAATGACGCCGTGAACTTCCTGAACTCGGCAATCGGTTCGAAAGTCGCATCATTCCGCAATATCCTTATTGTGGCTTCGGTCGGCATCCTAGTTGGTGTAATCACATCGAGCGGTATGATGGAGGTGGCCCGTAGTGGCGTGTTCCATCCCGAGATGTTTACGTTCCACGAGATTATGTTCTTGTTCCTGGGTATGATGCTCGGTAACGTCATCCTGCTCGACATGTTCAACTCGCTGGGTCTGCCCACATCGACCACCGTATCTATGGTGTTCGGTTTGTTGGGTTCGGCTATGGCGCTGGCTATCTTCAAAATTAAAGAGTCGGATACGCTGACAATGGCTAATATGTGCCAGTTCATCAACTCGGGTAAGGCTCTGGCCATTGTGTCGGGTATCTTGCTGTCGGTTGTGATTGCATTTGTCGTTGGCGGTATCTATATGTATCTGTCACGTATGCTGTTCTCGTTCCGCTACCAAACGTTGTTTGGCAAAATCGGCTGGCTGTGGTGTGGCGTATCGTTGGCAGGTATTCTCTACTTCGCACTGTTTAAGGGTCTGAAATCGTCTGGTTTGATTCCCGTCGAATTGGTTGATTGGGTGAACTCCAACGTAGGCTTGGCTCTGCTGGCAATGTGGGCTATCAGTTCGATTGTGCTGTTGCTATTGCAACTCTGCAAGGTCGACATCCTCAAAGTCACCATTCTGGCAGGAACGTTCTCGTTGGCTTTGGCCTTTGCGGGTAATGACCTTGTGAACTTCATTGGTGCTCCTTATGCTGCATTCGATGCCTTCGGAATTGCCAAAAATGCAGGTGGCGCAATCGACATCACTATGGAGGGACTCAAAACTCCCGTGGCTGCCAACTTCTTTATTATGTTGGGAGCAGGCTTGGTGATGATTCTGACATTGTTCTTCTCTAATAAGACCAAAAAGGTTATCCAAACCGAGCAGTCGCTGGCAGGTCAAGACGAGAACTCGACGGGTAACTTCGATTCGAACTTTGTTTCGCGTGCAATCGTTCGCGGAGCCGTTGCAATTAACAATTTTTATGAGCGAGTAACTCCTCGCCGTGTAAAGATTGCTATCGAGAAACGCTTTATTCCGCTTCCCGCTGACGAACGTGGGGACTTGGTTTATGACCGTATCCGTGCAACCGTAAACCTCACCTGCGCATCGTTGCTGATTGCCGTAGGTACTACTCTGAAACTGCCCCTTTCGACCACCTACGTTGTGTTTATGGTGTCGATGGCTTCGGCATTGGCCGACCGTGCGTGGGGCCGTGAGAGTGCCGTTTATCGTGTGACGGGTGTGATGACCGTGATTACAGGTTGGTTTATCACCGCTTTGGCAGGTTTCGCCATTTCGATGCTTGTTACTATGCTGTTGGCTTGGGGCGGATGGATTGCCGCTGTTGGACTGTCGCTGTTGGGCCTGTTCCTCGTGATTAAGGGTAACTTCTTTGCTAAGGATGAGAAAAAAGAGGAGAAGTCCGATAGCAAGAAAAATATTGACATTACCGACAAAAACCAAAATGCACAAGAGGCCTTGATTGGCTATATCGAGAACGTGTGCGTCGATATGGAGAGCGTAACCCACATCTATGGCCGTACAATCGTGGCGGTGTTCAAGGAGAACCGTAAAGTGCTGCGTGATATGGTTAAGGAGTCCAATGACCTGTTCTTTGCTGCCCGCGAGCAGAAGTATGCTCTGCTGGGTATGATGAAAAAACTCGAACAACAAGACATCATCACCGCTCCGTTCTATGTTCAGGTTGTGGACTATATGTCGGAGACCACCAAGGCTCTGATTCACATCACCCGCCCTGCGTTCGACCACATCGACAACAACCACACCGGTTTTACCAAAGAGCAAATCGTGGATTTGAAGGAGGTTAATGACTCGGTAGAGGAGATTTTTTCGAGTATCAATATTATGCTTCGTAGCCGCGATTTCAGCGATATGAGCACTATCCTCGAAAAACGTGACCGCCTGTTCGATAAGATTGATGATATTATGAAGAGCCAACTGCGCCGTATGCGTGTTGAGCATATGTCCACCTCGGCAAGTATTCTGTTCTTCAATATCCTGAATGAGACCAAGACTATGGTGTTGCAGTCGCGCAACATTATGAAGTCGCTCGAACACTTTGTCGAGGACTAATATTCTCGATACCAACACTTCACCAAACACCCCGCATAACCATCGGTTATGCGGGGTGTTGTATTATAAAAGGCTGTATGACAAACGTCATACAGCCTTTGGGTTGGAATGTTGCCTTGCTTATTTGCTGATGGCAATCTTGTTTACGCGGCGAACGTGACGCTCGGCACTCTCGTCGAACTTGGTGGCCAGGAATGCATCAACCATTGCGATAGCCTCCGAGTTGTCGATGAAACGTGCGGGCAGCGACAATACGTTGGCATTGTTGTGCTGACGAGCCAACTCGGCCAACTCAACGTTCCAGCACAAAGCAGCACGCACAGCAGCGTGTTTGTTGAGGCTCATGCTGATACCGTTACCCGAGCCGCACATTGCGATACCCATAGGAACTTCGCCTTTTTCGATACTTTCGGCCAGTGCGTGTGCCATATCGGGGTAGTCGCAACTTTCGGGCGAGTCGCATCCGAAGTCGTGTACATCATAACCTTTGGCATCCAGATAGCCGGCGATAAACTCTTTCATGTCGTAGCCTGCGTGGTCGCAAGCCAATCCGATTTTCTTTTCCATTATTGTGTTGTGATTAAATATTTGTTACAAAATCAATCAATGCTTGTGCCGCATCGTCCTCTTGTTCGATAAATCCCATATGACCCGAATTTTCGAGCCATACCACTTGGGCATCGGGATTCTCGGCGATTACACGTTCGGCTACCTCTCGGCTGATGTAGTTGTCCTTGGCGCCGTAAACGAGCAGTTTGGGGCACTTGCTTTGGCTGAGAACTTTGCTGCGGTCGGGGCGCTCCATCATTCCGCGCAACAGGGCGCAGATGCCTTCATCGTCGGTCAGATAAATCTGCTCGGCCAAACCCTCAATGTCGGCTCGGAAATACTTTACGTTGTCCGAAGCAAACCCTTGTTGGGGTGTCAGTGCGGCCAGCGTGTCTTTTTTGCCCGACTGTATAAGTTTGATTTCGCGTTCGCGGTTGGTGCGTTTCTCCTCGGAGTCGGCGTAGGGTGTCGAGTGCATCATCACAATACCTTCGACCATTTCGGGATGTCGTTCCAACATCGCCACAGCCACATAGCCACCCATTGAGTGACCTACAATCGTGGCGCGTTCAACCTCCTGCTGACGTAGCACATCGGCCACAACATCGGCCAGGAAATCCATCGTGTGTACCTCGCCCACGACCTCCGATACTCCGTGTCCGGGCAGGTCAAGAGCGATTACGCGAACCTGTTTTTTGATAAGGTCGGTTAGTTCGTCCCACACGTTGAGTGACTCCAAGTAGCCGTGTAGCAACACAACTGTTTTGTCGCCTCGACCGGTGTCGCTCACCAGCGTCACACATTGGTTTGCTATGGTAAATCTCTCCATATTGCGTGTTATCTGAAATTTTCGGTGTTCAATTCTCCGTCAAAGACCCTGCGTGCAGGACCTGTGAGTCGGATGTTTTGAAATTTGCCCTCATTCACGTCGAACTTCACGTTCAGACATCCTCCTCGGGCTTGTGCTTTCCACTCCGTAGCGTTGCTGCGGGTGTGTAGTCGTGTTGCAATGGCGCTTGCCGTGGCTCCTGTGCCGCACGCCAAGGTTTCGTTTTCGACACCTCGCTCATAGGTGCGGATTCGGAACTCTCCGTCGGCCACAATCTCCACAAAGTTTACATTCACACCGTGAATATAGTCGAACTTGTGGTTGTATCGAATTTGGCGTCCTATGCCGTCAACGTCGTAACCTGCCACATCATCCACCATTCGGACAATGTGATACGAGCCGTCATACAACAAGTAGTCGCCATCCACCATCTCCACCTTTTCGACGTCGATGATGCCCAACTCAACCACTCCGCAATCACCCTCTGCGCTGAGAACTTTGGTGGTGTGTACTCCGTCAATACCCTCAAAGGTTTTGCACTCGCCACCAATACCCAGATTGTGGGCAAACATTGTGATGCATCGTCCTCCGTTGCCGCACATTGTTCCCTCGCCGCCGTCGGCATTGTAGTATCGCATACGGAACAAGGCTTCGGGTAGGGTAGCCTTGCCCAGAGTCATCAAACCATCTCCTCCCACACCCTTGTGGCGGTCGCACACGGCTCTGATAAACTCCGCCGAGGGTACAAAATCCGTCTGGCGGATATCCAGCAGCACAAAATCGTTGCCTGCGCCCTCGTATTTGCTGAATTTCAGAGTCATTGTTGGTTGTGTCGAGTTTGGTGATTGTCCTTATATCACAAAGGTATATTTTTTTTCGGTTACTTCCAAAATCTACTTCTTGGCAGGGAACAACAGACTGCTGTCGCCATAACTCAGGAAACGGAACTCGTTGTCCATCGCATAACGATACACCTTGTGCCACTCGTCGCCGATAAAGGCGCTGATGAGCAACAGTAATGTACTCTTGGGCTGGTGGAAATTGGTTATAATGCGACTTACAACTCTAAACTTGAATCCCGGTACAATCATAATCTGTGTCGCGGCTTTGAGCCTGTCCGTGCCGTGAGTTGTCATATAATCGGCCAGCGCTTGCAACAACTCTACACCGCTTCGCTCTTCGGGAATGTCGTACAACTCCCATTGTCCGATAACCCTCTCAACACCGGGCTCGCCCTGACTGATAATTCGCCAACCCAACGCCGAAAGCGACTCCAATGTGCGCACCGAAGTGGTGCCCACCGCCGTCACATCGCCGTGTTTGCGAATCAATTTCCGAACGGTATCCAAACGAATCTCGAAGTGCTCGGTATGCATAGGGTGTCGTGTTGCATCTTTCTCCTTGACGGGCAGGAATGTACCTGCACCAACGTGAAGCGTAACTTCCTCGGTTTCAACACCCTCACTACGCAACTTGCCGATAAGTTCATCCGTGAAGTGCAATCCCGCCGTAGGTGCGGCAACCGACCCTTCGAATTTCGAATACACGGTTTGGTATCGTGTGTAGTCCACCTCTTGGGTGTCGCGGTTTAGGTAGGGTGGGATAGGCATACGTCCCAATAACTCCAACAACTGACCAAAGGTCATCGGAGCATCCCACGCAAAGCGCACAATCTGCTCGCTACCATCGGTCTGTTCATCTCGCCACGCCTGCAACGTGTAGTGCTCTCCCTCGTAGTCAAAAGGAATCTGTACAGGTCCCTCCTTCCACTTTTTAAGACCTCCCACAATGCAGTGCCACTTACACTCGCCCACAGCGGTGAAGGCTCTCTCGTAGTCGGCAGGTTCACACGGCTCCAAACACAACACCTCGACCCGTGCTCCCGTGGGTTTGTGCATAATCACTCGCGCGCGCACCACTCGCGTGTTGTTGAATACCAGCAACGACTCCTTGGGCAACACCTCCGCCATACGGCAGAACACCGTGTGCGAGATGTTTCCCTCGGCATCCCTAATCAGCAGTTTCGAATGGTCGCGTTGCTCGACGGGGTATTTTGCGATTCGGTGGTCGGGCAGTTCGTAGTTGAACTCCTCAATATTAATCTCTTGCATAGATTTTCGATGCACTCTTTGACCTCCACCTTGCGATGGATGTCGAATATAAACAAAGACCCACCCGACAGGTGTGCCGCAGCACACCTGTCAAATGGATTTTGGGGTTGGTCACAATCGACTAACCGTTAAGTTCGTGGCTTCGTGTCCTACTTTTTGGACTTGGGAGCCAGAATCATATTCATCTTTTTGCCTTCCAACTTGGGCATCATCTCGACTTTTGCAATCTCTTCGAGGTCGGTGGCAAAACGCAGCAACAGGATTTCGCCCTGCTCCTTGAATGTAATGCTACGGCCACGGAAGAACACATAAGCCTTGACTTTGGCGCCCTCCTTGATGAAGTTTTCAGCGTGACGCAGTTTGAAGTTGTAGTCGTGGTCGTCGGTTTGGGGGCCGAAACGAATCTCTTTCACAACCATCTTCACGGCTTTGGCCTTAATCTCTTTGGCTTTCTTTTTCTGTTGGTACAGATACTTTTGGTAGTCGGCGATGCGACATACGGGCGGCTCGGCGTTGGGCGAAATCTCAATGAGGTCCAACTCCATTTCGTCGGCCATACGGATAGCCTCTTTGATGGACATAACCGCTGCACCCTCAATGTTGTCACCCACCACACGAACCATCGGGGCGGTGATTTGGTTGTTGATGCGATTAGGTTGTTCTTTAACTACACGTCCGCGTTGTTGCGGCGCGCCTGCCGGGCGGTTGGGTGCGCCGGTAAAAGGTTTAGGTCCTATAACTTTGTCCTCCTAAATTAAATTAATGTATAAATTGTGAGGGGTGTCTGTGGTGTGTGGCGTACACACACCACAGCGCGCCTCGTTGTTACGCTCCAATCTCCTCTTTAACTTTGTTGAGGATGATGTTTTTGAACTCTTCGGCTGTGAGCGAGCCTTTGTCGCCCTCACCTTGTACACGATACGAAACGGTTTGGCTTGCCTCCTCTTTTTCGCCTACGATAACCAGGTAGGGGATACGTTTGAGCTCATTGTCACGAATCTTACGACCGATTTTCTCGTTGCGGTCATCCACGCTTGCGCGCACATCACCTGCACACAGATAGTCGGCCACTTTGTGAGCATACTCGTTGTATTTCTCGCTGATGGGCAACACCACTGCTTGGTCGGGAGTCAGCCACAACGGGAATTTACCGCCGGTGTGCTCCAACAGCACAGCCACAAAACGTTCCATCGAACCGAACGGTGCACGGTGAATCATAATGGGGCGGTGGGGTTTGTCGTCGGCTCCGGTGTAGGTCAGGTCGAAACGCTCAGGCAGGTTGTAGTCCACTTGAATGGTACCCAACTGCCATTTACGACCGATAGCATCCTTAACCATAAAGTCGAGTTTCGGGCCATAGAATGCAGCCTCGCCATACTCCACAACGGTTTTGAGTCCTTTGGTCTTGGCGGCCTCGATGATTGCAGCCTCAGCCTTCTCCCAGTTCTTATCCGAGCCGATGTATTTGCTCTTGTTGTTGGGATCGCGCAGCGAAACTTGTGCGGTGAAGTCGTCGAATTTCAGGGTCTTGAAGATGTACAGCACGATGTCGATAACCTTGTTGAACTCCTCCAACAGTTGGTCGGGACGAACAAACAAGTGGGCATCGTCTTGGGTAAATCCGCGTACACGGGTCAAACCGTGCAACTCACCACTCTGCTCGTAACGATACACAGTACCGAACTCCGCAAAACGCAGAGGCAGGTCTTTGTACGAACGGGGTTTGGTGCGATAGATTTCGCAGTGGTGGGGGCAGTTCATAGGTTTGAGCAGGTACTCCTCGCCCTCATACGGAGTGTGGATGGGTTGGAACGAGTCCTTGCCATACTTTGCGTAGTGGCCCGAAGTCACATACAGGTCTTTGTTACCGATGTGCGGGGTGATAACTTGCTCATAGCCGTGTTTCTTTTGTACGGCACGCAGGAATTGCTCCAAACGGTCGCGCAGTGCGGTACCTTTGGGCAACCACAAGGGCAGACCTTGACCTACGCGTTGCGAGAATGCGAATAGTTCGAGTTCCTTACCCAATTTGCGGTGGTCACGTTTCTTGGCCTCCTCCAACATTGCCAGGTGCTCGTCGAGCATACTCTTCTTGGGGAATGATACACCATAGATACGGGTGAGCATTTTGTTGTGCTCGTCGCCGCGCCAGTAGGCACCTGCTACCGAGGTAAGTTTCACAGCCTTGATAAGTCCAGTGTTGGGCAAGTGCGGGCCGCGGCACAGGTCGGTGAATGCGCCATTGGTGTAGAATGTGATGGTTCCGTCCTCCAAAGCACCGATAAGTTCGGTCTTATATTGGTCACCCTTTTCGGTGAAGGTTTTCATAGCCTCGTCCTTGCTGATTTCGCGGCGAACCATAGGTTCTTTGTTGCGAGCAAGTTCACTCATTTTTGCCTCGATTGCGGGCAGGTCGCCTTCGGTGATGGGGGTGGGTGAATCTACGTCATAGTAAAAACCGCTTTCGATAGCCGGACCGATACCGAATTTGATACCGGGATAGAGGGCTTCCAGAGCCTCGGCCAACAAGTGCGACGAGGTGTGCCAGAAGGTCATTTTGGCTTCGGGGTCTTCCCATTTGTGGAGTTTGAGTTGGCAGTCTTCGTTGATGGGAGTGATAAGGTCTGTTACCTTGCCATTGACGGTGGCAGTCAGCACCTCTGCTGCCAAACGGGGACTGATGCTCTCCGCAATTTGCATTGCGGTGGTTCCTTTTGCAAACTTACGAGCGCTGCCGTCAGGAAATGTTACGTTAATCATTTTTTGTTTAGTTAGTTAATATTTGGGTTTTGTCCGAGTGTCCCTTGCTACAACGAGGAACTACCTCGGACGTTGTTTCTGTTCTGTTAGTCGTGTTGTTCGGGCAACTTCAATTCGCTGATTGATACGTCGCGACCCTTTTCGCGTTCGTAGTGGGGCAGCGGATTGGCATTCATCTCGTTGTGACGTTCCCTGCAACGAATGATGTCCAACGCGGCATATATTGCGTTGCGTGTGGCTTGCGGGTCGGCCACTCCTTTGCCTGCGATGTCGTAGGCTGTTCCGTGGTCGGGGCTTGTGCGTACGATGTCGAGTCCTGCGGTGTAGTTCACTCCGTCGGGGGTCAGAGCCTTGAAGGGTGTGAGCCCTTGGTCGTGATACATTGCCAACAGTGCGTCGTATTTGGCAAATCCGCCCGACAGGAACAATCCGTCGGCCGCAAAGGGTCCGAACGCATAAATTTTCTGCTCGGCCGCAGCCTGAATAGCGGGTGTTATAATCTGAATCTCCTCGCTACCCAGCACACCGCCCTCGCCCGAATGGGGATTGAGCGACATAACTGCAATGCGCGGCTCAACGATTCCGAAATCACGAATCAACGACGCTTTCAACTCTGCCAACTTGGTGGTGATACCCTCGATTGAGAGATTGCCTCTTACTTGGTCGAGCGGAATATGGGTTGTTTGGAGCGCTACCCTCATAGCGTCGCTAATCATCATCATTGTGGGCACACCCTCAAACTCGTCGCCAAAGTATCCCGTGTGCCCTGCATAGGGGAACTCTTCGCTTTTGGTGTTCTCCTTGCAGATGGGCATTGTCACAATACCGTCCAATGCACCTTGCTTGGCATCCTCCACAGCGCGTCGCAGGGCTGCAATTGCTGCCTTGCCCGACTCCGGGGTACCGTGGCCGGGAGTTACGGGGGTGTTGTCGCCAACTACCACCAGGTTAATCTGTCCATCTTGTGCGCGGTCTGCATTCGAAACCTTGCGGATGTTCATACTCTCGGCATCCTCCACCAGCGTGCGGTAGTGCTCCACGGCCGAAGCCGAGGCGTATAGCACGGGTGTGAAGATTTCGAGCATTCGGGGGTCGGCAAGTGCTTTGAGTGCACATTCCAGGCCGATGCCTGCGGTGTCACCCTGTGTTCTGCCGATTTTTATGTTATTGTACATAGTGTCTAATCATTACTATCAAACCCCAAAGATACAATATTATTTTGGATTACCACTAAAAAATATACAAAAAAGCAGCCGAACAACGTGTGTTTCGACTGCTTTTGAGGCTTTGTGAGCGTGTGTAGGCTATTTGCCGTAGGTCTGCTCGATGAGTCCTTCGAGGTATTTCTTGGTGTTCAGCACATACTCCGAGTTGTCGCCACGAAGTTCGCATTCGATAGTCATAACGCCCTTGAAACCAATCTCTTTGAGTGCTTTTACCAACTCGGGGAAGTTTACATCACCCTGAGGAATCTTGGTTTCGCGTCCCAAGTAGTAGGGATTGGTGGAATACTTGCCGTCTTTGGCGTGCAACTCTTTGAGCAGCGGGCCGAACTGACGTACTGCATCCACGGGGTTGCCCTTGCCGTAGAGCACCATATTTGCCACGTCGCAGTTCACAAAGATATTGCCCGTACCGATGTCGTGAATGGCGCGAATCAGCGTGGTGGCAGTCTCCTGCCCCGTCTCGCAGAACACCATCACGCCCTTGTCTTTGGCATATTGGCAGAGTTCGCGCATACACTCGATGAAACTTGCATACAACTCGCAGTTGGGCTCCTCGGGGATAAATCCGAAGTGGGAGTGCATTGCAGGAATATCGGCCATTGCGCAGAAATCAACCGCCTTTTTGTAGGTGTCCATATACTTGATGCGATTGACGGGCGGCACAAGTCCGATGGTTGTGGGGCCTTCCAGGAAGTTCCAACGTCCGCCGGGGGTACAATACATCATAGTGCTGATTTTGACATCATACTTTTTCGACAACTGTTTGAGCGTCTTTGCCATATCCTCGCCCCAGTTGAGGCCGTAACCGATTTGGCAATATTTGAATCCCGAGTCGTGCAGTTTTTTGAATGTTGCTTCGGGGTCATTGCCCACGCCGCCCAAAAGTCCGACGTGAACCTCTTGTGCCATTGCGCTCGAAAGGCTCAATACAGCCACCGCGCAAAGTATCATTCGGAATATCTGTTTCATATACAATTCGTTCTGAGTTTAAGACAGTATTTAAAATTTCGACAAGTCGGGTTGGTCGCCATAACGTTGTTTCTCGCGCAACATCTCGTCCCAGGTTATGCGGCCATCTTTGAGAGCGGCTTCGCGTCCGAGCATAGCCGTGAGGGTTGAGTTGCAAGCGTCTTCAATCTCGTTGATGTAGTTGCCGCTGGTGATACTTTCGATAAAGTTCACGGTCTTGTTTTTGCTGGCATCCGACAGTGCATTGTTGTTGTTCGAATCCCACTTGTTGGGGCCTGTGATGAACACACCTCCCGTGTAGTGGGCCTCGGCCATACCCTTGGTGCCAAAGAAACGGGCGCACACATCGCCAAATTTATCGCCAATCTGCAACGACTGAATCGACACATTGACATCGTTCGGATAGCCATACACACAGTGGTAGTTGGTCAGCGTGTCGCCAAACTCATAACGCTTGCCCTTGTCGTTACCCAACGCGATAGCGTACTCGGGAGTGGCTTTGAGTACTGTGTTGCAGATGTCCAGAATGTGAATACCCTGGTCGTTGAGGATACCGCCCGACATAGCCAGATATTGGAAGTGGTGACGAATGCGGAACTCATCGTCCTCCACTGCGGGAGCCTTGCCACTACCGCCACTGCTGTTGTAGTAGAGTTGTGCGGTCACCACCTCGCCGATGTCGCCTGCGTGAATACGGCGAATCATCTCGTCGTAGGCCGATGCGTGACGCACTTGGAATCCCATAACCAACGACAAACCTTTGGCTTTGCGTGCGCAATCTCTCATTTGGAGTGTGCCGTAAACGTCCGGTGCCGAGGGCTTTTCGCAATAGACGTGCTTGCGAGCCTTGACTGCCGCCTCAAAGATTTCGGGGTGGGCGTATGCGGGTGTCGAGATGATAACCAAATCAACATCTTTGTCTTTGAGCAACTGTTTGTAGGCCTTGCCGCCGACGTAGATATTCTCCTCGGCTACGGGACCCAACCCTTTGGCTTTGTTGAGTTTGTTGAGGTGTGGCAGAACGCCGTCGATGCGGTCGCGGAAAAGGTCTGCCAGCGCATAAATTTCGACATTGTTGTTGCGGCTCATAGCGGTGATAACGGCTGTGCCTCGCGCACCGGTGCCGATGAAACCAACTTTCAAGGGGCGGTTTTTGTCCTCTTTGCGTTCGCCCGAAACGGCTTCGAGCGGATTGAGTACCGAGAATGCGGTTGTCGCCGCAAATGCTTTCAGAAATTCTCTTCTGTCCATATTGTGGTAGTATTTTGAGGTTTTTTAGGTTTGTTCCCCCAAAATTAAGCATAAAAAAACGACCTGCCAAATTTTGGGAGGTCGTTTTGAGGCGTATTGTGCCACTTTTTATTGTGTGGTAATTTCTATTTTCGGCGGCGAAACTCTGCGCAGATAATTGCAGTTGCGATAGCCACATTGAGCGATTCGGTGTTGCAGTTGTCGGCAGGGTAGGCTTCGGAGCGCAGCGACAAAAGTCCCCTCCAAGGAGGGGATTTAGGGGAGGGTCCAACACTTTATTTCGCCCTGCGGAATTCTGCGCAGATAATTGCAGTTGCGATAGCCACATTGAGCGATTCGGTGTTGCAGTTGTCGGCAGGGTAGGGCGGAATGTAGAGTTTGTTGGTGACGGCTTTGGCTACGGCCTCAGATACTCCGCGACCCTCACTGCCCATAACCACAAGTCCGCGATTTTGCAGTGTTGTGTCGTAGAGGTTTTCGCCTTCGAGGAACGTGCCATACACGGGCGTACCCGTGGGTAACGACTCTACATATTTTGCCAAATCGGTGTAGTGAACGCGCACTCTGAGAATGGCTCCCATTGTGGCCTGTACGACTTTGGGATTGAAGCAGTCGGCTGAATCCGCCGAACATACTATGTCGCTGATACCGAACCAGTCAGCCAAACGAATGATAGTTCCCATATTACCCGGATTCTGTACCCCGTCAAGAGCCAAAACCAACTCGCTTTGGGGACGCGCCGAACGGATGTCGTAATGTGGTTTTTCGACCACGGCAAAGGTGTCAGTTGGCGATTAGAGTTGACTTCCACGCTCCATCTCTTTGGTCGAAATTAGCTCGGCTCCGGGGAAGTCGCGCGTGGTCAGCAGTCGCACTACATTGAGTGTCGAATGTGTGATTTCGCCCACAAGTTTGGCACCCTCGGCAACGAATAGTCCGTGAGTGTCGCGTTCGCGTTTGTCGCCCAGCTAGCGATAGAGTTGTATTTCGGCTTTTGTCAACATACGAGTACAAAGATACGCTTTTTCGCGTTAAAAGCAATCGCCCTTCTGTTTTTTGTGTGTCGCTACTTGGTTGTGAAGTTGTTTATGTCGAGGTCGAAAAATAAGTCATCTTCGTTGAAACTACCGATAATCTCAACAACAAAGGCGTGTTCGTTTGGAAGGTCGCTGTAGCGCACGATGATGAGTTGGTCGCGCATATTTTTGATGGAGCGATTTCTCCTGGGGGCGTAGTATATGGCAAGATTGTACTCTTCGGAGTGTACATAGCCTTTGAGTTTGGTGACGATTGCGGGGTTGCAGATTTTGGCCTCCTCTTCGATTTGCTCAACCATGGCTTTGATGCGAGTAATCAGTAAGTTGTATACTTCTTTGGAGCATTTGCTCTTTCCCGTGTGGTTGGCGTGCGCAACACTGACGATGCGTATGCCGTCAATCTTTTTGAGTAGGCTTTTCGAAAGCGTAAACTTTGCAAGTGCCTCTTTGGAGAAGCAGTCTACGTGGATGCCGCATGTGTTCTCCTTCGGGTCGGGATATAGGTAGCTCCACCAAAACCCTATAAATGGTGTGATAGGTCCGTATAGGTCGTTGAGTTGGCTGTCGTCAAAGGTGGCGTTGTGCGGTCTGTGCGAATTTACAACCTCCTCAATGTAGGCACTATGACCGACAGGGGTGTGCCCCCACACGTTGCACAGTGTGCTCGATAGTGTGAGTAGGGTGATGAATAGTCGTTTCATAGTGTTTTCGGTTTTAGAGTGTTTAGGTGTGAGTTAGAAACCCAAGCCCAGGCCAATGGTCAAAATGTTGGTTTCGGGGCCTCGGTCGTTTTGGAACAGACGAGTGAGCGAGTAGTTGCCGAACAAGTAGATGCGTTGGTAGCCAACACGTGCAGTCACTCCGGCTTGAGGTAGGGCAGTAGGAAGATTGTAGTGCTTTTCGTTATCTCGTTTTTTGCCGTGTTTGATTTTGGAGTGCGAGGCCACAAGCAGGTCGCCGTAAACGCCCACAGCACCAAAGAACCCTTTGCGCTGACCAAATTCCAGTAGGACGGGCAGGTGTAACGAGAATGTGTTGATTTTGGTCTTGACCCATTTGGAACTTTTGATGGGTTCTGCCGTGAGGAGTTGTCCGGTGCGTTGTACCCTTGTGGGGTCCTCGAATACATAGTCGTTCCACGAAATACCCAGTGAGGCAGACAAACCCACGGCTCCACTTTGAACCAGGCGTGTGCCGACGTTGAGTAAGTTGAAGGTAACTTGTACCGATTTGTTGTTACGCAGGCGGAACCACGGCTCGATGTCCTCGGGATAAGCTCCGTAGGAGAGTTGCGTGGGAAGGTTGAATCCGAGTTCGAACAATGCTTGGTGGGTGCGATATTTGGCAAGTCCCGAAAAGGTGTGTACGTGTGGCGGAACTCCACCGTAGCGTTCGAATATGGTTAGGTCGACACCAGCAACGCAGATGGTTAGGTTACCTCGTTCGCTCTTTATGCTGTTTTGTCCCGAAACATTCCACGTCGAGAGTGCTGCCAGGGTAAAGATGATAATGGTGGAGATTCGTTTCATGATTAATGCTGTATTAATGTTGTGTATTGAGGTCGGCAAAGGTTTCGGAGAGTAGCGACAGTGACTCTTGGGCTTGTTGTTGGGCCTCTTCCAAGTCAGTGATAGCCTTGCCGTTGCACACTGCGTAGACGGTGGGCTTACTTTGCATTTGGAGAGTGATTCCGAGAGCAACGATGGCAACAACGACGGCCGCAGCCAGCGAGTATGCAACGACTCGAAATGGGGCGGGGTGGTGTGTGCGAAGTTGCATCTTTTGGGTAGATGCAAGGCGTGTAAGGCGCAGGTATTCGTCCTTTTCGTTATTTTTGCTCTTCGACTCCATAGTTTATGATTTTTGTTAATTTATTACGTAAAGTGTTGCGTCCACGTGACAGTGCCATTCTGACTGATGCCGTGCTAACGCCGGTTAGGGCGGCTATCTCGTCAATCTCCATACCCTCGATGTCGTGCAATGTTACCGCGTTGCGTTGTGCCTCGGGTAGCAGGCTTATGGCTCGGTACAATTGGTCGAGCAGGGCGGTGTCGGGGTTCTGTGCCGAGGACTCCTGAGAGCCTTCGAGTGGCATGGGTTTCAATCGTCTTGTACGGTCGATGGCAGCGTTCCGCACCGAGGTCATGATAAGCGACGGAAGCCCCGTATCACGAATAAGCAAACGTCGTCGCCACAACTTCTCGTAGACATCCTGCACTATATCTTCGGCATCTTGTCGGTTGCCTGTGATGCTCCATGCAAAACGCATTGCGCGGTCCTTGCAACCGAGGAATATAGTATTGAAGGTTTCGGATGTCATCTGTCGTGGGTGTTTTGCATGTAATACGAACGTCCACGTACAAATATAACACTAAGTGAGTGATTTGGGATAAAAACGGCAAAAAAAAGGAGTGAATAAGGTGTTTTCTTTCATTTTCTGTGGAAAAATGTTAATTTTGTGGGTAAATTCCTGCTGAAAAATCGAAAAAAAATAAAACTATGAGGAAATTTTTACTCGTTGGACTCTGCGCTCTGCTTGCTGTGGGGTGCACCCAAACACAACAAACTCAAACAAAAAAGACCTACAAAATTATGACCGTCACCTCGGCCGACCGCGAACTCAAAACGGGTTATGCCGCAACAATCAACGGCTGTCAAACCGTCGAAATTCGCCCGCAGGTGAGCGGTATGATTACCGACATCCGTATCGAGGAGGGTGACTTTGTGCGCAAGGACTCGGTGCTGTTTGTCATCGACCAAACCCCCTACAAAGCCGCCTACGAAATCGCTGTGGCTAACGTCAAGAGTGCCGAGGCCGCAATGTCGACGGCACAACTTATTTTGGACTCCAACAAAGACCTTTTCAAGGAGGATGTGGTTTCGGAAATCGACCTTATGACAGCCCAAAACGACTTGGCCGAGGCCGAGGCTCGCTTGGCTTTGTGCCGCGCCGAGGAGATTAACGCCAAGAATAACCTATCGTACACCGAGGTGCGCTCGCCCGTAAACGGTGTGGCAAGTATGATTCCCTATCGTGTGGGTGCGCTGGTGGGTAGCAATATCGAAAAACCGCTGGTTACAGTGTCGGACGACAGCCAAGTGTACGCCTATTTCTCGATGGCCGAGAATCAGATGTTGGATCTCATTATGGAGTATGGCTCGTTGCGTGAGGCTATCAACAAAATGCCCGAGGTCGAACTGATGATGAGCAATGGTCGAATCTATCCTCACAAAGGACGTATCAACGCAGTAAGCGGCACTATCAGCGAAACTACGGGAGCCGTGAGCCTTCGTGCCACCTTCCCCAACGGCCAACGTCTGCTGCGTAACGGCGGTAGTGGTACTGTTGTAATCCCCCAAATGCGTCACAACTGCATTGTCATTCCGCAAGCAGCAACCTACGAACTCCAAGACCGCGTGTTTGTCTATAAGGTTGTGGATGGCGTTGCCACTTCGACCGAAATCCGTGTTCTGAGCCAAAACAACGGTAAAGAGTATATCGTCGAGGAGGGCCTCTCGGTGGGTGATGTGATTGTTGCCGAGGGTGCGGGTCTTATTCGCGAGGGTACCGAAATTACCACTGCCGAGGATGTAAATGCCGAGGCCGTAGCCGACACCACTAAACAAGAGTAGCCTTATGGGAATGGGTATCAAAACGTTTATCGACCGACCGATTTTGGCGGGTGTCATTTCGGTGGTCATTGTGCTGCTGGGAGTTATCAGCCTTGTGCAACTCCCCGTTGAACAATTCCCCGAGATTGCGCCTCCGACGGTGAGTGTGTCTGCAAGTTATGCCGGTGCGAGCGCCGAAACGGTGCAGAAGAGTGTGATTGTTCCCTTGGAGGAGGCTATCAATGGTGTTGAGGATATGATGTATATGGTGTCGAGCGCAACCAACAACGGCTCGGCCAACATCACTATCTACTTCCGTCAGGGAACCGACGGCGATATGGCTATGGTGAATGTCCAAAACCGCTTGGCTCCGGCTCAGGCCCTGCTGCCTGCCGAGGTTACCCGAAGCGGTGTGAACGTGCGCAAACGCCAAACAAGCCGTATCAAGGTGTTGGCCGTATATAGTCCGGATGACTCGTTTGACCAACAATTCCTGTGTAACTATGTTAAAATCAATATCGAGCCTCGTCTGTCGCGTATTGCGGGTGTTGGTGAGGTCGATGTTCGTGGTGCCGACTATTCGCTGCGTGTGTGGCTCGACCCCGGCAAGATGGCCAAGTATGGCTTGATGCCGTCGGATATTTCGACCGTGCTGGGCGAACAGAACTTGGAGGCTCCCACGGGAACGCTCGGCGCGCAGTCGGACAACACCTTCCGCTACTCGCTCAAATATCGTGGCCGCTACGAACACGTCGAGGAGTACGAAAATCTGGTAATTCGTGCCGAGAACGACGGTACAGTGTTGCGCTTGAAGGATGTGGCGCGTATTGAACTCGGCTCACAGAGTTACGACTATATCGGTGCAGTGAACGGCCACCCGGGTACAACCTGTATGATTTCGCAAACCTCGGGCTCGAATGCCAACGAGATTATCGAAGCCATTGACCGCGAGGTTGAGGCCATTCGCAAGGACCTGCCTAAGGGTGTCGAAATTGTCGATTTGATGAGCACCAAAGACTTCTTGGACGCATCAATCAAGAACGTAATTAAAACCCTGTTTGAGGCCATACTGCTGGTAATCCTTGTGGTGTATGTTTTCTTGCAGAGTCTGCGTTCGAGTTTTATTCCTGCCGTGTCGATTGTGGTGTCGCTCATTGGTACCTTTGCATTTATGTACGTTGCGGGATTCTCGCTCAATATGATTACGTTGTTTGCGCTGGTGCTTGTGATTGGTACCGTGGTAGATGACGCTATTGTGGTGGTCGAGGCGGTGCAGGCTAAGTTCGATGAGGGCTACAAATCACCTTATAAGGCTACGGTGGACGCAATGCACGGAATCTCAACAGCACTTGTGACTACCACTTTTGTGTTTATGGCGGTGTTTATCCCCGTAAGTTTTATGGGTGGAACAACAGGTACTTTCTATACACAGTTCGGTCTGACTATGGCCGTGGCGGTGGGTATCTCGCTGTTGAATGCCCTCACACTGTCGCCCGCATTGTGTTCGCTCATTATGACTCCGCACGCCGAACATGGCGAGGGTAAGATGAGTTTCTCGGCTAAGTTTCACATCGCTTTCGAGAGCGCATTCGGTGGCCTGTTGGGTAAATACAAACGTGGTGTGATGTTCCTGTTCCGCCACAAATGGATTACCGTTGTGCTGCTGATTGTGGCTGGTGGCGGCCTGTACTACCTGATGCAGACCACCAAGACGGGACTTGTGCCCAAGGAGGATATGGGTACCTTCAATATCGACGTGCAAACCCCTCCCGGAACCAACCTTAACGAAACCACCGCTGTGATGGACGAAATTGACCGCCGTCTGGCCGAAATGCCTCAGGTGTTGGCTTCGAGCCGTACTACGGGTTACGGTATGATTAGTGGTGTGGGCTCGTCGTGCGGTATGTTTGTTGTGAAACTCAAACCGTGGGAAGAGCGTACGGGCGAGGGCGACGACATTGACTCGGTGATAGAGGACTTCTATAACCGCACTTCCGACATCTCGTCGGCCAATATCTATGCCTTTACTCGTGGTATGATTCCGGGCTATGGTGCAACAAATGGTTTCGAAATCCACATCCAGGACCAGAAGGGCGGAACTATCGAGGACCTGCATATGCTCACCAAACAGGTAATTGAGGAACTCAACAAACGCCCCGAAATTGCCCGCGCATCAACCTCGTTCGATACCAAATACCCCCAATACCTGCTCGAAGTGGACGCTGCACGTTGCAAACGTAATGGTGTGTCGCCCTCCAATGTGCTGGGTGTGCTGTCGGGTTATATCGGCGGTAGTTACTCGTCAAACCTTAACCGTTTCTCGAAACTCTATCGTGTGATTGTTCAGGCATCGCCCGAATACCGCCTCGATACCGAGTCGCTGAGCAATATGTTTGTGCGTAACTCCAAAGGCGAGATGTCGCCTATCAACCAATATATCTCGCTCACCAGAGTCTATGGCGCGCAATCGCTGTCGCGTTTCAACCTCTTCCCCGCAATCTCGGTGAATGGTGCTGCGGCTAATGGCTACTCGTCGGGTGAGGCAATTCAAGCCGTGCGCGAGGTTACTGCCGAGGTGCTGCCTACGGGCTATGGCTACGAGTTTGGCGGTATGTCGCGTGAGGAGGCCGCGGCCGGTCGCTCGACTGCAATCATCTTTGTGGTGTGCATTGTGTTCATTTATCTGATTCTGTGTGCACTCTACGAGAGCCTGTTTATCCCCGTTGTGATTATTATATCGGTGCCGTTTGGTCTGGCCGGTAGTTTCTTGTTTGCCCGAATGTTCGGATTGGAGAACAATATCTATCTGCAAATCGGTCTGCTGATGCTGATTGGTCTGTTGGCCAAAACCGCAATTCTGCTCACGGAGTACGCTTCGGAGCGCCGTAGCCAGGGTATGAGTATCACGGCTGCTGCGATGTCGGCTGCCAAGGCTCGTCTGCGCCCCATTCTGATGACTTCGCTGACAATGGTGTTCGGTATGCTGCCTATGATGTTTGCCTCGGGTGTTGGAGCCAATGGTAACATCTCAATCGGTGTGGGTACGGTAGGCGGTATGCTGATTGGTACCATTGCGCTGTTGTTTGTGGTTCCGGTGCTGTTCATCGTGTTCCAATACATCGAGGAGAAGGTAATGCCCAAACGCCAAATTGAAGAGTAACGTATGAAAAAGATAGTGCTTATGTGTGCCGTAGCCTTTACGTTGGGTGGCTGCGGACTCTACACCAAATACCAACGACCCGAGGTTACAGATGTCGTAAACCGACTCTATACTCCATCTAATCCCGATGACTCTACCTCAATCGCATCGCTCGAATGGGAGGACTTGTTTACGGACGAACGCCTGCAAACCCTCATTCGTACGGGACTGCGAAATAATACCGACCTGAACGTTGCGCGACTCAAAGTGGTTGAGGCCGAGGCTGTGCTCAAAACCTCCAAGTTGGCTTATGTGCCTTCGGTGGCTTTTTCGGCCGATGGCTCGGTGTCGAACTACGATTTTGAGCGAACTTCGACAGGTTACTCGGCGGGTTTTGATATTGGCTGGGAGTTGGATATCTTTGGCCGACTGACCAATGCCAAGCGTGGAGCCCAAGCGGCACTCATGGCAAGCGAGGCCTATCGCCAAGCGGTGCAAACCCAACTTGTGGCAACCATCGCCGACTCCTACTACACCCTGCTGATGCTGGACGAGCAACTCGCCATCAGCCGCCGTACACTCGACAACTGGGAGGAGAATATCCGTACCTTGGAGGCGCTCAAACGCGCAGGTAAAACCAACGAGGCTGCGGTGCTGCAAGCCAAATCCAACCGCCTGAGTGTCGAAGGCTCGGTGCTGACTCTGACCCGACAGATTGCCCAACAACAAAACTCGTTGTGTGCACTGCTGGGTGTTACGCCCCACGATATTCGCCGTGGCAACCTTGCCGAACAGGAGTTTCCCGAGGTGCTCTATACGGGTATTCCTGCACAACTGCTATCACGTCGTCCCGATGTCCGTCAGGCCGAGATGAACCTCGCACAAGCCTTCTATAATACCAATGCTGCCCGCTCGGAGTTCTATCCCAAAATTACACTCGGAGGAACGCTGGGTTGGACCTCGGCAGGAGCCGCCATCGCTAATCCGGGTAGTTGGCTGTTGAATGCTGTGGCAGGTCTGGTGCAACCTATCTTTGCCAAGGGTCAGAATAAAGCCCGCCTGCGTACAGCACAAGCCCGTCAGGAGCAAGCCCTGCTGCTTTTCCGTCAAAGTCTGTTGGATGCAGGTACCGAGGTTAATAATGCCCTTATCCAGTGGCAAACGGCCAAGGAGCGCTTGGAGGTCGATAAGAAACAGATTCTGCACCTTCGCGCCGCAGTGTGGAACACCAAACTGCTGATGAAACACGGTCTGACCAATTACCTCGAAGTATTGACTGCACAACAAAACCTGTTGCAAGCCGAGCTTACCGAGATTTCGGACCGCTACTCCGAGATTCAGGGTGTGATTCAACTCTACCACTCGTTGGGAGGCGGTGCCAAATAAAGACCGTTGTACCTCAAAAATAAAAGGCTGTTCAACCAGAGCGTTGAACAGCCTTTTGTGTTGGAATCTGAAAGTCGGGCCTACTCTTGTTTTTCGGCTTACCGGGCTTTATTTGTCTTTTTTAGCCTCGATGCTGAGGGTTGCGTGGGGTACGATGCGCAGACGCTCCTTGGGGATAAGTTTACCCGTTTCGCGGCAGATACCGTAGGTTTTGTTCTCGATGCGGATGAGCGCTGCTTCGAGGTGGTGGATAAATTTGAGTTGTCGTTGAGCCAGACGTCCGCACTCCTCTTTGGTCAGAGTGGTAGCACCCTCTTCCAGTACTTTGAATGTAGGCGAGGTGTCTTCGGTGTCGTTACTCGACGAGTGAGTGATTGTTGCTCGGAGCAGTTCGTAGTCTTCGCGTGCTTTGCCGAGTTTGTCGAGAATGATAGCCTTGAATTCGGCCAATTCCTCGTCGTTGTATCTGGTTTTCTCAACTTCTGCCATAATCGTGTAGTTTAATTAGTTAGTTCGGTTATGTAAAATTAAGTATATTTTTTGAAACAGCCAAACATTTTGCATAAAAACACAAAAAAAGGTGGACTTTTCATTAGCCCACCTTTTCTTAATAATGTATATCACTACTCTTTGGTGATACCGATTTGAAGCGGAGTTTCGTTGATGTCGGTGTCGGCCACAAAGGTTCCTTCGGCCTTCTCGTCCACCGAAATTGCCACAGCCAGCGTTTGCGAAGCAATCAGATTTCCGAATGCCTCCACACTCTCGGCAACCTCGTCGGTGCGTTGAATCGACAGACGAATACGGTCGGTAACCTCCAAACCGCTATCCTTACGGATGTTTTGAATACGGTTGATGAGTTCGCGTGCCGTACCCTCCTTGCGCAACTCGTCGGTCACGGTGATGTCCAAAGCCACGGTCAGTTTACCCTCCGAGGCAACCAACCATCCGGGCATATCGTCCGAAGTGATGTCGAAGTCGCCACGCTCCAAGGTCAATTCCTCTCCGGCAACGTTCAATACGTAGGTTTGCGAAGCCTCAATTTCGGCAATCTGCTCCTGACCCATCTCGGCCACCAGAGCGGCAATCTGTTTCATATACTTGCCATAGCGCGGGCCCAGAGTTTTGAAGTTGGGTTTGATGCGCTTGGTGATAAGTCCTGTGGTGTCGCTGATGAGTTCAATCTCTTTGATGTTGACCTCACCCATAATGAGTCCTTTGACAGCCTCGATGTGTGCGCCCAGACGCTCGTCCAACAGCGGGATAATGATTTTGGTCAGCGGCTGACGAACTTTGATGTTCACTTTGCGACGCAGGGCCAATACCATCGACGACACTTGTTGTGCCACAGCCATCATCTCTTCGAGGTCGCTGTTGATGAGTGCAGCGTTGCTCTCGGGGAAGAGTGCCAGGTGAACCGACTCTTCGGTGTGGCGACCGCTCACGGCGTTCAGGTCACAGAAGATTTGCTCCGAGATGAAGGGTGCAAACGGCGCACTCAGTTGAGCCACGGTTTCCAGACAGGTGTAGAGTGTTTGGTAGGCGGCCAACTTGTCGCGGTTCATCTCGCCTCCCCAGAAACGCTTGCGGTTCAGACGTACGTACCAGTTCGACAGGTTCTCGCCCACAAACTCTTGAATCATACGAGCCGCAGGGGTGGGGTCGTAGTCGTCCAGACACTTGGTGACGTTGGCCACCAGGGTGTTGAGCAGCGAGATAATCCAGCGGTCAATTTCGGGGCGCTCCTCGACAGGAACCTCCTCCTCGGTGCCACTGAAACCATCTACGTTGGCATACAGCGCAAAGAAACTATAAGTGTTGTAGAGTGTGCCGAAGAACTTGCGTCGTACCTCGTCAACACCATCTACGTCGAATTTCAGGTTGTCCCACGGTTGCGAGTTCGAGATGATGTACCAACGCACGGCATCCACACCATACTTGTCCATAACCTCAAACGGGTCGATGGCGTTGCCCAAACGTTTACTCATCTTGTTGCCGTTCTTGTCGAGCACCAAACCATTCGAGATGATGTTCTTAAATGCCACCGAGTCAAACAGCATTGTGCCCAGCGCGTGCAGCGTAAAGAACCATCCACGGGTTTGGTCCACACCCTCGGCGATGAAATCTGCGGGATATACTTTCAGGAACTCCTCCTTGCTCATTTCGAACGGGAAGTGAACCTGTGCATAGGGCATTGCGCCACTGTCGAACCACACGTCAATCAGGTCGCTCTCACGACGCATAGGCTCGCCCTTGCTCGATACCAACACAATGTTGTCTACATAGGGACGGTGCAGGTCAATTTTGTTGTAGTTCTCTTTGCTGAAATCGCCCACGCAGAAGTCGGCATAGGGATTTTCGGTCATTACACCTGCTGCAATAGCCTTTTCGATTTCGGCTTTCAACTCCTCTACCGAGCCGATACACTTCAACTCCGAGTAGTCGTCGGTAGCCCAAATGGGCAGGGGAGTACCCCAGAAACGCGAACGCGACAAGTTCCAATCTTGGAGGTTTTCGAGCCACTTGCCGAAACGTCCCGAACCGGTTGATTCGGGTTTCCAATAGATACCCTCGTTGAGTTCCATCATACGCTCACGACAAGCGGTGGTGCGAATGAACCACGAATCCAGCGGATAGTACAGCACGGGTTTGTCGGTACGCCAGCAGTGGGGATAGTTGTGGGTATGTTTCTCGATTTTGAGTGCAGTTCCGGCCTGTTTCATCTCCATACACAGATAGATGTTCAGGTCCTCGGCTTTGGCAGCGGCTTTCTCTTCATACTTACCACCGGGGTTGAACTGCGGGTCGTAGGCGTTCTTGACATAAGCGCCCTCGTGCACGCCATAACCCTCTCGGTTTACGCACATATTTACGAATGTGTCGTCGCACTCCTCCAACAGATAGTATTTACCTGTCATATCGACCATCGGGCGGGTCTCGCCACGGCGGTTAATCATAAACAGCGACGGAACACCTGCTGCTTTGGCAACCTTGGCGTCGTCGGCACCAAACGTAGGTGCAATGTGTACGATACCCGTACCGTCGTCGGTGGTAACATAGTCGCCGGGGATTACGCGGAAAGCGCACTCCGAAAGTTCGACAAAATTATCCTTCTGAACTTTGAAACACTTGTCGGGATTGGCCTTAGCATAGGTATTAACCCACTCGGCGGCGTTCACACCTGCCATCTCGACGGGTTTTACCCACGGCATAAGTTGCTCATAGCGCATATCTACCAGGTCGGCACCTGTGTAGTGAGCCACCACACGATAGGGAACCACCTTGTCACCGGCTTTGTACTCCTCCATCGAAGCCTCGGCACCTTCGGCTTTGAAATAGGCATTCACACGAGCCTCGGCCATCACGACGCTGATTTTCTCGCCGTTGTAGGGGTTGTAGGTTTGTACGCACACATACTCGATTTTGGGGCCAACACACAGTGCAGTGTTCGAGGGCAGGGTCCACGGAGTGGTAGTCCACGCAGCAAAGCAGGGTGTACCCCAAGCCGCCATCTCCTCACGCGGGTTTACGATGCGGAACAGAGCCGTAGCGGTGGTGTCCTTAACATCGCGGTAGCAACCCGGTTGGTTCAACTCGTGAGTCGAGAGTCCCGTACCTGCGCCGGGCGAGTAGGGCTGGATGGTGTAGCCCTTGTAGAGCAGTCCCTTCTCGTAGAGTTGTTTGAGCATCCACCACAGAGTTTCGATGTATTTGTTGTCGTAGGTGATGTATGCGTCGTCGGTGTTCACCCAATATCCCATTTTGCGGGTCAAATCGCCCCACACATCGGTGTACTCCATAACAGCCTCTCGGCAGGTTCGGTTGTACTCCTCGATAGATATTTTGGTTCCGATTTCGTCTTTGGTGATGCCGAGTTTTTTCTCGACACCCAACTCAACGGGCAGTCCGTGAGTATCCCATCCTGCTTTGCGGTTTACTTGGAAACCTTTACCTGTTTTGTATCGGCAGATGATGTCTTTGATGGTGCGGGCCATCATATGGTGAATACCGGGCATACCGTTAGCCGAGGGAGGTCCTTCATAGAAGATGAATGCGGGCGAACCTTCGCGTTGCAAAACACTCTTGCGGAACGTGTCGTCACGATCCCATTGGTTCAGCACCTCTTCGGACAATTGGGTCAGATTGAGTCCTTTGTACTCCTTGAATTTGGCGTTACTCATTTTATATCTAATTTGTATAGTCGTCAACTAAAAACGCAAAGGTATTAAAAAAGTTTGAAAGGAGGGAATAATTCCAAGATGTTTTTTATACCTTTGCATCCAAAAGTTGCATCTTAACCCAAAAACTGAAATGACAATAGACGACTTTGTAGTTGTGGTGGCATCGGAGAAGCACACTCCCTATGCCAAAGAGATTTGTGACGAAATGGCCGAGTCGGCCAAGGCTCGCGGTACGGGTATTTCCAAACGCTCGCCCGAGTACGTTGCAGGCAAAATGCGTGACGGTAAAGCCGTTATCGCAATTCATAAAGACGGCACTTGGGCCGGTTTCAGTTACATTGAGTGCTGGGGCCACGGCAAATATGTCGCCAACTCGGGTCTTATTATCAATCCCAAATTCCGCAAACTCGGATTGGCAAGGGCTATCAAGACCAAAACATTCTTCCTGTCGCTCAAAAAATTCAAGGGCGCCAAACTCTTCGGTCTGACCACAGGCCTGGCCGTTATGAAGATTAATACCGAACTCGGCTACCACCCCGTAACCTTCTCGCAACTTACCGACGAGGATGAGTTTTGGGCAGGCTGCAAGAGTTGTGTGAACTATCCCATTCTCGAAAGCAAGGAGCGTCACAACTGCTTGTGTACCGCAATGCTGTTTGACCCCGAGGTGGACTACATCACCGCAACCTTGAAACCCAAATTCCTGTTCGATATGATGGAGGATTTGGCCAATGTCGAGCCTATCGACATCCACTCACTGTAATTAATCAAAAAGTACAAATATTATGAGCAAAAAAGTAGTTTTGGCGTTCAGTGGAGGTTTGGATACCTCGTATAGCGCCGTGTATCTGGCCAAAGAGATGGGCCTCGAAGTTTATGCAGCATTGGCAAGCACCGGTGGTTTCTCGGAGGCCGAGTTGGCCGAAATCGAGCGCCGCGCCCGTGCCCTTGGTGTGAAAGACTATACGGTGCTGGATGTCGCTCACAAATATTATAACGACTCGATTCGTTATATGGTCTATGGTAACGTGCTCAAAAACGGCGCTTACCCCATCTCGGTTAGTTCGGAGCGTATCTCGCAAGCAAGTGCTGTTGCCGAGTATGCCAAACAAATCGGTGCCGACTATCTGTGCCACGGCTCGACCGGTGCAGGTAACGACCAAGTACGTTTCGATATGATTTTCAATATCGTTGCTCCCGACATCAAGGTTATCGCCCTGATTCGTGAGAAACGACTCACCCGCGAGGAGGAGATTGCATACCTGCGTTCGCACGGTGTAGACTTCGACTTCAAGAAGGCCGAGTACTCGATTAACCAAGGCGTTTGGGGTACCTCGGTGGGTGGTAAAGAGACCCTTACCTCGTCCGAAACCCTGCCCGAGAAGGCATATCCTTCGCAAATGACCGCAACCGAGCCTCGCCGTGTAACCCTCTCGTTCGAGAAAGGTGAGATTTCGGCTATCGACGGCGTGAAATATGACGACAAAATCAAAGCCATCCAAGACCTGCAAGCCATCGCCGCTCCCTATGCTATCGGCCGTGGTATGCACGTTGGCGATACCATCATCGGTATCAAGGGCCGTGTAGGTTTTGAGGCTGCCGCTCCTATTCTGATTATCAAAGCCCACCATATGTTGGAAAAACACACTCTGACCAAGTGGCAACTCTTCTGGAAAGACCAAATCTCGCAATTCTATGGCAACTGGTTGCACGAGGGCCAATACTACGACCCCGTGATGCGCGATATGGAGGCTATGCTCGAAACTTCGCAACGTATGGTTACGGGTGATGTGATTGTTGACCTCTATCCCTACCGCTATGTTATCGTGGGTGTTGAGAGCGCACACGACCTGATGAGCAACAAGTTTGGTGCTTATGGCGAGGTTATGAGCGATTGGAGCAGCACCGACGTTGAGGGCTTCGGCAAGATTTTCGGTCTGCAAAACGTTATCTGGCACAAAATCAACGAGCAGTAATGATTGGTGCAGCGATTATAGGAGGTGCCGGATACACCGGCGGTGAGGCAATCAGATTGTTGTTGAACCACCCCGAGGCGCAACTGCGTTTTGTTCAAAGTACCAGCAACGGAGGCAACCTTTTGAGTGACGTGCACGCCGACCTGTTTGGCGATACCTCGATGAGATTTGTTGCCGAGCCGGATTGGGACGGTGTGGATGTTGTGTTCTTGTGTGTAGGCCACGGCGACGCACGCAAATATATGGAGGCACACGACATCCCTGCATCGGTTAAGGTTATTGACCTGAGCCAGGATTTCCGTTTGGTGGCTACCTCGTCTATTGGCTCTCGTGAGTTTGTGTATGGTCTGCCCGAGGTGAACTTCGAGGCGATTAAGAGCGCAAACAATATTGCCAACCCCGGATGCTTTGCCACCTGTCTGCAACTCGGAATGTTGCCTTTGGCGGCTGCGGGTGTGCTGACCGATGATGTTCAGATTACCGCAACCACGGGCTCGACAGGTGCCGGCCAAAAACCTTCGGCTACCACCCATTTCAGTTGGCGTAACTCCAACCTAAGCCACTATAAGGCTTTTACGCACCAACACTTGCACGAGATTGGCGAAACCATTACCCGCCTGCAACCTTCGTTTGGTGGCGCAATCAACTTTGTTCCTATGCGTGGTGCTTTTGCTCGCGGAATCTTCGCTACGATTTATACCCGTACCGATATGACTCAGGAGCAAGCCGTGGAGTTGTACAAAGAGTTCTATAAGGACGCAGCGTTTACCCACGTGAGCGACAAGGCTATTGATATGAAACAAGTGGTGAATACCAACAAATGTCTGGTTAATGTAGTTAAACACGGCGACCAACTCTTGGTAAGTTCTACTATCGACAACTTGGTGAAGGGAGCCAGCGGCCAGGCTGTTCAGAATATGAATATTATGATGGGCTTGGAGCAGACGGCAGGTCTGCGTTTGAAACCTTCGGCTTTTTAGTTTCGGGTAACAAACCTAATAATAAAACTTTTTACCCGAGGTGTATGTGCACTTCGGGTTTTTAAATAGATTCGGAATATGAAACTTTTTGATGTTTACAGCCAACACGACATCGCCATTGTCAAGGGCAACGGTATGTATGTGTGGGACGATAAGGGACAACAATACCTCGATATGTATGGTGGCCACGCCGTGATTTCAATCGGTCACAGCCACCCCTCGTATGTTATGCGTATTGCCGACCAGGTGGCTACTCTCGGCTTCTATTCGAACGCTGTCAAACTGCCCGGTCAGCAGGAGTTGGCCGACAAACTCGGCGCACTGTCGGGCCACGAGGACTACCAACTCTTCTTGTGTAACTCGGGTGCCGAGGCCAACGAGAACGCTATGAAATTGGCCTCGTTTGTTACGGGTCGTAGCAAGATTGTTGCCCTGCGTAAGGCGTTCCACGGACGTACCTCGCTTGCGGTGTCGGCTACCGATAACCCCAAAATTCAGGCTCCTGTGAATAAGACCGACAACGTTCTGTTTACCCCTATCAACGATGTTGAAGCTCTGCGTGCGCTGTTTGCGGCCGAGGGTGCAAATATCGCAGGTGTAATCTTCGAGAAGATTCAGGGCGTGGGCGGAATTATCGTTGCCGAGGACGACTTCTGCCGCGAGGCTAAACGCTTGTGCGAAGAGTATGGTGCACTATATATCGCCGACGAGGTGCAGGCAGGTTGCGGCCGCACGGGCCACTACTATGCAACTGACCGCGCAGGCTTCTCGGCCGATATGTACACTATGGCCAAAGGTATCGCCAATGGTTTCCCCGTGGGCGCAGTGGCTATCGCTCCCCATATCGAGGCTAAGAAAGGTATGCTTGGTACAACTTTCGGTGGTAACCCTCTGTCGTGTGCTGCCGCTATTGCCGTAGCCGATGTTATGTCGGCCGAAGGGCTGGTTGCCAATGCTGCCGAGATGGGCGAACTGCTGATGGCGGAGTTGCGCAAATTGGATGGTATCAAGGAACTGCGTGGCGAGGGATTGATGATTGGTATCGAGTTCGAGAGTGACTGCTCGGAGATTAAACGCCGCCTGCTGTTCGACCACCACGTGTTTGTCGGCTCGGCAGGAACCAATGTCGTGCGCCTGTTGCCGCCGTTGTGTCTCGGTCGCCAGCAGGTTGAGGAGTTTATCGCAGCCTTCCGTAGTGCTATTAATGGTTAGTCGGAGTGGCGTATGATTAAGGTCTTTAAGATTGGCGGCAATGTGGTTGATAACCTCGCCGCGCTGGACTCGTTTTTGAGCGACTTTGTGACCGTTGAGGGTGCCAAGATTTTGATTCACGGAGGTGGCAAAATTGCAACCCAAATATCCAAATCGCTCGGAATTCCCACCACAATGATTGAGGGACGACGCGTAACCGACGCCGATACGTTGGGCGTTGTGACTATGGTCTATGCAGGTGGTGTCAATAAGGATATTACCTCGCGCCTGCAACGCAAAGGACTCAATACCATTGGTTTGTGTGGCGTTGATGGCTGCCTTATTGCCTCGCACCGACGCAAACCCGCTCCCGTGGACTATGGTCTTGTGGGCGACCCCTATAAGGTCAATACCGAACTTATCCGCACACTGACCGATGCGGGCTATAACCTTGTTATTGCTCCCATTACGTTTGACCCCGAGTGCGGTCTGCTCAATACCAATGCCGATACTGTTGCTGCTGCGGTGGCTACGGGTTTGGCTGCCGAGGGCGAGGTTGAACTGATTTATTGCTTCGAGAAGTCGGGTGTTCTGCGCGACGTGAATGACGAGAGTTCGCTCATCGAACATATCACCCGCGAGGACTTTGCCCGCCTGCGTGCCGAGGGCGTTGTTGCCGACGGTATGCTGCCCAAACTCGAAAACTCGTTCAAGGCTATCGATAGCGGTGTTGCCCGAGTGCGTATCTGCTCGGCCGAAAATATTGCAAGTGGCCGCGGTACGGTTTTGGAGTAAAGCGGCACTAAACTGCGAAAAAATTTGAAAATTCGGGTTTTATCGCTATATTTGTGACAAATAACAATCAAAACAACTGATTATGGCAAGTGTAAAAAGACTTAAAAAGGATATCGACTATCTGGTTGAGGAGGTCGTAACCGATTGCTACCTTTCGATTTACTTCCACTCGGACAAGAAAGAGGAGATTGTAGGCGTGATGAACAAGGCTGTTGAACTTCGCAACGACCTGTTTGCTCGTGTCAACAACCCCGCCGAGCCTCACAACCCTTCGCTTGTTGCCAAACACTATGCGCAAGTTCGCCGTGATATGTTTACCGGCATTGATGCGCTGTTTACCCAACTGAGCGAACTCAACAAGTAGTCAGGAGGTCACCTCCCCCCAAGAAAAGAGTAGTCCCGTCGCATCCGACAGGACTACTCTTTTTATTTAAATAACACATAAAAAACACAAGGCCGCCCGCATAGCAGACAGCCTTGTATCTTTCCAAACATCCGAAAGTGGTTTACTTCTCGGCAGCGGCTTTTTTGCTACGGCTTGCGGGTTTCTTGGCTGCAATTTGTGCATCCAACTCCAAACCGAAGTCGCTCAGGATGTTCATATAGTTGATGAATGCATCATACGACGAATCGAAGGGCGAACCATTGCTTGTACCCAACCAGCGGCTCGACATATAGTAAAAGTTGCTGGCTTGTTGCATAAAACTCCATACAAAGTTGAAGTCGGGGTTATTAACCTTGGCAACTTTGGCTTTCAGACCATACAGTTTGCTGAATGCCTCGTTTTGCAACTCGTTACCCAACCAAGCGGTAACATCGCGCTCCTCGTCTGCCCAGCTGATGGGGTGGGGGCACGACAGCACGCCGATAGGTTGGTGTTTGGTAGCCGAACCCTCCAAGGTGTCGAACTCCATACCGCGACCGATAATGGCCTCGGGAAGAGCCTTCACAAACTCAAAGATTCCGCTGGGAGCCTCGTTGGTCAGACCGAAGGTGCTGTAATCAACACAAACGTTCACAGTCTCACCGGTGCTACCCTCAATCCACTCGGCATATTTGTCGGCGGTCAGAGGCCACTCGTTCCACTCTTTGCACGAGAATTTGAAGGTCAAGTCATCCGACAGTTTGTAGTTACGCAACATCACTTTTTGACGTTGGTTTACTGCGCCTGCATACACATAGTTGGGCGATTTCCAACCCAGGATGTGACGTGCGCCCTCGGTCAGGATGGTGTTGTAACCCATATCGGCAGTCATCTCGCCGATACCGTCCGAGTAGATGAGTTCGGTGTTGCAGAACACCTTAGGCGATACGCCAAACTCTTTCTCGATGGCTTTTTTGTGTGCTTTGGCTTGTTTCTCAAACTCGCTCTTGTCGGTCAGCGATGCCAGCGAGTGCGAGTAGGTGGTACCCACAAACTCAACGCATCCGGTTTTGGCCAACTCTTTCATCGAATCCAGAACCTCGGGAGCCCACGCGCGCAGTTGCTCGATGGTGATGCCGTCGATGGTGAACGAAACTTTGAATTTGCCTGCTTGCTCTTTGATAATCGACATCAACAGTGCGTTCATAGGCAGGTAGCACATACGGGCAGCACGTTGAGTAGCGTATCTGTTGGCGGTGTCGTCCAGGTAGTTGTGGTCAAGACCCATACTGAAGAAACGGTAACGTTTCAACGTCATAGGCAGGCTCACCTGGAAATTTAAACATACGGTTTTCATACTCTTTATCTATTTTTTTTGTTTTTATTCGTTCAATACGGACGCATACACATCCTTAACCTTTGCAGCAGCGTTGTTCCATTTCAGACCCGTTACCTCGTCATAGCCCATTCGGCCGAACATACCGGCCAATGCGGGGTATTGTACCAGCGCATAGATTGCGTCGGCCATAGCGTCTACATCCCAGTAGTCCACCTTCACGGCGTAGTCCAAAACCTCGGCTACACCGCTCTGTTTCGAAATAATTACGGGTACACCCTCACGCATAGCCTCCAAGGGCGAGATACCGAAAGGCTCCGATACCGAGGGCATAACATACACGTCGCTCATTGCAAACATCTTTTGCACGTCGTCGCCCTTCAAGAAACCTGTGAAGTGGAAACGGTCGGCGATACCGAGTTTTGCAACGCGGCGGATAACGTGGTTGAACATATCGCCGTTACCTGCCATTACAAAGTGTACATCGGGCAGACGTTTGAGTACTTTGGCAGCAGCCTCCACAAAGTAGTCGGGACCTTTTTGGAAGGTGATACGACCCAGGAAGGTTACGATTTTTTGTTTCACACCGCGCTCACCATAGTCGGGAGTGTTCGAAGCGAAACGTACGGCGTTGTGAACGGTCACAATTTTATTGGCGTCGATACCGTATTTGTTGATACAGATGTCGCGTGTCAGGTTGCTTACAGCGATTACCTTATCGGCAGCCGACATACCCGCTTTCTCGATTTGATATACGGGCGAGTCGGGGTTGATAGCACCCGAGCGGTCGAAGTCGGTAGCGTGGATATGCACTACCAGGGGTTTGCCCGATACGTTTTTGGCAGCGATACCTGCGTAGTAGGTGAGCCAGTCGTGGGCGTGGATAACGTCAAAGTTTCCGGCCTCGGCTTTTGCCACCTCGGCAGCCACCATAGCATATCGTTGTACCTCTTCCATCAGGTTGGCACCATATTTACCCGAGAAGGTATAACGTTGGTGCCAGCTGTCTTGAACTACGCTGGTTTCACGTTGTTTGAGCCACTCTTCGCGGCGCTCAAAATACTCTTCGGGCGTGGCATAAGGTACCATGTTCGAGTCGATGCTGATGTACGACAAGTTCTCCCAAATCTCTTTGGTGTACTCATCTCTGCGACAGAAATCGGTCTCAATGTCGCTCGCATTTACGATATGGGTGAATCGTTGGTCCTCGTCGCCGTGGGCGCGGGGAACCACAAAGGTTACCTTCACATCATTTCGTGCGAGTCCTCGTGTCAGTCCGTAGCAAGCGGTGCCGAGACCTCCGGCAATATGGGGCGGGAATTCCCAGCCAAACATTAACACTCTCATAGGCTACGATCTTTTACGTTTATAACTATTAATCATCTCAGCAATACGCAAGACAGCGCCTACGCTCCAAGCCTGCGAAACGGCTCCACGAGGAGTGTGAGGGGGGTCACCGTCGTAAATCTCGGGAATCGAGCCGATGCCGTAGGTGGTCAAATCCTCCTCAAATCCGGCCAAAATCTCTTGTGCTTTGGGCAGGAAGGTTTTGCCGAACATATCGAAGCAAGCCTTTACGTAGTGCTCCAAAGGCCATACCCATACGGTACCTTGGTGGTATGCTGCGTCACGCTCGGGTTGGCTACCATAGTAGCGACCTTTGTAGAGCGGGTTGCGGGGCGACAGGGTGCGAAGACCTTTGGGGGTCAGCAGGTGTTGTTTCACGATATTGATTACGCCCATTTGTTGGTCGTTGTCCAACATTTTGTAGGGCAGTGCGCAAGCGATGATTTGGTTGGGGCGGATGAACCAGCTCTTCTCGGCCAGATTTACGTAGTCGGCCAGGTAGCCGAGTTTGTCGTCCCAGAACAACTCGATGAACGAGGCTTTGGTTTTGGCGGGCATATCTTTCCACTCGGCGCAGAACTCTTTGTCTTTTGCCTTTTTGGCCAACTCCAAGGTGTAGCACATCGCGTTGTACCACATTGCGTTGATTTCGACTTGATAGCCCTCGCGGCCGGTGACGGGTTTGCCATCAACCACAGCGTCCATCCAAGTCATTGCATATTGCGGGTGTTGAGCCCACACAAGGCCGTTGTCGTGTACACGAATCAAATCGCCCACGCCACGTTTGTATGCGCCCAGAATATCTTTCATCTTTTGACCATAGCGCTCCCAGATTTCGGCTTTGGTCATTTTGTGCTCCTCCAATTGTTGCAGCACGTGGAAGAACCACAGCGGTGCATCAACCGAATTGTAGGCCGAACCCATATTGGGGAACAGGCCGTCTTGCATCTCGCTGGTGATGGTATCCAGCACATCAAGACAACTTTGAACGTCGCCACGCGACAGGGTTACACCGGGCAGTGCGATAAAGGTGTCGCGGCCCCAGCGACCAAACCAGGGATAGCCTGCGATAACCTCGGTTTTACCATCGCGACGGATGATAAACTGACGTGCCGAGTGTTGGAGAATCGACATAAAGTCGACCTTTTGTGTACGACGAGCAATTTCGGCATCAAAGATTTCGCTGATTGCTTTGCCCGACTTCATAGCCTCAAACGAGCACGAGAAGATAATGCTCTCGCCTTTGGCAAGTTTGGTTTCGAAGTATCCGGGAGTCAGCAAATCCTCGTGACCCTCATAACCGCGCTCCAACTCCTCTTCGTATTCGAAGTCGTAGTACCAGTCGGGAGCGGCAATAAACTCTACGCCTGTTTTGTTGGTTTGCATATTCAGCCAGGGGAACGACTCATACAGACGGCATTTAACACCGTTTTTGATGGGATACGAGTGTCCATCGGCATCCATATTGGCTTTGCTGAGTGCGTGTTTGTCGCGGAACGCCAAGAAGGGACGCAGACGGAGAGTAGTCTCCGAGTGGCAATCTACCAGGGTGTAGCGAACCAGCAGTTGTGCGCACGAGTGCACCCACAGCAACTCTTTTTTCAGTACCACGCCGCCCACGCGATAGGTGATGGTGGGGGTGGGGGTGTACTGAAAGTCCACGATGTATTTGTGTCCTTTCGGCTCATAGTTTCCGGGGAATTTGTGCAGTGCCAGGTTGAATGCTTGCTCGTGTTGGATGACGGTTTCGTCGAGCGACGAGAGCATAACATAACTTTTATCGCTATCGTCGATGGGGCATACCATCAGTCCGTGATATTTGCGGGTATTGCAGCACACGATGGTGGTGCTCATATAACCGCCTGTTCGGTCTGTTGCGAGCATCTCTTTTTTGAGTGAGTACTCCAAGTTTCCCAGACTTGTTTTGTCGAATTTCAAGACAGACATAGTTGTGTTTTTATTTAGAAACTGTTTTAAATTTTATTAACGACATCATATTACCTCCAACTGTCTAAATTGTTTCGGTTGCCTCGACACTTTGTTTTGGTGTTGATTTTGATTTCGGGAATGTTTGCCAACAATTTGCTGTCGGTTTTTCTCTTTAATCAATATCTTTTCCGTGTTCGAGTTAGAATAATTACGAAATGAAATTTAAACAGTTTCTTACGCTTCGTTTTGATTTCGAAATTTACAAAATGTTTTTCGAAATACCAAATTTTGGACTTGTTTTTGAAAATAAATCGGTCTGTCGGCGCTATTTGGGCCGACAGACTGATTCATTTCGATGGTTATGCCCACTTAACCAGGGCGAAGTCCATACGGTGGGGCAACTTCTCGTTCTTGGCGAAGATACGGATTGCCGAGTCGTACGAACCGGTGTGCTCGGGAATAACCTCGGTAGCGTAGGTAGCATAGTTACCCTCGCGTTTAACAAGGCTGAGCTCTTGTTTCGATACCACTTTCACGTTTTGGCCGTTCTCGATTTGGCTTGCGATAACGAACTCTGCACCGATATCCTCGGGGTTCAGGGTTGCAATATCGACAACCACCTCGATGTGATATTTGCCACCTACAAAGATTGCCTCTTTGTCGATGTCCACCTTCTGAACGCCTACAACCTTAACCATATCCCAGGCGCTGCTTACGCGGCGTTTCCAGGCGGCCATCTCACGAGCCAGAGCGAAGTTCGAAGCCTTCATTGCGGCCTTGCGCTCGGCGAGTTTGTGATAGAAGCGCTCCTCGTAGTCGGTCAGCATACGGTTGGTGGTGAAGTTCGACGCGATGTCGGCAACACACTTTTTGAGGCTGTGAACCCACTCGGTAGGAACGTTGTTGGCGTTACGGCTATTATAATAAAGAGGTACGATTTGCTCCTCGATAGTGTTGTAGATCAACTCTGCATCCAACTCATCTTGGAATTTTTGGTCTTGGTAGGTACGCTCCATAGGCAGCATCCAACCTGCACCCTCTTTGTAGCCTTCAACCCACCATCCGTCGAGAACCGAGAACTGCATTACGCCGTTCATTACACACTTCTCACCGCTGGTACCCGAAGCCTCCAAAGGACGGGTGGGGTTGTTCAACCATACGTCAACACCTTGAACCATACGACGTGCCAACTCCATATCGTAGTTTTGCAGGAACAGAATCTTACCCACGAACTCGGGCATATTCGAAACCTCTACGATACGTTTGATGAGGTCTTGTCCGGGTTTGTCGTTGGGGTGAGCCTTACCTGCGAACAGGAATTGTACGGGACGCTCCTTGTTGTTTACGATTGCCGACAGACGCTCCAAGTTGGTGAACAACAGGTAAGCACGTTTGTAGGTTGCGAAACGACGAGCGAAACCGATAGTCAGGGTCTCGGCCTTCATAGTCTCGCGAATCTTAACAGCCTGTGCGGGGTTGTCAAAACGAACTTGGGTGGGGTCTGCCAGACGACGGTTGATAGTTTTGAGCAGACGTTGTTTCAGTGCGATACGGGTGCTCCACAACTCCTCGTCGGGAATGTTGTGTACCTTTTGCCAAGCGGGGATTTGGTATTGGTGACCGCTGAATCCCTCGGGGAAGTATTTTAAATACAATTTTTTCAGGCTTGTTGCGGTCCAGGTGGGGAAGTGAACACCATTGGTAACGTAGCCGATGTGCAACTCGTCGGTGAAGTAGCCGGGCCACATATTGCCCAACAGTTTTTTGCTCACCTCGCCGTGCAGCCAGCTCACACCGTTCACCTCTTGCGACAGGTTGCAAGCCAATACACTCATCGAGAACTTCTCGTTGGGGTCGTTGGGGTTGGTTTTACCCAGGTTGATGAATTGCTCCCAGGTGATACCCAAACGATCGGGGAAGTGCGACATATATTGACGAATCATACCCTCGGGGAATGCGTCGTGACCTGCGGGAACGGGGGTGTGGGTGGTGAACAACGACGACGAACGGATAACCTCCAATGCCTCGCTGAACGACAGGTGTTTGGTGGCAATCAACTCGCGGATGCGCTCAATGCCGATGAATGCGGCGTGACCCTCGTTGCAGTGGTAAACCTCTTGTTTGATACCTACGGCGCGGAGTGCACGGATACCACCGATACCCAGCAGCAACTCTTGTTTCAGACGGTTCTCCCAGTCGCCACCATACAAGTGGTGGGTGATGCTGCGGTCCTCGGCCAAGTTGAGGTCGTGGTCGGTGTCGAGCAGGTAGAGATCGGTACGACCTACCTCGCATTTCCAGATACGGGCGGTAACCATACGGCCGGGCATTGCAACTTGAATGCTTACCCACGAGCCGTCCTCGTTACGAACGGGCGAGATGGGCAGTTTGTAGAAGTTTTGTGCCTCGTAGGTAGCCTCTTGCTCACCGAAGTTCGACAGTTTTTGGGTGAAGTAACCGTAGCGGTACAGCAGACCCACAGCAACCATTTGAACGTTCTTGTCGCTGGCCTCTTTAATGTAGTCACCGGCAAGGATACCCAGACCACCCGAGTAGATTTTCAGCGACGAGTGCAGACCGTACTCCATGCTGAAATATGCAAGCTTGGGAGCCTTGGCATCTTTCTTCTCAGCCATATATGCTTGGAAGTCGTTCCACACGGCATCCATTTTAGCCAGAAACTCTTGGTCTTGCTCCAACTCTTTAAGACGGTCGTAGCTCAAACGGTCGAGGAACTCGATGGGGTTGTTGTAACTTGCGGTCCACAAGTCGGGGTCGATACATTTGAACAGTTCGTGGCCGTTGAGAGTCCAGCTCCACCACAGGTTTTTCGACAGCAACTCTAAGGGACGCAGACGCTCGGGGAGGTTTTTCTCCACCATCATACGGGTCCAGTTGGGGGTGTTGGTCGAAAGTTGTTGGCGTACGAAGTTGATTTGCTCGGTGTGTGCGCCGCCATCGAGCGAAGAGTAAGTAGCACGTGCTGCTGCGTTTTCCATGGCGATTTTGTATCCGTCGATATAGTAGTTGATAAAGTTCGACCACGCGGCTTGCTCCGAGAGTTTCGAAGCGGCGTTGCGAATCGATGTCATCTCGCTCTTCTTGGCAAGCGAGAAGCTCAGAATGTTGTTTGCGATAGCCTCTACCACTTGCTCGTAGTTGGTGTCGTTGCGGTCAACAACTACCACGCCTTTGTGGTTTTTCACGCCCTCGGCCCATTTACCGAAACCTGCCAGAGTGGTGGTGATGGTGGGAACGCCGAATGCGATACTTTCGAGCGGGGTGTAGCCCCAGGGCTCGTAGTACGATGCGAATACGGTTGCGTCCATACCAACCAACAACTCGTAGTAGTGTTTGTTGAAGATGCCGTCGGCGCCTTGCAGATACGAGGGAACGAAGATAACCTTAACCTTCGACTCCTCACGC
>JAFTYJ010000058.1 GCA_017464745.1 Rikenellaceae bacterium | reverse complement strand
CTTATTTTATTCGGTCCAGCGTCTTGTGGCTCGCCGCCACACCACAACTCCAAGCCAGCCAAGCAACGCACCCAGAGTTATTCCACACAGGATGTCCAGCGGGAAGTGCGCACCCAAGTAGATACGCGAGTAGCACACCACGGCAACCCACACACAACTCAACGCTGTCCACCATTTACGGCGCAACAGCACACTACCAAACACCGCAACCGAGGTCACCGTTGCTGCGTGGGCCGACACCGTACCATACAATCCGCCACGATAGCCACGCACGGTATGCACCAGGCCCTCCAATTCGGGGGTATGCGTAGGTCGGAACTTGGGAAGGTTGGTTTTAAAGAGGTTACAAATCTGGTCGGCCAGCACAACCGCCAGCACAACCACAACCAACGCCACAAGCATACGTTGCCAACCATACTTTCGCCACAGCAACCAAACGAGCAGTAGGTACAGCGGAGTCCAGATAATTTTATCCGACGCCCACCACATAAGGGTATCCATCACCGCACCGCCATCGAAATTGAGGGCGAGCAGAGCCTGTTGGTCGAGGTGTAATATTGAGGACAAAGGCAACACGGCATTGAGCGTTTTAGTCCCTGCTACGGGCGATACTGATATAATAGAGCAGAGTGGCGATTGCACTCAAAGCGGCTACAAGGTAGGTGCGTGCAGCCCACGACAGAGCCGTACGAGCCATTGCAATCTGTCCGCCTTGCAGCGTGCCACTGCGTTCGAGCCAAGCCACAGCCCTCGACGAGGCGTTATACTCCACCGGAAGGGTCACAACCGAGAACAGTGCCGAAGCCCCAATCATCGCAATACCCAACCAAAAGAGTTGCGGCAGGGTGTTAATCAGCAGCATACCCGCCAAAATTACCCACGTCGAAAGGCTCGAACAAATCTGAATCACAGGGACCATTGCCGAGCGCATACGCAGCGGAGCGTAACCCGTGGCGTGTTGCACTGCGTGGCCGCACTCGTGGGCCGCAACAGCCGCAGCCGAGACACTACAACTATTATAGACATCGCGGCTCAGATTGACGGTCAGCGTTTGGGGGTTATAGTGGTCGGTAAGCATTCCGGGAGTCGAAACTACCTTAACATCGGTAATACCATTGTCACGCAACATCTTCTCGGCAACCTCACGGCCCGTCATACCACCCGGGAAAGGCACCTGGGAGTACTTGGCAAAGACACTGCGCAGGCGGCTCTGTACAATCAGACCCACCACGCCAATGATAATAATCAAAAGCCAATTCAAACTGATACTCATTCTGTCATCTACGTTTACGCAACTGCATCACAATGCAGTATGTCAGAGTTAATAATAAAACTATCACTTTTTGTAACTATAATATGCGTTTGCCTGTTGGCTGGGCATCACCACAATCTCGCTGATATTGACGTGGGGCGGTTGACTCACAGCCCAAATAATTGTTTCGGCAATATCCTCGCCGGTGAGAGGTTTCAGCCCTGTATAAACGCCTGCGGCACGCTCTTTATTGCCATGAAAGCGAACAATCGAAAATTCGGTCTCGACCATACCCGGACGAATCTCGGTAACACGGATACCGTGGCGCAGCAGGTCGATGTGCATACCCTGACTCAGGGCGTGCATAGCGTGTTTCGAGGCGCAATAGACAGCACCGTTCTCGTAGGTTTCGGTACCCGCAATGGAGCCGATATTGACAATGTGGCCGCCACCCGCCTCAATCATCTTGCGCGAAATGATACGCGTAACATACAGCACGCCTTTGACATTGGTATCAATCATCGCGTCCCAATCGTGCAGGTCGCCTTGGTCGATATGTTCGAGTCCCGCAGCCAAGCCCGCATTATTGACCAGCAGGTCGATACGTTCGAAGCCATCGGGCAGATGTTCGAGGTTGGCAGCAACCTGATGTTGGTCGCGCACATCAAAGCAGAGAGTTTCGACCTGAATATCGTATTCGGATTCGAGCGTCTTTTTGAGTCGGCGCAGACGGTCCACACGGCGACCCGTGATTATGAGGTTATAGCCTTTCTCGGCCAACGCTATGGCGGTTGCCTCGCCGATACCCGACGTTGCACCCGTAACTATTGCATTCTTTGTCATAAGGTGGTCAAATTTTTGGTAAAGGTACAAAAAAGTTGTTACTTTGCACAACGCTTTAACACTTTTTGATGTCACGCCTGAACCTATCACTATTCATTGCACGCCGCCTGTCCTCTGCGACCGACGGCAAGAGTCGCGGTACGATGATTCGTATCTCGATAGCCACCACGGCATTGAGCATTGCGGTGATGATTGTGTCGCTGGCCGTGGTGCGCGGTTTCAAACACGAAATATCGGCTAAGGTGGACGGTTTTGTGAGCCAATTGCAAATCACCGCACTCACCTGGCAGGCCGAAGGCAGTGTGCCCGTAGAGCGCATCGCCTCGCTCGAAGAGAGTATTGTGGCCGACCACGATGTGACACGACTCGAAGTGTATGCGACGTGCGGCGGAGTGCTAAAAACCGACAAAGCGGTGGCGGGAATCACACTCAAAGGCATTGACGCCGACTACAACACCGACTTTTGGCAACAACACCTCACCGAGGGCACCCTCCCCCGATTGGATACGGTGCGCAACAAGGATATTATGGTGTCGGCTTCGCTGGCAGCACTGCTCGATGTGGCAGTTGGCGACAAGGTCGAGTTTATGTTCATAAGCCCCGATGCAGCCCCCCGTCGTGACCGTTTCCGTGTGTGCGGAATCTACAACACGGGGTTTGGCGAGATGGACAAAACCCACGCACTGACCGACCTGCGCAACGTTCAACGACTGCTCGGATGGAGTTCGAGCGAGGTCACAGGCTACGAAATTCGCGCCAAATCGGAACGAGTGCTCGACGAGTTGGAGTATCGTCTATATATGCTCACCGTTGAGTTGGAGAGCGACGACACACCGCTGATGGTAACCAACACCCGTGTCAAATATCCGACCATTTTCGATTGGCTCAAAGCACACGATGTCAATGCAGCAGTCATCATAACCATTATGTTTGCCGTGGCACTGCTCAGCGCACTGTCGGCACTGCTCATTATGCTGCTCGAACGCACACGCACCATCGGAATACTCAAAGCGCTGGGTATGAACAACGGCGGAGTGCAAGGCATATTTATGTATCGCTCGCTGTTTATTTTGGTTGCGGGCGTTGTGCTTGGCGATGTGCTTGGTGTGGCGCTGTGTATGGCCCAAAAGTGGCTGCACATCATCAAACTCGACAGCGAGGGCTACTTCCTGAGCGAAGTCCCCATTGCCGTGGATGGTTGGAGCATTGTGGTACTCAATGTCGGAATGGTGGTACTGATGATGGCCGCACTCGCCCTGCCGACACTCATAATTTCGAAAATCAAACCCGATAAAACAATACGTTTCCAATAGGATGAAGCCTTACAACACCCAAGAGTCCAAGAAGAACGAAATACGCAAAATGTTCAACCGCATTGCGCCCAACTACGACTTTCTGAACCACCTGTTGTCGCTCAATTTCGACCGCTTGTGGCGTCGTCGTATGGTGCGCCGACTTGCCGAGCACACCCCCACCCGAGTGCTGGACGTTGCTACGGGAACCGCCGATGTGGCTATCAATGTGGCACGCAAATGCCCCGACTGCCGAGTGGTAGGATTGGACCTTTCGAGCGAGATGATACGCTACGCCGAGGGCAAGGTAGCCGACAAAAGCCTGACCGACCGCGTGGAGTTGATGGTGGGCGATGCCGAGAATCTCCCCTTTGGCGAGCAGGAGTTCGATGCAGTGACCGCTTCGTTCGGAGTTCGCAACTTTGGCGAACTGCCGCGCGGACTGAGCGAGATGTGCCGAGTATTGCGCACGGGCGGACGATGCTACATTATGGAGTTTTCGTGTCCGGATGATGTTCCGCTGTTTTCGAGCCTGTATCGATTCTATTTCCACCATATACTGCCCGTTGTGGGAGGTTGGATTTCGCGCGACCGACAGGCCTACGACTATCTGCCCGGCTCGGTGGATGAGTTTCCGTCGCACACCGATTTTGAGCAGATGATGCGTACGGCCGGATTTTCGAAGGTCAGCAGCCTGCGCCTGATGTGGGGCGTGGCCTACATCTACATTGCCGAGAAATAATCAAAAAACTGCACAAATATGAAGAATCTGTTGAAACTTATGTGTGTTGCCGCCGTGGCCTTTATGCTCAGCGGTTGCAACCTCACCCAAAAGGTTAAACTGCACGGTGTAACCAACATCTCGATGCCCTCGTCGAATTCGTCGGCCCTTGGGTCAAACCTCCAATCGGCTCTGTCGGGTCTGTTTTCGAACGGCTCGGCCAGCACCATTCTGATTGGCGTGGATGCCGAGAACGGTCTGGGATTGAACATCAAACTTATTGATGCCCAATTTACGCTGTGCGAGGGCGACAAGGTGTATGCCACCGCAACCCTGAAAGAGCCCATAACTCTGCGTCGCAAAACCCGCACCGAGTTGCAGGTTCCGATGAATATCGAACTCAAAGGCGGAGTGCTGGCAACCCTCTCGCTGGCCCGCAAAGTGCTTCAATCCTCCGAAAGCCTGACCGTTCAGGGCGAAGTTGTGGCTAAATGCGCAGGTATCAAGAAGAAAAAAACGCTCGCACCTCAACCTCTTTCGGAATTTATTCATAACTTTGCACCAACAAAACAGTAATCGCTATGATAAAACGAATGCTTTTGGTAGTGGCACTTATGCTTGCCGCCCACAATCTCGGAGCGCAAAGTCTGAACTCTTTTAAGCAGGCTCTGCAACTCCCCGATACGATTTGGGGTGCCAAGGTAAGTCTGTCGGAAGCCCCCGATGTGACTTCGGCTTTTGCTGCGCTGTCGGCCAAGGCCAGCCAGACCGAGGTGTATGGTTATCGCATCGAGATTTTTACCGACAACTCCCAAAATGCACGCGCCGCAGCATTCAAAACCTGCGAGGAGTTTACCGCCCTGTACCCCGACATCCCGACCAAAGTGGCCTACGACAAACTCTATTGGAAGGTGACCGTCGGACAGTGCGCCACCGCCGAGGAGGCTATCGCCCTGTGGGGAAAAATCAAACAAACTTACCCCAAGGCATTCCTGGCTCGTGAAACCATATCTATCAAGGATTTAAACAAATAATTCGCAATATTGAGGTCGCGCTGTTGCACATTTCAATAAAACGAATTATTTTTGCACTATGCAACCACTTAAATAAACAAATAAAAGTACTATTATGAAGAAAGTATTCACCCTCATCGCCGTAGCCGCCATGATGGCTGCTTGTGGCAACTGCAACAAAAAAGCCGCTGAGAACACCGAGTGCACCGAGACTGCAACCGAGTGCACCGTTGCTTGCGATACCTGCACCAAAGTGTGCGCTACCGACAGCACTGCTTGCGAGCAATGCGAGGCTGCTTGCGAGAAACCTTGCGAGGCTCCTTGCGAGACTCCCTGCGAGAAAGCAGAGTGTACCGAGGCTGCCGAGTAATTACTCGTCGGTTGAAAAAAATAAGGGTGTCCACGTTTGTGGATACCCTTATTTTTTTTGCTATCTACTTTAAAATAACTACTTTTGTGGTGTTAATAACATCCCCGCAATGAAAATAAACCCCAAATACAAAGTGCGCGACATCGCAGGTGAGAAGATGATTATCCTCCAAGGAACCTATGGCGCAGATATGACCAAAATCATCTCGCTCAACTCCTCGGCCGAACTGCTGTGGGACAACCTCACGGGACGAGAGTTTGAGGTGGAGGACGCCGCAAAAATCCTTACCGACAACTACGAAGTCAGCCCCGAAGTTGCACACAAAGATGCCGAGGCGTGGATTGCAACGCTGACCGAATACGGCATTATCACCCGCTAAACCACCCCGCACAGAGATGAAACGTATCCTCAGCCTTATACCACAATCGTTCCGCCGTCGCGGAGTCGGTGTGCTGTGTGCCATTTTGGCGCAGGCACTGCTGGACTTTGTGGGATTGGCTGTGTTACTGCCTATCATTATCCTTGTGGCCGACCCCGACGCCATAGCCACCAACCGATGGTTGGGTGAGTTGTGGAGCACAGGAGGGTGGACTGATATGCGTAGTTTCACGCTGGCAGTGTGTGGCGTAGTGGTGGGTATAATTGCCGTCAAGGGATTGCTTGGAATGTGGCTGTGGCGAGGTCAAAACCGCTTTGTAATGGACCTCTATCGCTACTATTCGAAACGCCTGTTTAATCACTATCATAGTCGCGGACTGCTGTTTATCAAGAGCCGCAACAGCGCAAAACTTGCCCACGAAATCAACTTTGTGTGTCTGGCCTTTGTGGTCAATGTGCTGATGACGGTGGCCTCAATGGCAACAGGTATCGTTGTTATGGTGCTGATGACGGTGGCGTTGGTGGCCTACAACGCCAAAGTTGCTGGATTGCTCATCGCAATACTCATCCCCGTGGTGGCGCTCTACTTCCGATTTGTGAGAGGACGCATCGGCGACTACGGCCGACGCGAGAACGAGATACGACGAGCCCAAAACCGTCTTGTTGTAGAGTCGCTGGTGGGTTATCCCGAGATTGAGGTGGCAGGAATGTTCCCCGAAATGGAACGACGCTTCGACCGCGGAATACGCGAGATTGCCGATATGCGACTACACATCGGAACTCTGTCGCAGGTGCCCGGCATAATTCTCGATTTGTGTATCGCCATTGCGTTGGCAGTGTTGGTTACGTTCCGTGCCGACGCTGTGGCTTTCGGTATATTCGCCGTGGCAGCAATCAAGATTTTGCCCACCGCCAAAAGTATCGTTGGACGTTGGATAACTCTGCGCAACAACCTCTATACGGCCGACATCGTATCGGTGGCTTTGGACAACGAGCCCGTAGCACACAACGAGAGCGACCACAGACGGTTGGAATTCACACGGGAGATTTGCCTGAGCGATGTGTCGTTTGGATTCCCCGACGGCGAGGGTAACGTCATAGACCACCTGAATCTGACCATACGCAAGGGCGAATGTATCGGTTTCCGCGGTGTGTCGGGTGGTGGCAAAACCACACTTTTCAACCTTATGCTCGGTTTCTACCCCACGACGGAGGGTCACATCACAGTGGACGACACCGAACTTACAGCCGACAACCTGCGTGGGTGGCACAACATTGTGGGTTATGTTCCTCAAAACGTGTTTGTGATGGACAGCACAATAGCCGAGAATGTCGCAATGAGTGAAGGCGAGAGCAACCCTGAGCGCATTGAGCAGGCTCTGCGTCGTGCAAGTTTGTGGGATTGGGTGCAAACCCTTCCCAATGGCATTGACACCTCGATTGGCGAGGCAGGATGCCGACTCTCGGGAGGTCAGAAACAACGACTCGGAATTGCACGCGCGCTCTACAAAAATGCCGAGGTATTGTTCTTCGACGAGGCCACATCGGCACTTGACTCCGAAACCGAACGCGAAATTACCGCCGCTATCGAAACTCTTTCGCAAGGCGACAACACTCTGACCATACTTATCATTGCCCACCGCGAAACGTCGCTCACCTTCTGCGACCGCGTGGTGGAGATTTAACCCACTCGTACAATGACCGCACTCTACAACATAGCCGACCTGATAATCGAGGTTGTGGGCCAAAATGCCGAACTCAAAGGGCTGGATGGATTCAAGCCGTTCAGAGTTTCGGACGACGCATCCGGAGCCGTGGCGACAATCCTTTTGGACGATAGTTTGGAAGATTGCGACTTTGAGCGTGCCGAGTGGATTTACTCCTCGGAAGGCGATGGTGTGTGTTATGATTTCGGACGACACGCCGAGGGTTTCTGCTGTCGTGTGATGGCGACCTCGGGTTCAACGCTTCGTTTGTGGCACACCACGGGCCAAAGCACAATCCGATGTGCCACGGGAGCCGAGAGCGACTACTCGTCGTATGAACTCCGTTTCTTGTTGTGGTTGGCCTACGGACTTGCAGCCCTACCCTATGGAGCGGTGGCAATTCACACCTCGGTAATTATGCAGGGTGGCAAGGGCTATATGTTCCTTGGCGAGAGTGGCACTGGTAAGAGTACCCACACCCGTCTGTGGAGAGAGTGCATCGAGGGTGCCGAGTTGCTGAACGACGATTCGCCCATTGTGCGTGTGGTCGATGGCGTGGCTATGGTTTACGGCTCGCCGTGGAGTGGCAAAACACCGTGCTATAAACTTCTCAGAGTACCTCTGGGAGGTGTCACCCGATTGAGTCAGGCTCCACACAACCGCATACGCCCCCTGGGCAAACTCCAAGCCCTGGGAGCAATACTGCCCTCGTGCCCGCCCAATATGGCCTACGACGAGGCTCTGACCGACCGTATGTGCGAGGTAATCGGAGGTATCATTCGCACAACCCCCGTCTATCATTTGGAGTGTCTGCCCAACCACGAGGCAGCCGAGTTATCATTTAACACCCTGAGCAATGGCCGATAAACGCACAATGTCCAACGGCCAACTATTCGGAATTGTGGCCGAAGAGTTAGAGCGCGGCAATTCGACCAAAGTGAGTGTGCTGGGTCGCAGTATGCGCCCGTTCTTTCGCAGCGGTCAGATCATTGTGTTACGTCCTATGATTGCCGAAGAGTTGCGTATCGGAAGTGTTGTGTTGGCACGCATCGCACCCGACCACTATGCAGTTCACCGAATAATCGAAATCGACTCGAAGGGTGTTACACTTATGGGCGACGGCAATGTGGTAGGTCGTGAGCGAGTACGTCAAGAGGATATATACGGCTATGTGGAGTGTTCGCCCCGACACCGACGTTGGGCTCGACTATGGCGGAAGTTGCTCCCCGTGCGCCGTTATCTGTTGGCTATCATTGCGCTTTTTGAATCATAAGCGCCCACCCGAAAACATTTACAACACCATCGACAGGATGGCGAAGGTGGCAAACACAAGGCTTGCAATGCCATTGAGTGTGCCAAAGGCGATACCTATATTCTTTTGGTGTGTGGGGGTCACGAGCAGGTGTTCGAGAGTCAGCACAGCAGCAAACAGTCCCGCGCCAATCCAATAGAGAGTTCCGAGTGCACACAAGCGACCAAACAGCCATACGGCATAGAGACTCACCAGGTGCAGGGCAATGCTGATTGAGAGCGCACCCCAGCCGGGGAAACGTGCAGGTATGGAGTGCAAACCTCGGCCACGATCGAACTCGGCATCCTGCATCGCATAGATAATATCGAAACCACCGACCCACGTCAGCACCAATCCCGACAGCACCACGGGTGCAATATCAAGTGTTCCCGTAACAGCAATATAGGCTCCTGCGGGGGCAATCGAAAGTCCCAATCCGAGTACAATATGGGCGAGCGCCGTAAAACGTTTGCAATAACTATATCCCATAACCACAAGCAGTGCCACGGGCGAAAGGATGAGTGTCAGGCGATTGATGGTTGCCGCCACAGCCACGAACAACAGCGCATTGATAATCACAAATGTAAGGGCTGCGCGAGGCGAAATCTGTCCCGACGGAATCTCACGCGAGGCGGTACGCGGGTTGGCCGCATCAATATCGCGGTCGGCCCAGCGGTTGAAACCCATAGCGGTATTGCGCGCCAGCACCATACAGGCCACCACCTGCACCAACAACACCCAATCAAACGGAGTAGCAGTGGAGGTCAGCGCCCAAGTGTAGCCCACCAGCGCAAAAGGCATTGCAAAAATGGTGTGCGAGAATTTCACCATCGAGAGATATTTGCGAATCGTAGTCATCATAACAATTTTAATTTCCGACAAAAATAATTAACTTTGTGCTGTTTTAGAGAGAATTTATGAAAAATATCCGCAATTTTTGCATCATCGCCCATATTGACCACGGCAAAAGTACACTTGCCGACCGAATGATTGAAAAGACCAACACCCTGTCCGACAGAGAGTTGCAAAACCAAGTCTTGGACGATATGGACCTCGAACGCGAGAAAGGTATCACCATCAAGAGCCACGCCATCCAAATGGAGTATGCTCGCGGAGGACAAAAATATACACTCAACCTTATTGACACCCCGGGACACGTCGACTTCTCGTATGAGGTGTCACGTGCAATCGCTTCGTGCGAGGGTGCGCTGCTGGTTGTGGATGCCACACAAGGCATTCAGGCTCAGACCATTTCAAACCTCTATTTGGCACTCGAAAACGACCTCGAAATCATCCCCGTGCTGAACAAAATCGACGTTGATTCGGCTATGGTGGACGAGGTGCGCGACCAAATTATCGACCTTATCGGCTGCAAACCCGAAGAGATTCTGCTGGCCAGCGGCAAGACGGGTCAAGGTGTGATTGAGGTGTTGGATGCCATTGTAGACCGTATTCCCGCCCCCAAAGGCGACGAGGAGGCTCCGTTGCAGGCTCTGATTTTCGACTCGGTATTCAACTCGTTCCGCGGTATCATCGCCTACTTCCGCGTGATGAACGGCACCCTGCGCAAGGGCGACAAGGTGAAGTTCGTAAACTTGGGCAACGAGTACACGGCCGACGAAATTGGTGTGCTGAAACTCAAACTCTCGCCTCGCGACGAGATTAAAGCAGGCGACGTGGGTTACATCATCTCGGGTATCAAGAACTCGGCCGATGTCAAGGTGGGTGACACTATCACTCACGTGGCTCGTCCGTGTGACAAGGGTATCGAGGGTTTCGAGAATGTGAAACCTATGCTCTTTGCGGGTGTCTATCCCGTCGATACCAGCGAGTATGAGGACTTGCGTGCCTCTATCGAAAAACTGCAACTCAACGACGCATCACTCACCTTTGAACCCGAGAGTTCGCTGGCTTTGGGATTCGGTTTCCGTTGCGGATTCCTCGGACTGTTGCACCTGGACATCGTACAGGAGCGTCTGTACCGCGAGTTCGATATGGATGTTATCACCACCGTACCCAACGTGTCGTATCGCGTGACTACCACCAAAGGCGAGGTCAGCGAGGTACACAACCCCTCGGGACTGCCCGAACCTACGCTGATTCAAAAGATTGAAGAGCCTTACATTATGGCCCAAATCATCACCAAGTCGGACTACCTGGGTAGCGTAATCAAGTTGTGTATCGACCGTCGCGGAACTCTGCTCAACCAAACCTTCCTGACGCAAGACCGTGTGGAGGTGAACTTCGAGATGCCGTTGAGCGAGATTGTGTTTGACTTCTACGACAAACTCAAAAGCATCTCGCGCGGATACGCATCATTCGACTATCACGCAACAGGTTACAAAGACAGCAAACTCGCCAAACTCGATATTCTGCTCAACAGCGAGCCCGTGGATGCGCTCAGTTCGCTCATCTACTACGACCACGCTTATGATTTCAGTCGCCGTATGTGCGAGAAACTCAAAGAACTCATCCCGCGCCAACAATTCGATGTGGCAATTCAAGCGGCTATCGGCTCCAAAATCATAGCCCGCGAAACCGTCAAGGCCGTGCGCAAAGATGTGACCGCCAAGTGTTATGGTGGTGACATCAGCCGTAAACGCAAACTGCTCGAAAAACAGAAGAAGGGTAAGAAACGTATGCGCCAAAGCGGTAACGTCGAGGTGCCGCAACAAGCGTTCCTGGCCGTTCTCAAAATGGACTAAGCACCACAACAAAACAACAGAGGGTGTCCGCCAAGTGGTGGACACCCTCTGTTGTTGTATGATTTGTGGCTAATTTCCGTGGAACCCTTGCGCCTTCAACGCTATATTGCTACCATCGGGGGTCACAAGTGCCGCACCCATCGACTCCTCGGTAATGTGGCCGATAACCTCCACACCATAGCCAAACTGCATAACCTTGTCCTGCATAGCCAACGGCACGGTGAACATCAACTCGTGGTCGTCGCCACCATTCAGCGCCGCCGTAACAGGGTCGATATGTAACTCCTCGGCCAGGGTGTGAACCTCACGCGCAATAGGAATACGCTCCAAATAGATGCGTGCGCCACATTTCGATTGTCGGCAAACGTGCAACAACTCCGACGCCAAACCGTCCGACAGGTCAATCATCGAAGTCGGCACAATACCCTGAGCCTCCAACTCCATTATCACCTCGCGGCGAGCCACGGGTTTGAGTTGGCGACGCAACAGATACTCATAGCCCTCGAAACGGGGTTGGGCATTGGGAACACCGCCAAGAGCAATCTTCTCGCGCTCCAAAAGTTTGAGTCCGAGGTAGGCCGCACCCAGGTCGCTGGTAATACAAATCAGGTCGTGCAACTGCGCGCCACTGCGATAAGTCACCTTCTCTTTGGCCACACGGCCAACGGTCGAAATCGAGATTACAAGTCCTGTCACCGAAGCACGAGTATCACCGCCTGCGAGGTCAATTCCATAGTCGTCGCACGCCGCACGAATACCGCTATACAAGTCGTCGAGGTCCTCGACCGAAAGTTTGGCCGACACACCAATCGAAACGGTAATGGCCGTAGGGTGACCATTCATTGCATAGATATCGCTACAACCAACCACAACAGCCTTGTATCCAAGGTGTTTGAGCGGGAAGTATGTCAAATCAAAATCAACCCCTTCGAGCAGCATATCGGTCGAAAGCAACGTGTAGTCGTCGGCTCCCGTGTCAATCACTGCGGCATCGTCGCCCGGTCCTTTGACCAACGAGGCGTTGCGAGCAACAAAAGGCTCGGTCAGGTGGTCGATGAGGCCGAACTCTCCAAGAGTGGCAATTTCGGTACGTTTGTCGGTATTCATTGGCAGTAAAATTAAATTTTTGCAACAAAATTACGAAAGTTTTTGGGAGTCCGAAATAAAATTCCGTAAATTTGAGCCGTCAAACAACCTTTATAAAAAGACTTAGACCACTTAAATAAGATGAAAAACATCGTATTGTTCGGCGGTCCCGGTGCAGGTAAAGGCACCCAGGCTGCCAAACTCAAAGAGAAGTATTCGCTCAACCACATCTCGACAGGTGAGGTTATCCGCGCCGAAATCGCAGCCGAAACCCCGCTCGGCAAGAGTATGAAAGATTATATCTCGCGCGGCGAATTGGCACCCGATGCACTTGTTATCGACATTATCGCCGACTACGTTAAATCGCACAGCGACTGCGCCGGCAACATCTTCGACGGATTCCCCCGTACCACCGCCCAAGCCGAGGCTTTTGACAAAAGTATGGAGCGCGACGGCCTGAAAGTGGACGTTATGTTGGAGTTGGTAGTTCCCGAGGAGGAGTTGGTTAAACGTCTGATGCTCAGAGGTGAAGTCAGCGGCCGTGCCGACGATGCCAACGAGGGTGTAATCCGCAACCGCATCGCCGTTTATAACGCCCAAACCGCCGTAGTTGCCGAGTTCTACAAAGCACAAGGCAAGTATGTGGCAATCGACGGTATCGGAAGCATTGATGAGATTTTTGACCGTCTGTGCGCCGCCATCGACACCATCGAATAACTAAAACTCTGATTATTTATATAATTAAGGTGTAAAAATCGGGAGCCACGTTTGGCGTTCCCGATTTTTTTTGTACCTTTGCGACGCATTTTTGCACAAAACAAACACAAAACAATTTATTATGAACAATTACGAAACCGTTTTCATTGCTACCCCGGTTCTCTCTGACGTTCAAGTTAAAGAGTTGGTTAGCAAATTCCAAGGTGTTATCACCGAGAACGGCGGTCAAATTGTAAACTTCGAGGATTGGGGTCTCCGCAAACTCGAATATGCAATTGAGAAAAAGACCACCGGATTCTACTTCTTCATCGAGTTCCAAGCCGAGGGCAGCCTCATCAACACTTTGGAGACTCAATACCGTCGTGACGAGCGCGTTATCCGCTTCCTCACCTTCAAACAAGACAAATACGCTATGGAGTACGCCGCAAAACGCCGCGCTAAACTCTCGGGCAAACAAGTAGAAGTTAAACAAGAAAACACAGAGGAGGAATAGTTATGGCAGCACCTGCACAATCGGAAATCCGTTACCTTAACCCCCTGTCGGTGGACGTTAAGAAGAAAAAATATTGCCGCTTCAAAAAACTCGGCATCAAATACGTAGACTACAAAGACCCTGAATTCCTCAAAAAATTCTTGAACGAGCAAGGTAAACTCCTTCCTCGCCGTCTTACCGGTACCTCGCAAAAGTACCAAAAGAAAGTAGCACAAGCCGTTAAACGTGCTCGCCACTTGGCTCTGCTTCCCTTTGTAACTGATATGATGAAATAAGAATAAGGAGGACCAATATTATGCAAATTATTCTGATTAAAGACGTTCAAAACGTAGGTTATGCCAACGATATCGTTGATGTAAAACCCGGTTACGCCAACAACTTCCTTATTCCCCAAGGTTACGCTAAACTCGCTACCGAGTCGGCTAAAAAAGTTCTGGCTGAGAACCTGCGCCAACGCGCACACAAAGATGCTAAAATCCTGGCTGACGCTCAGGCTTTGGCTGAGAAAATCGCAAACCTTCCCTTGTCGTTCACCGTTAAAACCACTGCTGAGGGCAAAATCTTCGGTTCGGTTACTTCGACTGACGTTGCTGAGGCTCTCGCAGCCAAAGACGTTGTTGTTGACAAGAAAGACATCACCCTCGACACCATCAAAGAGGTGGGTACCTACGAGGCTTCGATTCGTCTGCACCGCGAGGTTAAAGCAATTGTTTCGATTGCTGTTAACGCCGAGGGCGCTACCGAGGAGGTTGCTGAATAAGTCAACACCGCAAGGTAACCCGCAAGGGTATATTATTAAAGTCGTTCTGCGCAGATGCGTGGAACGACTTTTTTTACAGTGGGGAGAGTGGTGTTACTGACTGCTTGCAGGCAAAGAACACCTACACACAAAAAGAAAAGCGAGGTAAAAACCTCGCTTCTGCTTTGGGGTGGATGATGGGGCTCGAACGGCAACGCCGTCGTGAGGATACCTATAAAATAAATCCCCCTTATCCTCGCAACCCACACACAACGCACCATCGCGCAACACAAAGCAGAGCGCCGAAGGCGTGACTTTTTTGGGAGGTGTTACTGACTACTTGCAGGCAAGGAACACCTACACAAAAAAAAGAGAAGCGAGGTAAAAACCTCGCTTCTGCGTTGGGGTGGATGATGGGGCTCGAACCCACGACACTCGGAACCACAATCCGATGCTCTGCCAACTGAGCTACAACCACCATTTGTGTGTTTCTCTCAGGCGGAAACACTTTACCGTGCTTTCTTGGGATTAGAGAGCGTTAACGTGCAGGGTCAGGCTGCTTTTCAGGTTACCGGCTTTGTTTTTGTGGATAATGTTTTTCTTTGCGAGTTTATCCAACATCGAAGCCACTTTGGGCAGCATTTTCTCTGCGGCTGCTTTGTCGCTGGTGTTACGCAGTGCTTTCACAGCAGTACGAGCGCTTTTGTGCGAGTAGCGGTTGCGCAGTTTTTTGGTTGCAGTTTGACGAATTCTCTTCTCCGACGATTTATGGTTTGCCATAGTCTTTTCTGAGTTATGTTTTTAATTTTTACTTATTTAACTTGTAGCCCATAGGAGAATCGAACTCCTCTTTCAAGAATGAAAATCTTGCGTCCTAACCGATAGACGAATGGGCCATTCCCCTTTTTGTGGGTGCAAATATAGACAAAGTTTTTATTATAGCAAAATTTGTGACAAAATTTTATTCGATTCGATGCAACACTCCCGTCGAAAAGTCCATACGGAAGCCCGAATTTCGGAAAAATTCGGTCAGCACGGGCGAAGATTTCATCTCGGTGGCGTTTCCGTGGTGGAGTGCACCGTTGTAGATAAGCGCTACGGAGCAACCTACGTTCCACACCGTCGAGAGGTCGTGCGACGAGAAGAGGATTGTTTTGCCGTCACGACACAGACCCGACAATATCTCGCACAACTCATATTTGCCCGCAATATCAAGGAATGCGGTAGGTTCGTCAAGCAGAATAACGGGTGTCTGCTGGGCCAGGGCACGGGCTATCATCACGCGTGCATTCTCACCGTCGCTCAGTGTGCTGACACGTTTGTCGGCAAAATGTTCGACACCCAAACGAGCCATAGCCTCATCGACAATGGCGTGGTCGGCCGATGTCAGCGAGCCAAACCAATTGGTATAAGGAGTGCGTCCCAGCGCCACCACATCCCTGACACGCAGGTTGGTAACCGATATGCGCTCGGTCGAAACAAACGACACCAAAGAGGCCAATCGGCGAGGCGACAATCCCGCAAGATCCACCCCCTCAATTGCGATTCGTCCTTCGGTAGCAGGGGTTATGCCGGCAATCATTCGGAGCAGCGAACTTTTACCCGTACCGTTACGTCCGATGAGGGCACACAGTTCGCCTCGGAGGATTGCGGCATCGGCTGTCAGAAGTTGGCGTGGGCCGTAGCCCACACTAACGTTTTCGAGTTGTATGACAGAGTGTTGTGTCATCGTCTAAAACAGATTTCGTCCCTTGATTATCACCACTATAATAATAGGTATTCCCAGCAGTGCCGTTACGGTATTGATAGGCAGGGTAATCTCGCTGAGCGGCAGTCGCGACACCACATCGCACAGCAACATCACAGCCGCACCTGTCAAAATCACACCCGGCATCAGCACTCGGTGGTCGGCCTCACCCGTTGCCATACGCACAACGTGAGGAACAGCCAGTCCCAAGAATCCGATAGGGCCACAGAAGGCGGTCACCGTGCCTGCCAACAAGGTGGTCGAAACGAGCACAGCCATACGTCCGAGGCGCACGTTGATACCCATAGTTGCGGCATATTGTTCGCCCAGCATCAAAGCGTTGAGCGGTTTAATGGTTGCCACGGCCACCACAAGTCCCGCCACAATCACGGGAGCCATAATTCCGAGTTGGGTGGTTGTGACATTTCCCAGACTTCCCATAGTCCACACCACATAACTTTTGACCGAACTCTCGGAGGCAAAGTATTGGAGTATCTCGACCACGGCACTCGCCACACTGCCAAACATCACACCGAGTATCAGCACCGTCATAATATCCTTGACCCTTCGGCTGACACTCACAATGAGCATAAAAATCAGCGCTGCGCCTATCCACGCCGCGCCCACCATACCAAGGCTGAACGCCACACTACCCGCGCCCAAGAGTGGTGCGCCCATAACAAAGAGTGCCACTCCCAGACTTGCGCCCGAACTTATACCCAACACATAGGGGCCTGCCAACGGATTTCGGAACAGGGTCTGCATCTGCAAACCGCTTGCGCCCAATGCCGCACCACACAGAGCCGCAACCACAGCCTTAGGCAATCGGAACCTTCGCACAATAACAGCCACATCAGCGTCGCCACCCTCCCACAGGGCACGCCACACCTCCGAGGGCGAGATTGTGGTAGCACCGAGCAGCAGGTCGCACATCAAGAGCACAACCACCGCCACAGCAGTCACACCAAAGAATATATAGTGTCGAGTTTTCATCTGAGTTGAATGTAGTAATATAGATTATGATTCAGCACTTCGGGGTGGAGTATTTCGACCATATCGCGCAACACGACATCGGCATTCACCACGCCCGACTCCCAAAAGTCACTGCCCCCGGCCTCGTTTTGTCGCGCTACATTATTAAACACCCTGCCACAGCGCACTGCGGGGGTATCGGCAAATCTCGGATTGGAGCGTCGCAATTCGTCAAGCGAGGTTATTTGGTTGGTATTGAGCCACACATCGGCCTGCGACACTGCGGCATAGGCTGTTTCGAGGTCTATGGGACGGCTCATATGCGACGAATCGCCTGCACACACATAGCGTCCTCCCGCATCGGCTACCAGCGACACCATATAACTATCGTCGCTCGGCACATACCACACATCACGATAGGGAGCATTGAGCATCACACTCGGGCGGGTATTACACTCGGCCACTCGCTCGCACAAAGACTCATATCGCACGGCAATGGAATCAAACTCCGCCACAGCACGTTGGGACAAACCACACATATAACCAAACGCCACCAGCCACTCACTCTTGGCCAGAGGGGTCACCTCGACGTGTTCGCCCAGGTAGATGTATCGTAGTCCGAGTTCGTCGAGTTTGGCACTCACCGTGGAGTTCTCGCCCGTAATGCCATAGAGCAGCACCACATCGGGGCGCAATGCAGCAATAAGTTCGTAATTCAGATTGGAGTCATAACCCACATCACACACCATAGAGCGGTCGATATTGGGGGTCGAAACGAATCTCAATCCCGACACTCCCACCACGCGGTCAGTGGCATTCAGGCGGTCGAGCATTGCAACGTGGCTCGACGACATACACACCACACGCCATATCGGACGGTCGAGTACCAACTCCTCGGCGCTCTCGCCTTGTCCTTGGAACGGGTTGGTCACCCTCAAAATCGTATCCCTACCATCGGTCACAACGCTAAAACCTTGGGCATAACGCGGAGCATATACCGTTTGCAGGTCGCGCAATGGCTCTGCTGTGGGTTGGCAAGCGACGGCCGAAAGGAGTGAGAAAAGTATGAAAATCGTCCTAAAAAGGTTCATTTTGTCGGTCTTGGAAGATACAAAGTTAGGGAAAGGTCAAAAAAAATACAAAAAAATTGTCAAAAATGTATGGAATTTAAAAATAAGCGCTATATTTGCACTCCGAAACGTGGAAGTTACCACACAGGTGACACCATCGGGGTGTAGCTCAGCCCGGTTAGAGTACACGTCTGGGGGGCGTGTTGTCGCTGGTTCGAATCCAGTCACCCCGACAAGTTGAGCAGGCCGCAGAACAATGTTCTGCGGCTTTTTTGTTGTGCCCGTTGCGCTTGTGAGTGAACTATCGCGCATCAGTGCCCTCCGAAGTCCGAATAAAAAACGAGGGCGTCACAACCGTGACACCCCCGCCAAAATCTCTCTGTGCTCGCCACACGTTAGAGAATAAATCTGCGGATATCGTTACCAAAGGCGAAAATCATCAACGCAACGAGCAGCACCATACCCACCATTTGGGCATACTCCAACACCTTGTCGCTCGGTTTGCGGCCCGTAATCATCTCCCACAGCACAAACACCATATGACCGCCATCGAGTCCGGGGATAGGCAACACATTCATCACAGCAAACACCACACTCAGCAGCGCCGCAATACGCCAGAATGCCATCCAATCCCACTGCTCAGGGAAGATACTGCCAATAGCAATGAAACTACCCAGCGATTTGTAGGCCTCGGTCTTGGGTTTGAACATCAACTCGATTTGGCTCCAATACGACGAGAGTTCCTTGCCTGTACGTTTCAATCCTGCGGGGATAGCCTGCCAGAAAGTATAGTCACGAGTCTGAACGGGCACAAACTCCGCAAAAGGTTTTAAATAGACGCCAATCATACCTTCCGAAGAGACGGCAACATTGAGGGTATCGCACACTCCGCCACGCATCACAGCCAAAGCGACATTTCCACCTTTGGATTGGGCAATGGTTGCGCTAACCTGGTCGGAAGTGGTCATAGCCACGCCATCAACCGCCACTACGCGGTCTCCCGCCTGCATACCTGCCGCCGCAGCACCACCCTCTGCCGATACTTCGGCAACCTCAAAAGGCATACGGGGCATCATAAAGTCGGTCGAATTGAGCAACTGCGAGGTATAGTCGGCGCGAATAAACACATCGACAGTATCCTGGCCACGCAGCACCTCAACACGTTTGACCTGTTCGATAACCATAGTGCTATAAATCTTGGCAATATCACCCACGGGCTCACCATCCAGCGACAGAATACGGTCGCCATCCTCAAAACCAATCTCGTGACCGAGCGCATTGAAGGTATAACCCCATTGCAGGTCCTTATTGTCGAAATAGCGGTCACCCCAAGCGTAACTCATACCTATATATATACAACAAGCCAGCACGATGTTCATCATCACGCCACCTGCCATAATCAGCAGTCGTTGCCACGCGGGTTTGGTGCGGAACTCCCAGGGTTGGGGCTCGGCTTCAAACGAGTCGGTACCCTTGCTCTCGTCAATCATTCCCGACAGCGACACATAGCCACCCAGCGGTAGCCAGCCCACACCATATTCGGTTTCGCCACGTTTGAAACTGAACAACTTGAACCACGGGTCGAAGAACAGATAAAACTTCTCGACACGAACCTTAAAAAGTTTTGCAAACATAAAGTGGCCGAACTCGTGGATAATCACCAGCAGCGAAAGGCACACAACGAGTTGGGCAATTTTAATCAGAATTTCCATAAATTATGCAGTGTGTTTGTTAGCGTTTAAGAATATATTGCTCGGCCACGCGGCGCACCTCACAATTGACCTCGGCGTAGTCGTCGAGGGTGGGATGTACCACCAAGGGAACGCACTCAAAGGCGTGGGCGATAGTTTTATAGATGTCGGTATAGCCGATTTTACGGTTTAGGAATGCAGCCACGGCGACCTCGTTGGCAGCATTAAAGATACAGCCCGAAGTACCGCCCTCGTGCAAGCAACGGAAGGCCAAATCGAGCGCCGGATACTTCACTCGGTCAACAGCGCGGAAAGTCAGTTCGGGGTGTGCCAAAAAGTCAAACGACGGAGCATCCAATTCGAGGCGTGCGGGGAACGACAGCGCATATTGGATAGGAACTCGCATATCGGGAGTGCCAAGTTGGGCTTTGATTGCACCGTCCTCGAACTCCACCATCGAGTGAACAATGGATTGGGGGTGAATCAGCACATCAATCTGTTCGGGACGCAGGTCAAACAGCCATCGCGCCTCGATAACCTCAAATGCCTTATTGACCAGGGTCGAAGAGTCAATAGTAATTTTGGCACCCATATTCCAATTGGGGTGTCGCAGCGCCTGCTCGACGGTCACACTCTCCAACTGCTCGATAGGGGTATCGCGGAACGAGCCACCCGAAGCGGTAATGATTACGCGTCGCAAGGGGGAGTGTTCGCCCGCAAGGCATTGGAAGATTGCCGAGTGTTCGGAATCAATCGGGACAAGGGCGCTACCCTCACTGCCGACAAGCCCCATTACGATATCACCCGCCACCACAAGGCTCTCCTTGTTGGCCAGCGCAAGTTTTTTGCCCGCCTTCAACGCCGCAACCGACGGCATAAGTCCGGCATAGCCCACCAACGAATTGACTACAACATCGACATTGCCGGCCGCAGCAACCTGTTCGACTGCACGAGCACCTGCATAGACCTTAACATCGGTATCTGCCAACGCCTCGGAGAGGGCCGTATAGTGGCTCTCGTCAGCAATCACAACACTATCGGGGTTGAACTGTCGGGCCTGCTCTGCAAGAGTCTGCCAACGGCTATGGGCCGTGAGTGTGGTAATCTCAAACAGGTCGGAGTGGCGACCCACCACATCGAGGGTTTGGGTACCTATGGAGCCTGTTGAGCCGAGCAGTGCAATGCGTTGTTTCATAGTGAGCGTAAGGTTAAAAAACTATATATCCCTCGGGGTCGATGGGGGTTCCTTTATACCACAATTCGAGTTCGACCTCGATGGGTGCACCCTCGGTTGTGGCCTTGTCGGTTTCGGGAGTGTCGCTATCGCCCACGGTGGCAATAACCTCGCCCGCACGAACGTGAGCGCCCACAGTTTTTTGGAGTGTGGAGTTGCGTTTGTAGGTCGACAACAGGTTATCGGAGTGTTGGATAGTGATTACATAGCCGTCGTCGGGCGACCAATATCCCGCTACGATAGTGCCGTCCTTAACTGCCGACACGGTAGACGAGGGTTCGACTTTGAGTCGCACGCCATAGGCACCCTCCTTGGGGTTGAAGCCCGAGGTCACCACACCCTGAACAGGGGGCAACATTTCGAGCGACACACGGGTATTTTTGCGGGCTGCCGCCGCGGCTGCAATGCTATACTCACCCGTACCCTCAATCTGGGCACGCAAAGCAGAGTCGGCAGCCGACACGGGAATAGTCTGTTTGCTCTTGACCTCGATGCTGTCGCCCACCATCTCGACATTACGCACAATGGGGGTTTTGCCATCGACGATAAGCGAGATATTGTCGCTATACACCAGCAGGTTGTTCATCTCGCGCTCCAACGAATCAAGGCGCACGATGTTGTCGATAAGCAGTGCTCTCGACTTGGCTCCCGGATTGCCCGGAATCATATCGAGAATGGGGGTATAGGCCACCAGAGCCATTGCCAGCGCCATCATCAAAAGTACAAGGGCAACACCGCCGATAATGATGTGCCACGGACGTATTACCACAAACCACGCCTCGGGATTGTCGTCGGTGCGGTCAATGCTTATTTTGTGGCGAGCAGTCAGGCCCACCCAAAACTTCGAAAAAATGTTTTTAGTATCTGCCATAATCCCTACAAAGGTAGCAATTTGATTGCTATTTACCAAAAGTTTGCTTTGACTGCCTGTTTGAACTCCGAAAATTTAGTATATTTGCCAAATAAATCAAGCAATTCATTAAACGTACAAAAAATACAATTATTATGAAACCTACACTTCTTGTATTGGCCGCCGGTATGGGCAGCCGCTATGGTTCGCTCAAACAAATGGACGGTATCGGTCCCTCGGGCGAGGCTATTATCGACTACTCGATTTATGACGCTATCCGCGCAGGATTCGGCAAAGTGGTATTCGTTATCCGCCACGCCTTCGAGAAAGAGTTCCGCGAGGTGTTTACCCCCGAGCGCTTCGGTGGCCGTATCGAGGTTGATTTTGTGTTCCAAGAGTTGGACTACCTGCCCGAAGGTTACAGCGTGCCCGAAGGCCGTGAGAAACCCTGGGGTACCAACCACGCAGTGCTGATGGCCAAAGACGTAATCAAAACTCCCTTTGCGGTTATCAACGCTGACGACTTCTATGGCAAAGACTCGTACCAACAAATCGGTGACTACCTGCGCTCGTTGGAGGGCAAATCGGGAAGTTACTGTATGGTTGGTTTCCAAATCCAAAACACTCTGTCGGAGAACGGTAGCGTATCGCGTGGCGAGTGTGGTGCTGATGCCGAGGGCTTCCTGACTTCGATGGTTGAGCGCACCGCAATCGAGCGTATCGACGGCCGCATCCAATACACCGACGAGAACGGGAAGGTGTGTGAGATGGCTCCCGAGGCTCCCGTATCGATGAATATGTTCGGTTTCACCCCCGACTACTTCGGCTACTCGGAGGAGTATTTCAAAACCTTCCTTTCGGAGAATATGGCCAACCTCAAATCGGAGTTCTATATCCCCACTATGGTCAATAAACTCATCGGCGAGGGTACTGCCAAACTGAAAGTTCTGACCACCTCGTCGCAATGGTTCGGCGTAACCTACAAAGCCGACCGCCCCGCCGTGGTTGAACGTCTGCAAGGTCTGATTGCCGCCGGCGAATATCCCGAGAACCTGTGGAAATAGAGCAATATATTTGGGGAATGACCTCGGAGGGTCAGGCGGTGTTGGTCTACAAGATGACCAACTCGCGTGGTGCCTCGGTTGAGTTGTGCAACATCGGCGCTTCGATTCGCTCGATTACCGTCCCCGACCGCGAGGGCAACTTGGCGGACGTGACTCTGGGCTACAAAGAGTGGCAGAGTTATGTGGACGACCCCGCGGCAATGGGCAAGAGCGTCGGACGCTACGCCAACCGCATTGCAGGCGGACGTTTTGTGCTCGGAGGCGAGGAGTATCTGCTGGCACGCAACAACGGACCCAACCACCTGCACGGAGGTGTCGATGGTTTCGGCCGCCGCGTGTGGGAGAGTGAGGTGATAGACGACCAAGTGGTGTTCACCCTCACCAGCGACGATGGCGACCAAGGCTATCCCGGTGAGATGACCGTTCAAGCGGTGTACTATTGGAGCGAGGAGAGTGAGTTGGTGATTACCTACCGTGCGGTGTCGAGCCGCGACACGGTGGTTAATCTCACTAACCACTTGTACCTCAACCTTTCGGGACACGACGCGGGCTCGGTTTTGGAGCATCGTTTGCAGTTGGATTGTTCGAAGTTCCTGCCTACCGATTCGGTACAAATTCCGACAGGTGAGGTAGCCGATGTCGAGGGCACTCCGATGGATTTTCGTGTGGCAAAAAGTTTTGGCGAGGGCATTGGCTCTGACTTCAACTTTATGCCGCAGGTACGTGGTTACGACCACTGCTGGGTTGTGGACGGTTGGCAAAAGAACATCTTGGGACGTGTGGGTCAGTTGAGCGACCCTGCAAGCGGCCGTATGGTAGAGATTCTGTCGTCGCAACCCGGAGTGCAGGTCTATACGGGCAACTGGTTGCAGGATGCACCCGTAAACAAGAGCGGTAAACGCTATCACGACCACGACGGTGTGGCTATCGAGTGTCAGGCGTGGCCCGACTCACCCAACAAGCCCCAATTCCCCACTACGGAGTTGAAGGCGGGTGAGCGATATGTTCAGAAGATTGTCTATCGTTTCGGCACACTGTAACGTGCCACGAACTCGGCAGGAGAGATTGCGCGATAACGCCCCTCACAACACTCATAAACGAGAGTTTGGAAGCCATTAGTAAGCATTAGCGCAGGAGCGCCGAGAATATAGTTGTAGCGGACGGCTTGGGAGAGTACCGAGTCGTCTGCTATTTTTATGTCGGGAGCTTTACACTCACACACTATAACAGGCTGACCCTCGGCATCATAGGTCACAATATCGGCCCGTTGGTCGGCACCGTGCATATCCACCGCCACTTCTTGGGAGATATGCCCCTCGTCGTAGCCCAAAGTGGCAGCCAACAACCCCACCGCGTGACGACGAACCCACTCCTCGGGAGTAAGCACAAGCCACATACCACGCAGAGAGTCCCATATCTGCGGAACTCCATCGACACGTCGTAGACGTGCCTTGATGGGCGGAAGATTGAGTTTCGGGGTCAGGTCCATACGTTTTTAGCGAAAAAAGTCTATCTTTGTGGGCAGTTGCACGCAAAGTGCCTCGCGGGGCGATGTGCAAATGTAAAAATATTTCGACAAAAACGCCAAATACAATGACCAAAAAACTATATCTGCTGATGCTGGCTGCCGTGTGCGCCATCTCGGCTTCGGCACAAAACCGCTGGTACAACACCCCCGACAGCGTATCGTTGGGTAACGAGCCTTCGAGGGGCGATGTGATAAGTTACGCTTCGGCGGATGATGCCGTACGCAAAACCTATCACCGCTCACAATACTTGGTTCCCGTCGAAAAATTCATCCGCCGAGTGGTGAGCGACGGCCAAACCTCGTTTGAGGTGTATGCCTCGGACTACAAGTTGCCCTTTGCGTGGCTCGACCGCGAGTTGTTGCTGCACATTGGCAAGGTGTCGTCGGCCTATGAGTTGTGGATTAACGGCACTCGCGTGGGCTACACCCACACCGCAAGCACACCCACCGAATGGGACATCACACGCTACTCGGTGGAGGGTAACAATACGCTCGAAATTCGAATTACCACCGATTGCATAAGCGCAAAATTGGAGGACGGCCGACCGCAACGTCAAGCCACCGTCGATGGCGAGGTCTATCTGTTGGCACAACCCAAAGTCCGAGTGCGCGATGTGTCGATACGCACCGAGATGAACGGCACCGAAGGATTACTGTCGCTGGGAGTGATTCTCAAAAGCCACCTGCTCAACGACAAGGAGTATCGCGTGTGGTATGAGTTGATTTCGCCCCGAGGTGAAGTTGTGGCCGCCGACAATCGCCGTGTCACGCTATCAATGCGCGAGGAGGATACCGTAACCTTCTTCCGCCGTATGCCCGATATTATGACTTGGAGTCACGAACAGCCGTGTCTTTATACGCTTGTAGTCAAGACCCAACACGAGGGCCGTTTCAAGGAGTATGTGTCGTTCAACATCGGTTTCCGCTCCATTGCTGTGGACAACGACCGAGCCATAACCCTCAACGGCGTACCCCTGAGAATTGTCCGCAAGGACTACACACCCTCAAACGATATGGCACAAGTGGCTGCCGATATTACCAGGTTGCTGGGCGAGGGAGTCACTATGCTCAACGTTGTGGGCGCACCCCAAAATCGCAGTTTCTACAACCTGTGCGACAGCCTGGGAATGTATGTGTGTGCCTCGGCCGACATCAACACCCGCCACGGAGGAGAGAGTCGCCGCCGTGGAGGTAACCCCGCCAACGACCCCGCAATGTGGCCCCACTACAAGGAGCGCACGCTGGCACTCTATCACTCGACCAAAAACTATCCGTGTGTGATTATGTACTCACTGGCCGCCAACCCCGCAAATGGCTACAACACCTACGAGAGTTACCTGATGCTCAAAGGCCTGGAAACCTCGCGCCCCATAGTTCTGCAAGGCTCCGACGAGTGGAACAACGACAGCCTGAATATGCGTCGTATGGAGTCGTTGCGTCGCACCAACCTCGACCATTGGGTTGCAGTTTTGTGTGAACGCCCCACTTCGGGACAGGTAACGATTGCCAACACCCGCCACTACACTCCGCTGTTGGGCGATGTGCGCTACACCATTCGCACGGGACGCAAAACCGTGGCCGAGGGAACACTCCCCGTGAGAGTTCTACCCAAAGGCGAGGCGGTGGTCAATATTCCAATGGACAAGGTACCTAGTGGCAAACTCTTTGAACTCAACATCGAGGTGGTACGCCCCACACCCGTTGATAAATACGAGGTGGGAGCCGACCGTTCGCAAGACGGCAGTGTAAGACTTGCCCACAAGACATTCAAAGGCGTATTATAAAGCAGTCGCGCGTATGAGAGCAGGAGTGTGGACATTGTGCGCCGTAGTGCTGTGGATGGTGTGTTCGTGTGGACGGACAGTCCCCAAAAGCACAGCCCCCACCCCACCCGTTCACACCGAGCGTGTGCGTGAAGCCACCCTGCGCATTGTGGGTGATGTAATGCAACACACCCCACAGATTGATGCCGCACGCACAGCCGCAGGTTATGACTACGTGCCCTGTTTTGAGCCGGTCAAGGAGTGGCTTTCGAATGCCGATCTGACAATAGCCAACCTCGAAACCACCCTTCGAGCCACACCCCCATACAGCGGTTATCCCCAATTTGCAGCCCCCTCGGCGTTGGCTTTTGCGCTGGCCGATGCGGGAGTCGATGTGGCCCTGCTCGCCAACAACCACATCTGTGACCGTGGGCGCACGGGAATCATCAACACCATTGCAGCACTCGACTCGGCAGGCCTACGCCACACGGGAGCCTACTGCGACCTTCCCGACTACGCTCGCAACAATCCGCTGACGATGACGGTGGGCGGTTTCCGCATAGCAATTCTCAACTACACCTACGGCACCAACGGAATCGTCACCCCCCGAGGAGTGTTTGTCAATCGCATAGACACGGTGCGCATTGCCGCCGATATGGAGCGTGCCGCGACGGCAGACATTCGTGTGGTGTGTGTGCATTGGGGCGAGGAGTATCACACCCGTCCGTCGAAGGCCCAACGCGAATTGGCCGAATGGCTCTATCGCAAGGGTGCTACGGTGATTATGGGAGGTCATCCACACGTTGTGCAACCTGTCGAGGTGCTGACCGACAAGTGGGGACGAGTGCGTGGTGTAACCTTCTTCTCGCTGGGCAACTACGTTTCGAATCAGACCACGCCCGGCTCCGACGGAGGAATGGTAGCCACCCTAAGGTTTCGACAAGTTGGGCAAGAGCCGATTGAGATCTCGGCCGATTGGGATTTTGTGTGGACTCATCGCTACCGCAAAAACGGCCAACGAGCCTATCGAATACTACCTCTCGACGCCCTCCACAAGGTCATAAACGACTCAACCGTGTGGCGTGCCAACCGTTTCCGCAACAGTTGCCGAAGATTCCAAACTGCCGATACGGTGATTGTGGGCCGCGAGTTTGGGCGTTTGAACTAAAAAATGTAATTTTGCACGAAATATAACTATAACAACAGCAATCTGTATGGACGAAAAAATCATTTTCTCGATGGTGGGAGTGAGCAAAGTGCTCAACAACCAAAAGAAAATCCTCAATAACATCTACCTGTCGTTCTTCTATGGCGCCAAAATCGGTATCATCGGTCTGAACGGCTCGGGTAAATCAACCCTGATGAAAATCATCGCCGGAATCGACAAGAGTTTCCAGGGCGAAGTGGTGTTCTCGCCCGGCTACACCGTGGGTTACCTCGAACAAGACCCGCAACTCGACCCTTCGAAAACCGTACGCGAGTGCGTCGAGGAGGGTTGCGCCGAGACCGTGGCCCTGCTCAAAGAGTATGAGCAAATCAACCTCCGCTTCTGTGAGCCTATGAGCGACGACGAGATGAACGACCTGATTATGCGTCTGGGCGAACTGACCGAGAAAATCGACCAAGTAGGCGGCTGGGAGTTGGATGCGGTATTGGAGCGTGCAATGGATGCTCTGCGCTGTCCCGATGGCGACACCCCCGTAACGGTATTGAGTGGTGGTGAGCGTCGCCGTGTGGCTCTGTGCCGACTGCTGTTGCAACAACCCGATGTGTTGCTGCTCGACGAGCCGACCAACCACATCGATGCCGAGAGTATCGACTGGTTGGAGCAACACCTCCAACAATACAAGGGTACAGTGATTGCCGTGACCCACGACCGTTACTTCCTGGATAATGTGGCAGGTTGGATTTTGGAACTCGACCGCGGAGAGGGTATTCCTTGGAAGGGCAACTACTCGGGCTGGCTCGACCAAAAGGCCAAACGACTCGAAATGGAGGAGAAACAAGAGAGCAAACGTCGCAAAACTCTGGAACGCGAGTTGGAGTGGGTGCGTATGAGCCCCTCGGCACGTCGCGCCAAGAGCAAAGCACGTCTGTCGGCCTACGACAAACTGCTCAACGAGGATGTTAAACAGAAGGAGGAGAAACTCGAAATCTTTATTCCCAATGGCCCGCGTCTGGGCAATGTGGTGATTGAGGCCGAGGGCGTGAGCAAGGTGTTTGGCGACCGTGTGCTGTACGAGAATCTGAACTTCAAGTTGCCGCCCGCAGGTATCGTGGGTGTGATTGGTGCCAACGGTACAGGTAAGACCACTCTGTTCCGTATGATTATGGGCTATGAGCAACCCACCACGGGTAGTTTCAAGGTTGGCGAGACTGTAAAATTGGCCTACGTTGACCAACAACACACCTCGATTGACCCCGAAAAGACCGTTTACGAAACCATCTCCAACGGCCTTGACCTCATAATGCTCGGCAACCGTCAGGTGAACGCCCGCGCCTATGTGTCGAAGTTCAATTTCAGCGGCTCCGACCAAGAGAAAAAGTGCGGTGTATTGTCGGGTGGTGAGCGCAACCGTCTGCAACTTGCGTTGGCCCTCAAAGAGGAGGGTAACGTGCTGCTGCTCGACGAGCCGACCAACGACATCGACGTAAACACACTGCGTGCATTGGAGGAGGGCTTGGATAACTTTGCGGGTTGTGCTGTTGTGATTTCGCACGACCGATGGTTCCTGGACCGTGTGGCAACCCACATTCTGTCGTTCGAGGACGAGGGTAAGGTTGTGTTCTTCGAGGGTAGTTACTCGGAGTACGAGGACCACAAACGCGCCAAAGGCGAGAGCGTAGGCCCCCACCGCGTGAAATACAAAAAACTTGTTGAATAATAATTACACCGATATAAAACTATGGCTCAAAAACCTTCGATTCCAAAGGGTACACGCGACTTCTCGCCCGTCGAGATGAATCGCCGAACATATATTTTCGACACCATTAAGAGTGTATTCCGTCGCTACGGATACTCGCCCCTCGAAACCCCCGCAATGGAGAACCTGTCGACACTGATGGGCAAGTATGGCGAAGAGGGCGACAAACTACTGTTCAAAATCCTGAACTCGGGCGACTTTACTCGTGGCGTCGAGATGGAGGGTGCCAATCCCAACTCGTTGGCTGCAAAAATCTGCGAAAAAGGCCTGCGTTATGACCTCACCGTGCCGTTTGCGCGCTACGTTGTGCAACACCAGAGCGAAATCTCGCTGCCGTTCAAACGCTACCAAATGCAACCCGTGTGGAGAGCCGACCGTCCTCAAAAGGGCCGCTACCGCGAGTTCTATCAATGCGACGTGGATGTGGTGGGTACCACAAGCCTGTTGTGCGAGGTTGAGTTGGTGCAAATTGTGGCCGACGTATTCAAGGCGTTGGGCATTGGCGTAACGCTCAAACTCAACAACCGCAAACTTCTCTACGGAATTGCCGAAACCATTGGTCACGCCGACAAAATGGTTGACATCACCGTGGCGATTGACAAACTCGACAAGATTGGTGTCGAGAATGTGAATGCCGAATTGATGGAGCGCGGAATTGACGCCGAGGCTGTGGCCAAACTGCAACCCATCCTCAATCTCCAAGGTTCGACCACCGAAAAACTCAATAGTTTGGAAAGTATCATCGGCGGCTCGGAGACAGGCCTGCTGGGTATCAGCGAGATGCGCACCATATTCTCGTATATCGACAAATTGGGTGTGGATTTGGACGTTGAGTTGGATTTGTCGCTGGCTCGCGGTCTGAACTACTACACAGGCGCAATCTTCGAGGTCAAGGCCAAAGATTACCAAATCGGAAGTATCAGCGGAGGCGGCCGTTACGACAACCTGACCGGAATTTTCGGTCTGCCCGGAGTGTCGGGTGTAGGTATCTCGTTCGGTGCCGACCGTATCTATGACGTTATGACGGGCCTGGAACTCTTCCCGAGCGATGCAAGCCTGACTACCAAAGTGCTGTTTACCAACTTTGGTGGCGACGAGGAGTTGGCTTCGCTCCGACTGCTGGCCGAGGTTCGCGCAGCAGGTGTGGCGGCCGAAATCTACCCCGAAACCAAAAAGATGGGCAAACAGATGGAGTATGCCAACCGACGCTCGATTCCCTACGTTGTGATTGTGGGCGGCAACGAGTTGGCCGAAGGACGAGCAACGGTCAAAAATATGGTCGAAGGCTCGCAAGAGTCCGTCGAGTTCAGCCGTCTGGCCGAATATTTGGCATAAGCATTGTCAGTAGGTACAGGGGCCAATCAAACTCACCCCGAAGGGAGTATGAAACAATGGATAGTAATGGCAGTGGCAATGGTGCTGCCGTGGATAGTGTCGGCCCAAAGCCGGGGCAACGAGCGCATCGAACAGTTGCGTAAATTCAACTCGTTCTATGGTCTGCTCACATCGAGTTATGTCGATACTATCGACTACTCGGCATTGGTGGACCGCGCCATTGTGGATGTTCTCGAATCCCTCGACCCCCACTCCAATTACCTGACTGCCGACGAGATGACCGCCGAAAACGAACGGATGGAGGGCTCGTTCAGCGGTATCGGAGTAGAGTTCAATGTCTTTGCCGACACCATAATCGTAGTAAATGTGATTGGCGAGGCCCCCGCAGCCTCAGCAGGTATGTTGGCGGGCGACCGTATTGTCGAAGTGGACGACCAAAATGTGGTCGGCACCCGACGCACGGACGTGCCCAAACTATTGCGTGGTCCGCGAGGTAGCCGTGTGAAGTTGGGCGTAGTGCGACGCGGACAACCTCTGATGTACTTCACACTCACACGCGACAACATACCTATTAATACAATAGACGCGGCATATATGGCCAACGACTCGGTGGGTTACATTCGGGTCAATCGCTTTGCACGCACCACATCTACGGAATTTACCAAAGCCTTTGAGGAGTTGGACAATCCGTCGGTGCTGATTCTCGACCTTCGCGGCAATGGCGGAGGACTTCTCTATGAGGCTATACGCCTAAGCAATTTCTTTCTGCCAAGTGGACGATTGGTGGTTTCGACCGAGGGCGACAAAGTGCCGGCCCAACGATTCGAAACTCCGATTGACGGCACCTTTACCGAAGGTACACTGGTGGTGTTGATTGATGAATCGAGCGCCTCGGCCAGCGAGATTGTGTCGGGAGCGTTGCAGGATTGGGACCGTGCGCTGATTGTGGGTCGTCCGAGTTTCGGCAAAGGCTTGGTGCAACGTCAGTTTATGTTGGACGACGGCTCGGCAGTGCGAATTACCGTATCGCGTTATCACACCCCTTCGGGCAGGGTTATTCAACGCCCATTCACCCTCGGCGACCGCGAGAGTTACTACCAAAGTCACCGCGAGCGCTACGGCCGACACGACTCTATTCCGGAGTCGGCACCTCGTTACAAAACCCTGAGTCTTGGACGCACGGTGTATGGAGGCGGCGGAATCCACCCCGATGTGTATGTTGAGCGCGACACCACCAACGCCTCACGCTATTGGGCCGAATTGGTTCGTAGTGGTGTATTGACCGACTTTGTGGCGGGCTATGCAACCAATCATCGCGCCGAGTTGCTCCGCAAGTGGTCAGACCTCGATGCCTTTTTGGCGGGTTGGGATGCAGCCCCGATAGCAACCGAGTTGGCTGCGGCAGCCGAGAAGCGGGGTATCAAAGCCGAACAGAACGATATCAAAAATAACGGAATTATCAACCAACTCACCGCCCTTGTGGCCCAAAAGTTGTGGGGAACCACAGCCTACTATCAGGTTTACAACCGATTGATGGACGACGATTTTAAGCGCGCAATGGAAATTATCACAAAAAAAATGTGATTTATTTCTGTTTAAGTTGGTCGAACAAGTTTTTTTGATTACTTTTGTGCGATGCGTGCATTTCGCGCGCATCGTTTACATTTTATAACATACATTATTTAACGGCGCTATGAACGAGGACAAATTCCGCAAAGATGAGACCGATGGTAGCGAGGATGTGTATTCCAAAGTTGTTAGAGCCGGCAAACGTACCTATTTCTTCGATGTAAAATCGACACGAGGCGGCGACCTGTTTTTGACCATTACAGAGAGTCGCAAGCGCGTCGGAGCAGATGGAGTCGCTCGTTTCGAGAAGAACAAAATCTATCTTTACAAAGAGGACTTCGATAAATATGCCGACGGATTGAATGATGTGGTCGAGTACATCAAACGCAACAAACCCGACTACTTCACTCAAAACGACCAGACCGAAACATTGTCTATCGACGAAGAGTTTGACAGGCTGTAACGATCGACGGCCGAAACAAAATCACCACTCGCAACAAAAACAGACTGCTCAACCGAAATGGTTGAGCAGTCTGTTTTTTTCGAATACGCCCAAGAGATATTCTCAGGCTTATTTCGACATTAAGGGAATTTTCTCTCCTCCCCCTCCTCTCTGAGATTTACTCCTCCGACATATTGTGATATACGTTGGTCACGTCGTCGTCCTCTTCGAGTTTCTCGATAAGTTTCTCGATAGCCTCACGTTGTTCGGCGGTAACCTCTTTGGCATCGGTGGGGATGCGAACGAACTCACCCGAGATAATCTCGTAGCCGCCGTCCTCCAAGAATTTCTGAATCTCGCCATAGTTCTCGAAGGGAGCGTAAACGGTGATACCATCCTCCTCGGCCTCGAACTCATCGACACCCAGGTCAATCATACCGAACTCCAACTCTTCGAGGTCGGTTGCGGGAGTATTGTTGAATTTGAAGGTACATTTGTGGTCGAACATAAATGCCACGCTACCGCTATTACCCAGCGTACCGCCACATTTGTTGAAGTAGCAACGTACGTTGGCTACGGTACGGGTTGTGTTATCGGTTGCGGTCTCGACCAGGATTGCGATACCGTGGGGTCCGTATCCCTCATAAACCATCTCTTTGTAGTCGCCGGCATCTTTGGAGATTGCACGTTTGATTGCGCGTTCAACGTTCTCCTTCGGCATATTTTCGGCCTTGGCGTTCTGAATCAGCACTCGCAGACGGGTGTTACCTGCGGGGTCGGGACCACCTGCTTTAACTGCGATTTCAATCTCTTTTCCGATTTTGGTAAAGGTGCGCGCCATATTACCCCAACGTTTGAGTTTGCGTGCTTTACGGTATTCAAATGCTCTTCCCATAAGTGGTGTTTTTATATTATTTTTTTGATTTTGCTGAAAAACTACCGCAAAAGTACAAATTTTTCTATTTTTGCGTAAACATTTGCACTAAAAATGAACGAACAAATCTCAAAAGCAGTAGAAGTGTTGCGAAACGGAGGTATAATCCTCTATCCGACCGACACTATTTGGGGTATCGGATGCGATGCAACCAATGCCGAAGCAGTTGAAAAAATATACGCCCTCAAACGCTCGATGGGCAAAACGAGTATGACCGTGTTGGTGGACTCGCTCGACAACGTAGGACGCTACGTTAAGCGCGTACCCGAGATTGCGTGGCAACTCTTTGAGGTGGCCGACAAACCGCTGACTCTGGTACTTCCCCAAGGCACGGGTGTGGCCGAGAACCTCATCCCCGAGCAGGGCACCGTAGGTATTCGTATCCCCAAGTGTGATTTCTGTCACGGAGTTATTCGCCGCCTGGGTCGTCCCATAGTTTCGACCTCGGCCAACCTTACGGGCTACCCCACTCCCACCACCTACGAGCAGATTGCCGACGAGATTCTGTCGGGTGTGGATATGGTGGTTGACCCCTCGTGCGAGAGCCCCGAAGCCACACACCACGCTTCGTCCATAATTCTTGTGGGCGAGGGTGGCGAGATTAAAATTTTAAGAGATTAATTCGGTATGGTTAGTACACGCACGGTTATTCAAGCGCGTTTTGGCGACTACGACCTGTTTGGCCACGTCAATAACGTCAGCCAACAACAATATCTCGACATCGGGCGTATCGACTTTATCAACACACACGTATGTCCGACGATGTTTCGCCAAAGTTTGAGGGTTATTTTGGTGTCAGTCAATATGGATTTTGTGGACCAACTCTCAATGGGCTGTCCCGTGGAGTGTGTGACCGAACTCGAAGGTGTCGGCACCAAGAGCATCCGCCTACGCCAGACACTTATCAAACGAGTGGACGACCGCGAGGTTGTCTGCACGCGCTCGACCTCGGTTATTGTGGCTTGGGACACCGAGCAACAACGAGCAGTCGAAGTCCCCGACGAGTGGCGCACAAGGTTAAGCCTCTAACCCTTCGGAGGGTTTGCGAACCACATATATTATCTCCTGACGAAGGCCGTAACGAATTTGCTCCTCGGGGCTGAATTCGGCGGCATAGTCACACTCCTCAACCTCGAAACCCGCCTCGCACAGGCGGTCGGCATAGTCGCGACCATAGTTGCGACGGTGGTCGTATTGTCCGAATATTCGGGTGCGCTCCTCGGGGTCGGTGATGGTGTCGTCCTCGAAAGTTTTATCAAGCGACAAATCCACAGGCGACAGCAACACGCCCCATCCTCCACGGCGCATCACACGCCACATCTCACGCATCGCAAGACGGTCATCCTCAACGTGTTCGAGAATATGGTTGCAAAAAATAACATCCACACTTTGGTCGGCCAACGGGATGGCCTGAATATCCATACGCAGGTCGGCCAACGGACTCTCCAAGTCGGCCGTAATATAGCGTTCGGGGCACTCTTTGTAGGCACGGCGGAACTTACGCATCAGGCACACCTCGGGAGCGACGTGCAGCACAACGGGTAGCGAGGTCATCATATCGGTATGGCGTTCGAGCCACATCCACAGCAGACGGTGGCGTTCGAGCGACAGACACGACGGACACAGCGCGTTCTCGCGCGAGCCTGCGTCTGTATAGCCATAGGGCATAAAGCGGCGATAGTGGCTGCCACACACGGGACACTCACGACCACGACCCTTATAAAGCAGACCCATCAGGGGTACCGCCCAGCCCGCCATACGTTGAACTACGGGACGAGGTATGTGGTTGAGTGCAAATTTGATAAGTCGTTTCATCGGCTACTCGGTTTTAAGAATTTTGGCCACATCCTTCTCGGCTTTGGCCAGGCGTTTGCGACACACGGCAATCAGTTCGGTGGCGCGTTTGACATTGGCCGCCAGCGAATCGACATCCATACCACCCGACGCAAAACGGGCAACTATCTGCTCAACCTCGGCAATCGCCTCGGCATAACTTAACTCTTTTTCCATATATCTGTAATTTTTACGTTCATCGTTCCGTCGGCAAGGCGCACCTCGGCAACCTCGCCAATAGTTGCATCTGTGACGCTTCGCAGAGCCGCACCACCCACACGCACAATCGAAAAACCGTGGGCAAGTATTCGCTCAGGGTCATTGGCCGCAACCACTCCCGATAAGGAGTCAAGTTGGGCGGCACAACGCTCCACAAGTACAGCCGTCGCATTTCGAAGCCCTTCGTCGTAGCGTTCCAGGCGCTCGCCTTGGTGCATAAACACCTCGCGCGACATCATTGCAAGGCGCTCACCCAGGGTTTGCAATCGCACCTCCACATCTCGCGCCACACGTGCGCAGCCCTCGCTTGTGGCGTGGCTCACAACCGTGAGTCGGGTCTGCTCGGCACTAAGCGCATTATCCACTGCGACCCTCAACAAGTGGTCGAGTTCGCCCAACCGTGCATCAACCTCGGCGGCCTGCGACACAAAAAAGTCGGCCACGGCAGTCGGGGTTTTGAGCGCCGTATGCGCCACCATATCGGCCACACTTTGGTCCTTATCGTGGCCAATACCCGTAACCACAGGCAGCGGAAATTGGGCGATATAACTACACACAAGGTAGGAGTTGAAACAAGCCAAATCGGTGGTAGAGCCTCCGCCACGAATAATAACCACAGCGTCAAACTCCTCGCACCTCTCGGCCACAGCACTCAGAGCCGCCGTAATAGACTCCTCGGCTCCGTGTCCCTGCACCACCGCCTCGAACAACGTCACATCAAAACGATATGAGTATGCACCGAGTTCGTTACAAAAATCTCGGTAGCCTGCCGCCGTTGCCGACGACACCACAGCCAAGCGTTGGCACACCGTGGGCATTACGCACTCGCGGTTCATATCCCACACTCCGTCGGCACGCAGTGCATCGATAGTCTGCTGTCGTTGAGCCTGCATATCGCCCAGCGTGTAGGTTGGATCTATATCACTAATTACCAATGAGAAACCGTAAAGTTCGTGATAGGAGGGCGACACCCTCACAAGCACCTTCATACCCACACTCAGAGGTGCTCCGGTCGAGGATGCAAACCACACCGCCAAAGCCTCCCAGCGGTTACGCCACACCACGGCACTCGCCTTGGCTCGCGGTATGGCATCATTGTCGCCCTTCTCGATAAGTTCGAGGTAGCAGTGACCCGAGCGATTGACTTTGAGGTCCGACACCTCGGCACTCACCCACACGGGCAGTGGCAGGGCATTTTCGATACTCTGACGCACCAATTGTTGGAGTTGGCTGAGGGTTATGTGGTCGGTTGTGTTCATTTTCGCGTGCTACAAATATACGAATATTTGGTGGTTGCTCAAACTTTCATTAAATTTGCGCACAAAAATATAATCTACTTTATGGCAGACAACATTATTCTCAGCAAACTCGACGGTCTGAAAGCACGCTTCGAGGAGATTTCCGAAAAAATCACCGACCCCGCAGTGCTGGCCGATATGAAACAGTTTGTACAACTCAACAAAGAGTACAAAGAGATACAACCTATCATCGCCGCTTGCGAGAACTACAAAACAGTATATAACAACATCGCCGAGGCCAAAGATGTGTTGGCCAACGAGAAAGACGAGGAGTTCCGCGAAATGGCACGCCTCGAATTGGCAGAATTGGAGCCCAAACTCCCCATCTTGGAGGAGGAAATCAAACTGCTGTTCATCCCCAAAGACCCGCAGGACGACAAGAACGCTATCCTCGAAATCCGTGGCGGTACGGGTGGCGACGAGGCTGCAATTTTTGCCGGCGACCTGCTGCGTATGTACACCCACTACATCGAAACCAAAGGCTGGAAGTACGAAATCAACTCCCAGAGCGAGGGTACCTCGGGTGGATACAAAGAGGTGGTACTCAAAGTTATCGGCCAAGGCGTGTATGGTACGCTCAAATATGAGTCGGGAGTGCACCGTGTGCAACGTGTGCCCCAAACCGAAACTCAGGGTCGTGTACACACTTCGGCTGCTTCGGTGGCTGTGTTGCCCGAGGCCGAGGAGTTTGATATTGAGTTGAATATGAACGATATTCGCAAGGATACGTTCTGTGCATCGGGCCCCGGTGGCCAGTCGGTGAACACCACCTACTCGGCAATCCGTCTGACCCACATTCCCACCGGTATCGTGGTACAATGCCAAGACCAAAAGTCGCAACTCAAAAACTTTGACAAAGCGTTGGAGGAGTTGCGTACCCGTATCTTCAACTTGGAGTATCAGAAGTATCTGGACGAAATCGCATCAAAACGTAAAACTATGGTTTCGACTGGCGACCGTAGCGCCAAGATTCGTACCTACAACTACCCCCAAGGACGTATCACCGACCACCGCATCAACTACACAATCTACAACCTCGGAGCATTTATGGATGGCGACATTCAGGACTGCATCGACCACCTGATTGTGGCAGAGAACGCCGAGCGACTCAAAGAGAGCAACTTGTAATCAATCACAAAATTATACAGCAATGAACGCCGAGCAACTTTTCGAGCAAATCAAAGCCAAACGCAGTTTCCTGTGCGTGGGACTCGATACCGACCTTAACAAAATCCCCGAGTGCTTGAAGGGACAACCCGATGCTGCGCTGACTTTCAACAACGCCATCATCGATGCAACCGCACCCTATACGGTGTGCTATAAACCCAACTTGGCATTCTATGAGGTGCAAGGAGCCGAGGGTATGCGTTGCTTTGAGCAAACTTGCGAGTACATCCGCGAGAAGTATCCCGAGATTATGATTATCGCCGACGCCAAACGTGGCGACATCGGCAACACCTCGGAGCAATATGCCAAGGCGTTTTTCGATACCAATCTGGCTGATGCCGTAACGCTGTCGCCCTATATGGGTCTTGACACCGTCGCTCCGTTCCTCAAATACGAGGGCAAGTGGAGCGTAATCTTGGCTCTGACCTCGAACCCCAGCGCCGACGACTTTGAGATGCAACCTATGGCCGACGGTCGCCGTCTGTATGAGGTTGTGTTGAAGACATCCAAGAAGTGGGGCGACGAGAACAACACAATGTACGTTGTGGGTGCTACCAAAGCCTTTATGTTGGAGTCGATTCGTAAGATTGTGCCCGACCACTTCCTGCTCGTGCCGGGTGTGGGCGCACAAGGTGGCAGCCTCAAAGATGTAGCCGCCTATGGTATGAACTCGCGTTGCGGACTGTTGGTGAACTCGTCGCGCGGCATCATTTACGCCGACAAGAGCGAGCGTTACGCCGAAATTGCAGGTCAAAAAGCCGCCGAAATGCAGGCCGAAATGGCAGAGTTGTTGGAGATGTACCTCTAAGCAGTGGCAATATCCAAACAAGAAGGGTGTCCGACGTGTGTCGGACACCCTTCTTGTTTTGGTGCTAACGGAGGGATTACTCCTCGGGCATTTTGAACTCGGTAACTCCTGCCTCGATGAGGATGTTGTACCAAGCAATCACCTTGCGCATATCCGAAAGGTGAACACGTCCGCGCGAATAATCGGGCACTGCCTCGGCGAATTTCGCCTCAACAGCCTCATCACTCTCTTTGTGCGAGATTGTGGTCTTGGAGTCGCACACCTTGCGCATAGACTCGAAAACCTCAACCAAAGGACGGTCCTCGTTGTCGGTAAAAATCGAAATATCGCTCATTGCGCTGACTCTCGAATCGGCAGCGATGTTGGTGCGTTTGCCACTCAGGAGCGACTCTACGATAAAACCACGTTGCGAGCGTGCAACGAACTTGAACAATCCGGGTTGGCCCGATACGGCCAATATTTCGTTCATTTCCATAGTTGAATGTGTGTATTTTTGTTGTTATGAGCCACAAAGATAGCGTTTTTTTCTTTTTTGCGAAATTTTCGCAGGCAAAACGCCTGTGAGTCCCTCCCCCTGGGTTCGAGCCCCAGCCCGAAAAGGGTAAACAAAAAAATGAGTCATCTCTGACTCCTTTTCCGTTATCCTGCTGGGGCTCGAACCCAGGACCCCATCCTTAAAAGGGATGTGCTCTACCGACTGAGCTACAGAATCTCCGTATTATTTTGCCTTAAAAGCGGTGCAAAGATAAGGACAATTTTTAATTATGCAAAACTTATGACAAAAAAAGTTTTAAAAAAATCAAAAATACCGCTCCACACAACAATTACACACCAAGGCAACACCCCCTGCACGGGTTTTGGATTATCAAAATAAAAATGTATCTTTGTATTTTGAAGAATCATATAACAAACAAAATATAGCCCCTATGTGTAGAGTAGTGATTATCGGCGCAGGCGGTGTAGGTACCGTCGTTGCGCACAAAGTAGCAGCCAATCCCGTTTTTACCGACATTATGTTGGCCAGCCGTACCAAAGCCCGTTGCGACGAGGTGGCGGCTCAAATTGGCGGCGACCGCATCAAAACAGCCCGCGTGGATGCCGACTCGGTACCCGAACTGTGCGAATTGTTCCGCAGTTTTAAGCCCGACATCGTTATCAACGTGGCACTGCCCTATCAAGACCTCACCATTATGGATGCTTGTGTGGAGTGTGGCGTAAACTACCTCGACACCGCCAACTACGAGCCCAAAGACGAGGCGCACTTCGAGTACAGTTGGCAATGGGCGTACCAAGACAAGTTCAAAGAGAAAGGTCTGACCGCGATTTTGGGTTGCGGTTTCGACCCGGGCGTGTCGGCTATTTTCACCGCTTATGCCGCAAAGCACCACTTTGACGAGATGCACTATCTGGACATCGTGGACTGCAACGCAGGTAACCACGGTATGGCATTTGCAACCAACTTCAACCCCGAAATCAACATCCGCGAGGTAACCCAAAAGGGACGCTACTGGGAGAACGGCCAGTGGATTACCACCGAGCCCCACGAGATTCACAAACCGCTCACCTATCCCGAAATCGGCGAGCGCGAGTCGTATGTGATTTACCACGAGGAGTTGGAGTCGCTGGTTAAGAACTACCCCACTCTGAAACGTGCTCGTTTCTGGATGACCTTCGGACAGGAGTATCTGACCCACCTGCGTGTGATTCAAAATATCGGTATGGCACGCATCGACCCGATTATGTACAACGGTGTCGAGATTGTACCTATCCAATTCTTGAAGGCTGTGTTGCCTGACCCCAAATCGCTCGGAACCAACTACCACGGCCAAACCAGCATCGGTTGCCGTATCCGCGGTATCAAAGATGGCAAGGAACGCACCTATTATATTTATAACAACTGCGACCACGAGGCTGCATTCAAGGAGACCGGAACCCAAGCCGTAAGTTACACTACGGGTGTTCCCGCTGCGCTGGGTGCTGCGATGTTTGCCAAAGGCTTGTGGCGTGGTGCCGGTGTGTACAATGTCGAGGAGTTTGACCCCGATCCCTTCTTGGCCGAGTTGGGCGAGCAAGGTCTGCCCTGGGTCGAGAAATTCGACGTAGACATCGAGTTGTAGTCAATCACTCCACATTCTAATTGTAAATTGTGAATTGTGAATTGTGAATTTAAAGAGGTGCCTTGTCCTGCGTATGTGCTGGACGAGGCACTGTTGGATAAGAATTTGGCGCTGATTGACCGCGTGCGCCAAGAGTCGGGTGCCGAGATTATCGTTGCACTCAAAGCGTGTGCTATGTGGAGCATATTCCCAAAACTTGCCCAACATAGCGACGGAGCAACTGCAAGTTCGGCTGCCGAAGCACGCCTTGTGTGGGAGGAGTACGGAGCCCCTGCACACGTCTATGCACCAAGTTATTCGGACAAATCGTTTGCCGAGATTCTGCCGCTGGCCTCGCACATTACATTCAACTCGGTAGCACAGTTTGAGCGATTCAAGGAGCAGGCACTCGAACGCGGAGTGTCGTGCGGTGTGCGCATCAACCCCGAGTGGAGTCCCGTCGAAACCGACCTGTATAATCCGTGCTGTAAAGGTTCGCGCCTGGGTGTTACAGCCGCCAACCTCGGAGAGCTGCCCGAAGGTATTGAGGGTCTACACTTCCACTGCCTGTGCGAATCGCGTCCCGACGACCTGGAACGAGTATTGAGCGAGGTTGAGAGCCGCTTTGGCCACCTGCTCAATAAGATAAAATGGCTCAACTGCGGCGGTGGACACCTGATGACCCACGCCGACTACGACGAGCAGAAACTGATTGACGTACTGCGAGCCTTCCGCAGCCGACACCCCCACCTGCGAGTAATCCTCGAACCGGGTAGCGCCTTTACGTGGAGAACCGGCGTGCTGGTGTCGCGCATCGAAGATATTGTGATCAATGACGACGTTCACACAGCAATGCTCGATGTGTCGTTTGCGTGCCATATGCCCGACTGCTTGGAGATGCCCTACAAACCCGCAATCGTGGGCGCACACGACCCCAAGGAGGGCGAAACAGCGTGGCGTATGGGTGGCAGCAGTTGCCTTGCGGGCGACTACTGCGGACCGTGGGCATTCGACCGAGAGCCCCAAGTGGGCGACCTTGTGGTATTTGAGGATATGATTCACTACACGATGGTCAAAACCACGATGTTCAACGGCGTAGCACACCCCTCAATCGCTATCCTCCACACCGACGGCAGCGTGGAGGTTGTGCGCACGTTCGGCTACGAGGATTTTAAAAACAGGATGTAATTACAGTACAAATACTTATTGAAAAATTGGGGCGCAAGCCGTACCTTTGCAACAACAAAACTCACACAAATGAGCAACTTTAAACCTACCGAATACAAACTCCAATGCGTGGCCACCGGACGCGAGTTCGAGGATGCAGGCTGGACCTTGGAGGACCCCGAATGTGGCTGTCCCTCGCTTGTGAGGGCTATCTACGCCCAAAAGCAACTCAACGTACAACCCGAGTTGGAGTTCTATCGCTTTGCCGATTGGCTGCCCGTACGCCGAATGCTCGAAGGCTCGGGCGCTCCCGTGACCTATCGCAGCGTAGGATTGGCAACACATCTGGGACTCAAAAATCTGTATATCACCTTCAACGGCTACAATCCGATGATTGGCGCACATATGACCACCTGCTCGTTCAAGGAGACCGAAGCCTACTCGGTGTGTGCACGCATTCCCGAGGGTGAAGAGCGAGTGTTGGTTGTGGCTTCGGCCGGCAACACTGCCCGAGCCTTTACCAAGGTGTGCTCCGACAACAAGATTCCGTTGTTGCTGTGTGTCCCCTCGGACAACCTCGGCGCACTGTGGTTCGACAAGCCGCTGTCGAGTTGTGTCAAACTGATTGCCACCGAGAAGGGAAGCGACTACTTTGACGCAATTCACCTGAGCACCCAAGCGCTCAAAAGCAGCCACTTCTACAACGAGGGAGGTGCCAAAAACGTGGCTCGTCGTGACGGTATGGGCACCACTTTCTTGTCGGCAACCACTACCATAGGACGCATCCCCGACTACTACTTCCAAGCCGTGGGAAGTGGTACGGGAGCCATCGCTGCGTGGGAGGCCAATATGCGTCTGATTGAGGACGGACGCTGGGGCTCGCACAAAGCCAAACTCGTTGTGTCACAGAACGCTCCGTTTGTCCCTATTTTTGACGCTTGGCGAGCCGACTCGCGCGAAATGTTGTATTACAGCGACCACCGTGCACGCCGCGATGCCGAAATTATTGACGCCAAAGTGTTGTCGAATCGTCGCCCGCCCTATGGCTTGGCAGGCGGACTCTACGATGCACTCAAAGATACCGACGGCGACGTGATGGCCGTGACCAATGCCGCCGAGCGCAAAGCCGCAGCACTGTTCGAGCAGTTGGAGGGTGTGGACATTCACCCCGCAGCAGCCGCAGCAACCGCATCGCTCATCAAAGCCGTAGAGAGCGGACTGGTGGACAAAGAGGCTGTGATTATGCTTAATATCACGGGTGGTGGCGAGAAACTCTACAAAACGGGGCGTGAATTGCACTCGCTGACTCCGAGCGCAGTGTTCCGCATCGACGCTACCGACCAGGAGGTTATTGATACGGTCGAAAAAATGTTTGGATTTGTGACCGAATAACCACAAAACCACTTTACAAAACGAAGGATTGTTTGTCCCACAGGCCGAACAATCCTTTTTTTTTCGTTGCTTTCCGATTGGATTATCGAAAAAAAAGCGTACATTTGTAAATATTTAATCAAAAACACAACCAACATAATCATGTTCACTAAAAACGCTAACGCTATTTTTGAGCAAGTAATCGCCGATTACCACCGCTACGACAATGTGGACCAACCCATAAACAACCCCTTTGAGGCCGGTACAATCGATCACCTGCTGTATGCCAAAAACTGGATCGACACCGTACAATGGCACCTCGAAGATATCATCCGCGACCCGCAAATCGACCCCGTAGAGGCGCTTAAAATCAAACGTCGTATCGACGCATCGAACCAAGACCGTACCGATATGGTGGAGTATGTAGACAGTTATATGCTCGACAAATACAAAGATATCAAACCTCTGGCCGATGCACGACTCAACACCGAGACTCCCGCGTGGGCTATTGACCGTCTGTCGATTCTGGCTCTCAAAATATATCATATGGCCCAAGAGGTGGCACGTACCGATGTGGACGAGGCTCACAAAGCAGCCTGCCAAAAGAAATTGGACGTACTGCTGACCCAACAAGTCGATTTGTCGCAAGCAATCGAGGAGTTGATTGAGGATATTGAGGCCGGCCGTAAGTATATGAAAACTTACAAACAGATGAAGATGTATAACGACCCGTCGTTAAACCCCGTTCTGTACGCCAAAAAGTAGTAATATACAACACTTGGCCGTAATGCGCACAAGCGCTATGGGCGACGTTGCGATGACCGTGCCGGTTGTCGCAGCGGTTCGTCGTGCATACCCCAAAATGCGTATCACGGTGATTACACGCCCGTTCTTCCGTCCGTTCTTTGCCGATGTCGAAGGCGTGGAGTTTGTGGACCTCGACCTCAAAGGACGACACAAAGGAGTGGCAGGTATCCGACTGCTGGCCGACGAGTTGGCCGAGCGAGGTGTGGATGCCGTGGCCGACCTGCACGGAGTGTTGCGAAGCCACCTGCTGCGCAGTTTTATGTCGCTCAAAGGGTGCAAAACCGCACGCATCCGCAAGGGACGAATAGCCAAACGACAACTCATACGCCAAGGATACCAAAACTCGAAACAACTGCGCACCTCGATTGAGCGTTACTTCGAGGTTATGCACCGCCTGGGACTCACCCCCGACAAGATTGAGAATTGGACTCCGAGCCTCCGTCAGGTTCCACAGCCCATTCAGCCCTATGCCCCCAAGAAGGGAGTGTGGATTGGAGTGTCGCCCTTTGCGATGCATCAGGGCAAAGCCTACCCCCTCGAACTGATGGCCAAAGCGGTGGAGAAGATGGCCCCCGAAGCGGAGCAAATCTTTGTGTTCGGCGGAGGAGCAAAAGAGAAAGAGTTGGCTGCGGGAATGGAGCAAATCGCCGACAATGTCCACTCGGTTGTGGGCATTATGTCGCTGGTCGAGGAGATGGACCTTATGGCCAATCTCGATGTGATGGTGGCAATGGACTCGTCGGCAATGCATATGTCGTCGCTGGTGGGCACAAATGTTGTGTCGATATGGGGCGCAACCCACCCCTACGCAGGTTTCTACGGATTCGGACAATCACCCGAATGGGCGTTGCAGGCCGAAATGGAGTGCCGCCCGTGCTCGGTGTTCGGCAACAAACCCTGCAAGTGGGGCGACTACCGCTGTATGACCGCCATAACACCCGAAACCGTGGCCCGCAAAGCCCTCGAAACAGCACGCCAAAACTGCAAGTGTGAAAAAATTAACGCACAAACCAAGTAACATCGCAAAATATTCGCAAATTAAATGTATCTTTGTCAGACCGTTTGACGACAAACACGAAATATTAACAAACCAAAAATAGACAAAACACTATGAACGTACCATCGAACTTGAAGTATTCGAACGACCACGAGTGGGTCAAAGTAGAAGGCAACATCGCTATCATCGGTATCACCGATTTCGCACAAAGCCAACTCGGCGACATCGTATTCGTTGACATCCCCACCCTGGACGAGACTCTGGCAGCCGGCGACGTATTCGGCAGCATCGAGGCCGTTAAAACCGTATCGGACGCATTTACCCCCGTTAGCGGCAAGGTAGTTGAGATGAACGAGGCTCTGGACGGCGACCCCGCATTGGTAAACAAAGACGCTTACGGCGAGGGCTGGATGATTAAAATCGAGATGAGCGACCCGTCGGAGGTTGACGCACTGCTGTCGGCTGAGGACTACGAGAAACTTATTGGCTAATCACACACAATCCATTCAGATTATGAGCAAAGTAACTGTCATTGGCGCCGGTAATGTAGGCGCAACCTGCGCAAATGTGCTGGCAACCAACGGTATCGCTTCGGAAGTGGTACTCATCGACATCAAAGAGGGCGTTTCGGAAGGCAAGGCTCTGGATATGCTGCAAGCATCGGCTCTGTACGGTGGCTCGCGCATCGTGGGCGTAACCAACGACTATGCAAAAACCGCCAAAAGTGACGTGGTAATCATCACCTCGGGTATGCCTCGCAAACCGGGTATGACCCGCGAGGAGTTGCTGGGTGTAAACGCCGGTATCGTTAAATCGGTTATGGCTAACGCTATGAAATACTCGCCCAAAGCGGTATTCATCGTTGTTGCCAACCCCATGGACCCCATGACCTACCTGGCACTCAAAAGCAGCGGCCTTCCCAAAAACCGCGTAATCGGTATGGGTGGCGCTCTGGACTCGTCGCGTTTCCGTTGCTACCTGAGCATGGCTCTGAAAGGCAACATCGCCGACGTTGACGGTATGGTAATCGGTGGCCACGGTGACACCACTATGATTCCCCTGGCAAGCAAAGCCGCTTACCGTGGTGTTCCCGTAAGCAAACTGCTGAGCAAGAAAGTTTTGGACAAAGTTGTAGCCGACACTATGGTTGGTGGTGCAACCTTGACCGGTCTTCTGGGAACTTCGGCTTGGTATGCTCCCGGTGCGGCCGCAGCATTTGTTGCTGACGCTGTAATCAACGACCGCAAGAAAGTTATTCCTTCGTGCGTTCTGTTGGAGGGCGAGTACGGCCAAGAGGACATCTGCATCGGTGTTCCCGCCGTTATCGGCAAGAACGGTTGCGAGAAGATTATCAAAATCGAACTTACCGCCGACGAGAAAGCGAAATTCGAGGCTTCGGCTGCCGCCGTTCGCTCGAACATCAACGTACTTAAAGAGATTAACGCTCTGTAAGCCGTTGCGAATCGAAAGTAAAGCCGCCCCGCGTAATGTGTGGGCGGCTTTTTTGTGTGGGTGTGGGCGGAATGGGATATTTT
>JAFTYJ010000057.1 GCA_017464745.1 Rikenellaceae bacterium | reverse complement strand
TGGGATGTCCCCAACCTCGACTCGATACGTTTCACTCTCGCCGACGACTCGCTCCAAAAGGCCAAAGTGCCGTCGAAACGCTATCGCAAAGGTTTGACAGGATTCAACATTCACAGTTGGGCTCCATTGGAGATGAACCCCCTGGGACTACTCAGCAATGGAGTACCCGACCTCAATCTGGGAGCAACCATTATGTCGCAAAACCTGCTGTCAAGTATGGTTTGCTACGCAAGTTGGGGTTGGTCGCGCACTATGGGCAACCGCTACCGCCTGGGCGTAGAGTATAGCGGTTGGGGCCCCCATATCTCGTTTGAAGGAACCTACGGCGGAGGCAACCGATTGGTCTACAATCGCCCCGACAGCGTTGCACGCCCGCCACTGCGACAAGCACTCAATCTTTCGTTAGGAGTATCGCAACCGCTATGGCTCGGTTCGGGATTCTATTTGCGCCGACTGACACCATTTATCGGAATCGGTTATACCAACGACATATTCTATGAGGGGGCTACTCCTCGCACGGGTATTTTCCGTTTGGCCGGTTCGTTGAGTTACGACGAGCAGTCACGCCGCGCCCATCGTGATTTTGCACCACGCTGGGGTTACAGTGTCAGGGCTTCGTTTGTATCCAACCCTCTGAACAAGGATTTCCGCACCACGCTGTCGCTCTATGGCAAAGGTTTCCTGCCCGGTGCAGCACCCCACCACAGCACCCAGATTCAATTTGGTTATCAAGCCTCGGTGGGTGAGGGAATGTTTGGTTTCCGCACCAAAGAGTTGTTCCCGCGAGGTGCCGAGTATGACTTCACCCCCAAACGATACATCGCCACTTCGGTGGAGTATCAACTGCCCGTGGCCTATCCCGATTGGGGTATTCCCGCAGTGCTGTTTATCCGCCGCATCCGAGTGGGAGCCTTCATCGACTACGCCCATTGGCAGGGTTTCGACAACCGTTGGAATATGCTCTACTCCTATGGAGCCAACGTGACTTTTGATGTGGTGCCCATCCGTATGGCCGCCAACTCCAATACCTCAATCAGTGTGACCGTAGCCAAACCCTCCGACAAGAAGGGAGTTGTGGCCTATGTGTCGCTGGGACTACCCATCTAACAACACTCTCAAACTATGAAACAAATCATCCTGACTCTCTGTGCCGTCGTGTGCACGCTCACATCCTTCGGCCAAACGCCCAACGCCCACGGCGACAACATTGTGGGTGTCTATATGACCGAGTACAACGGCGACAAAGGCAAGGTCCGAGTGACCCGCAACGCCGACGGAACCTACAACGCACGCACTATCTGGGCCGAAAACCCCTACGACAAAAAGGGCAATCGCCGAAAAGATGTCAAAAATCCCGACAAAGCACTGCGCGGTGAGTATATCGACAATATTCTGCTGATTGAAAACCTGCGCTACCTGCCCAACGAACAAAAGTGGGGCGAGGCCAAGATTTATGACCCCAACACGGGTATGAAGGTCAATGCCTCGGCCGAGTTCGAGAGTGCCGAATGTCTGAAAGTTCGTGGCACGTTTATGGGCTTTGGTGTGACCCTTCGCTGGGTGCGAGTCGAGGAGTAACCCCACTCCACCAAATCAACGAACAGTCGGCCCACACGGACCGACTGTTTTTTGATTATGTATAACATAATCACACCCAAATTCGTTATTCCGAAGAAATTTAGTACCTTTGCGTGATTAATAGTGTAAAAATATGTCGCAAACGACTCCCCGCAACAAAAACACACGAGGCCGAAATGCCTCGTCCAAAGCCGCAAAACACTCACGTTTAGTACGTTGGATTTGGGCGGCTATATATATTCCCGTAGGCTTGGTGGCTCTGATGTTGGCGCTGACCGCTATCGGCGTGTTTGGCAAACTGCCCACCTTCGAGGAACTCGAAAACCCCAAAAGCGCACTTGCCACCGAAATCTACTCCGAAGATGGCAAACTGCTCGGCTCGTTCTTTATCGAAAACCGCTCCAATGTGGAGTACGACGAGTTGGCGCCTTCGCTGGTGGCAGCACTTGTGGCTACCGAGGACTCGCGCTACTACTCGCACTCGGGTATCGACTTTCAAGCCCTAGCGCGTGTGGCGGTCAAAACCCTTATGGGAGGTGACTCGTCGCAGGGTGGCGGTAGCACCATAACCCAGCAGTTGGCCAAAAACCTCTTCCCCCGCGGAATAAACTCGGCCAACACCTCTATCGGTCGCAAACTCAAACTCGTGCGCTCGAAGTTCAAAGAGTGGATTGTGGCAGTAAAACTCGAACACAACTACACCAAAGACGAGATTGTGGCGATGTACTTCAACACGATGAACTACGGTAGCAACGCCGTGGGTATCAAGTCGGCCGCACAAACATTCTTTGGCAAACACCCCTCGGAGTTGGCAATTCAGGAGTCGGCAATGCTGGTCGGCGTGCTCAACGCAACCACACGTTACAGCCCCGTGCGCAACTACGACAACGCTATCAAACGTCGCAACCTGGTGCTCAACCGTATGAAGGTTCGCGGCTCGATTACCCAAGCACAGTACGACTCAATCTCGGCACTGCCCATCGAACTCAACTATCGCCCCATCTCCCAAAACGAGGGTATGGCTCAATACTTCCGCGGTATGATTCGTCAGGTAATGACCGCACGTGAGCCCCAACGTCGCAACTATTGGAGCGAGTACGACTACAAATATGAGTTGGAACGTTGGCGCAGCAACCCGCTCTATGGCTGGTGTCACAAAAACCAAAAACCCGACGGCAGCAACTACAACCTCGATACCGACGGTCTGAAAATCTATACCACCGTCAACTCCGTGATGCAAACCTATGCCGAGGAGGCTGTGGTGAGCGAGTTGGCCAAAACCCAGAGGGCAATGGATGCTCAGGTGCGTGCCACCAAGCAGTTGTTTGTGGATACCACACCCGAGCAACGCGAAACCATTATGCGTAACGCAATGCGCACCAGCGACCGTTGGCGTGAAATGAAGAGCGACGGATTTACCAACGACCAAATCACCGCCTCGTTTGAGGTACCCTGCAAGATGCGAATCTTCACCTACAAGGGTATCAAAGACACGGTTATGACACCACGCGACTCCATCCTCCATCACAAACGCATTATGCGCGGCTCGTTTATGGCCATTGAGCCCCAAACAGGCCACGTCAAAGCCTATGTCGGAGGCCCCAACTACCGTTACTTCAAGTACGATATGGCCAAGCAGAGCAAACGTCAGCCCGGCTCGACCATAAAACCTTTCATCTATACCTTTGCCATCGACCACTTGGGATTCACCCCCTGCACGATGGTGCCCAACCTGCCTGTGACAATCGAAACCTACACCGGCGAGCCGTGGACTCCCAAGGAGGCCGGCAAGGTGGAGTACACGGGTGAGCCCAAACCTCTGAAATGGGGTCTGGCCAACAGCCGCAACAACTACTCGGCGTGGATTATGAAACAGGCCAAACAACCCGAAGCGGTGGCCGACTTTATACACAATATGGGTATCCGCTCGTTTGTTGACCCTGTGTATGCGCTGTGTTTGGGTTCGAGCGAGGTTTCGCTGTTTGAGATGACGGGTGCATTTGCAACCTTTGCCAACCACGGTGTCAATATCGAGCCTATCTTTGTGACCCGTATTGAGGACCGTCAAGGCAACCTGCTGGCAAGTTTTGTCCCCACAAGCAACGACGCTATCAGCGAGGAGACCGCAGGCACAATGCTCGGAATGCTCCAAAATGTAATCAACGCCGGAACGGGAGGTCGTTTGCGCTGGCAGTACGGTTTCCGTGGCGAGATTGGCGGTAAGACGGGAACTTCACAAGAGAACCGCGATGCGTGGTTTATCGGTGTGACCCCAAAACTTGTGGCCGGCGTGTGGGTAGGCGGCGAGGACCAGAGTGTTCACCTTCAACGTGGTGGCGAGGGCTCGGTACGCGCGTTGCCTATCTTCGGAGAGTTTATGAAGCGTGTCTATGCCAACCCGCGTTTGGGTATCTACGAGACCGACTCGTTTGGCATCTCGCCCACTCAACTATACCACAACTGCGAGGAGGAACTCCAACAAGCAACCTCGACAACACTGCCCGAGGAGGATGAGTTCTTCGACTAATCGCCCCAAAAAAAAATAATTAACTAACACAACACATAAAGATATGAATGTAGCAATTGTTGGAGCAAGTGGCGCCGTAGGACAAGAGTTTCTGCGCCTGCTTGCCGAAAGAGAGTTTCCCATCGACACTTTGACACTCTTTGGCTCGGAGCGCAGCGCAGGCCGCGTGTACGAGTTCAAGGGCAAACCACATACCGTCAAACTGTTGCAACATAACGACGACTTCAAAGGTATTGACGTGGCTTTTGTGAGCGCAGGCGGCGGCACCTCGAAGGAGTTCGAGAAAACCATCACCAAACACGGCACCCTGATGATTGACAATTCGAGTGCCTTCCGTATGGACGAGGATGTGCCCCTGGTGGTACCCGAGGTGAATGGTGAGGACGCTCGCAACACCCCACGTGGTGTGATTGCCAACCCCAACTGCACAACCATCCAAATGGTGGTAGCACTCAAAGCCATTGAGGATTTGAGCCACATCAAACGTGTGCACGTTTCGACCTACCAATCGGCCAGCGGTGCCGGCGCTGCGGCTATGGACGAGTTGGTGGAACAACACGCACAAATGGCGCGTGGCGAGGAACCTACCGTCAAGAAGTTTGCACACCGTTTGGCTTTCAACGTGATTCCCCACATCGATGTGTTCACCGACAACGGCTACACCAAAGAGGAGATGAAGATGTATCACGAAACCCGCAAGATTATGCACTCCGACATCGCAGTGAGTGCAACTTGTGTGCGCGTTCCCGTGCTGCGCAACCACTCCGAGAGCATTTGGGTCGAGACTGAGCGTCCTATCTCGGTTGAGGAGGCACAAGCCGCTTTTGAGGCAGCCCAAGGTGTCACCCTGTGGGACAAACCCGCCGAGAACCACTACCCTATGCCGCTCAACTTGGAGTCGTGCGACGATGTGTATGTTGGTCGCGTTCGTAAAGATTTGGCCAACCCCAATGGTATCACTTTCTGGACCGTGAGCGACCAAATTCGCAAGGGTGCAGCCCTCAACGCTGTGCAGATTGCCGAATATCTGTTCAAGTAGAAGGCCGACAACACCAAAAATAAAGGCTGCTCTCCACACTCGGAGAACAGCCTTTATTTATATATAATAGGTACAAAACTATTTGGTTTCGCCGAACTCTCTGGGCACAATCACACGCAAGGCACGGGGAATAATCTCATACTCCACGGCTGTATTTCCCACAAGTTCGCCATCCAACTCCACGGGGCCTCCGCCCTCGAAGTCGAACGAAATGCGGCGACAACGGAAGTTCTCGACCGTAACAATCTCGTTTATACGACCATTCAGCAACAGCCACAGCGCACGCGGCACCATACCTGCGGTCAGGCTACGCAAAATCATAACCTCGGCCAAGCCGTCGTCCGACAGCGCACAAGGCAACTGTTCGAGTCCTCCGCCATTGAAGCGGTTGTTACCCACAGCGGCGGTAAAAATCTTGGGATAATAGCGTTCCTGTCCGTCCACCGTCACTCTACACGCTTGCGATGAGTGAGTAAACACCGTTTTAAGCAGGCATTTCATATAGGTTCCTCTACCCTTGCGGCCACGCGCCCAAGCAGCCTCCACAGCCTTAATCACCTCGGCATCAAGACCAATACCTGCAATATTGGCCACCACACGCTCACCTTCGCCTTTGGGGGTTTGGTAGCGTGCGCGAATGATGTCTTGGTGGTAGATGCGGCCTGTGAGAATCACCCGGATTGCAGCCTCGTAGTCGTGAGGAATACCAACGTGACGCACCCAATCATTACCCGTACCGACGGGGATTACGCCCACGGTAAGTTCTTCGAGGGGAACATCGGTCTGACGCCACAAGCCGTTGAGCACCTCGTGCATATTGCCGTCGCCACCGACAACCATAATCTTGCGGTAGCCCATACGCACCACGCTCTCGGCCAGGTCGATAGCCTCATAGCGTGCAGGCGAGAAGTTGAATGTATAACTAACTCCTGCACGCTCCAGCAATTCGGCAATACGGGGCCAGTCGCGGCCTCCACGACCGCGACCCGACACCGGATTGACTATGACGAACCACTCTTCCACTTGCAGAGCAGTGTTATTTGAGCGGCGAGTTTGCCAAAGTGTTACACAAGAAGTCCCAGAATTTGGCTACGCTTGCGATGTTCACCTTCTCGTCGGGCGAGTGAGGGTAGCAAATGGTCGGGCCGAACGAAATCATATCCATTCCGGGGTATGTTCCGCCGATGATACCACACTCCAAACCTGCGTGAATTGCCATAATGCGAGGACGAACGCCATAGAGTTTCTCGTAACTCTCGCACATCGAGTGCAGGATAGGCGACTCCATATCGGGATTCCAGCCGTCATAGCTTCCCGACAGTTCAACCTCGGCACCTGCAAGAGTGAATACCGAGCGAATCATCTCCGAGACGTATTGTTTCTCGCTGCGCACCGAACTGCGGGTCAGAGCCTGCATTTTGATGCACTTGCCGTCGCTCACCACGCGCGCAAAGTTGTTCGAAGTTTGTACCAATCCCTCCATAGCCTTGCTCATTGTGATAACACCGTTGGGGCAAGCAACAATAGCACGCGCCAAAGCCGCAGCACTCTCGGTTGCAATCACCTCGGCGGGGGTTTCGGTGGGGGTTGCCGTCACCACAATACCGTCGTCTATACCTTTGAACTCGGCCTTGTAGGTTGCCAACATCTCGGCCACCATAGCCTCCCAAGCGGCAGTATTGGCACTCGGAACGGTTACCACAGCCACAGCCTCACGCGGGATAGCATTGCGCAGACCTCCGCCATCAACACTTGCCAACTCCAAGCCCAACTCCATCTGTGCTTTGCGCACCAGGCGGAACATCAGTTTGTTGGCATTTGCGCGGTCGAGGATGATTTCAATTCCCGAGTGTCCGCCTTTGAGTCCTTTGACTTCGAGAGTGTAGGCCGTCGAGTCGGCGGGGGTGGGGATTGTGGTGTAGGGCAGCGACATATTGGCATCGGTACCTCCGGCGCAACCGACATACAACTCGCCCTCGGTTTCGGAGTCGAGGTTGAGCAGAGTGCGACCCTCCAACAGACCTGGTTTCAGACCAAATGCACCGTCCATACCGGTCTCTTCGGTGGCGGTAAAGAGTGCCTCAATAGCACCGTGCGCCAACTCCTTAGACTCCAACACTGCCAAGATTGCAGCCACACCGATACCGTTGTCGGCACCGAGGGTTGTTCCGTCGGCAGTCACCCACTCGCCATCGACGTATGCTTGAATGCCGTCTTTCTCGAAATCGAACACCTTGTCGTTGTTCTTTTGGGGCACCATATCGAGGTGCGCTTGAATAACTACGGTGCGACGATTCTCCATACCTACGGTTGCGGGCTTGCGCACCAAGACGTTGCACGCATCATCGACCACACACTCCAAACCTTGCGCTGCGGCAAAGTCGATGACGTATTGACGAATTGCGGCCTCGTGATGCGAGGGACGCGGAATATGTGTAATAGCCTCGAAGTGACGCCATAGGGCCTCGGGCTTCAAATCTGTAAGTTTCATGAATGATATTTTTCGTTATTAGTTTTAGTATTTTATCTAAAAGTGGTTATTGCGAAGAAAATTTTGTGCCGTGAGGTTCTGACGCGCCTATTCCTCCACAATGTAAATTTGTATAACAAGAGGAATTTCAAGGCTTGCGAAGCGACTCAAAGCGCAGCATACCGAGCGTATGTGAGCATTTGAGTCGCAAGCGTAACGCAGAAATTACCTTGTTAGACTAATTTACAAGCGGGCGAGCATATTCTTGATGTTAGCCTCCATAACCTCCAAACGGTCGGCCGAATCGCCCTTCACGAACTCCTCGCCTGCAATGTGCTCGTACAACTCAACGTAACGGTCAGTGACGCTTTGTACAAACTCGTCGGTCATCTCGGGTACAACTTCGCCCTCGCGGCCCTGGAAGCCATTGGCCATCAACCACTCACGGACAAACTCCTTGGAGAGTTGGCGTTGTTGTTTGCCTTCGCGGAACAACTCCTCGTAAGTGTCAGCATAGAAATAACGGCTCGAATCGGGGGTGTGAATCTCGTCCATCAGGGTAATCTCGCCGTCGATTTTACCGAACTCATACTTGGTGTCAACCAAAATCAGGCCACGCTCGGCTGCCATTTGGCTACCACGCTCAAACAGAGCCAAAGCATACTCCTCCAATTTGGCATACTCCTCGGCACTTACGATACCTTGGGCTACGATGTCGGCACCCGAAATGTTTTGGTCGTGTTCGCCAATTTCGGCTTTGGTGGTGGGGGTCACGATGGGACGCTCAAAGCGTTGGTGCTCACGCATACCCTCGGGCAGGGGCACACCGCAGATTTCGCGTGCTCCGGCTTTGTAGTCGCGCCAAGCACTACCCGACAGATAGCCGCGGACAATCATCTCAACGGCATAGGGTTCGCACTTGCGACCCACGGTAACCATCGGGTCGGGGCAGGCGATTTTCCAGTTGGGGCAGATGTCGGCGGTTGCATCAAGGAACTTCGATGCAATTTGGTTCAACACTTGGCCCTTGAAGGGAATACCCTTGGGGAGTACCACGTCAAAAGCCGAGATACGGTCCGTTGCGACCATCACCATATATTTGTCGGCAATGGTGTACACGTCGCGTACTTTACCCACGTAGAGAGAGGTTTGACCCTCAAATTGGAAATTGGTTTTTGTAATTGCGTTGCTCATAGTTGTATATTTTTTAGGATTATTTTTCGTCTTTTGCGGGACGGTCCGAAAGCGCGTCCACAATATGTTTGACCAACGGGTGGCGGATGATGTCACCCTTGCCGAACTTGATGACACCAATGCCATCCACCTTCTCCAAGCGTTCGACAGCCATCGTGAGTCCCGAGTCGGAGTGGCGCGGAAGGTCAACCTGCGTCAAGTCACCCGTAACGATAAACTTGGCGTTGCGACCCATACGCGTAAGGAACATCTTGATTTGGGAGTGGGTGGTGTTTTGCGCCTCGTCCAAAATCACGGCTGCGTTGTCCAGCGTACGACCACGCATATAGGCCAACGGTGCAATCTGAATGGTGCCCTCCTCGATAAATTTCGACAACTTGCCCGACGGAATCATATCACCCAGCGCATCGTACAGCGGTTGCAGATAGGGGTCGAGTTTCTCTTTCATATCGCCGGGCAGGAAACCCAACTTCTCACCCGCCTCCACAGCGGGTCGTGTGAGGATGATTCGGCGAACGCGTTTCTCTTTGAGTTCGCGCACAGCCAAAGCAATCGCCGTATAGGTCTTGCCCGAGCCGGCAGGACCAATAGCAAAAATCAGGTCGTTATCCTCGAACATCTCGACCAGACGGCGTTGGTTGGCCGTGCGAGCCTTGACGATATTGCCATTATTGCCATACAGAATAAGGTCTTTATCCTCGCTGCGTTCGGTAGCGGGAACTGCGGCCTCGACACCCACCGTACCGAAGGTTTGGGCCAATACCTCTTTGGACAGGTGGCCATATTTGGCAACATACTCCTCCAAGGCGCGGAAACGGCGTTCGAAGTCCAGGATGTCGGCTTCGGCACCGAGGGCTTTAATTTTGTTGCCACGCACCACAAGTTTCAACTTCGGGCACAAGCGCGCCAGGGTTTCGAAGTTCACGCCCGACGGGTCAAACAACTCTCGGGGGTCGATTTTCTGTATTTCGATGCTCTTCTCTGTCATACTCCCAACTGCTTAAAACGCCACACCCAAATTTATACTCCAACCGGCCAATCGTCCGGTTAGGGGTGCTGCCTGCTCATCTTTAATCATATTCCACGAGCCTTTGGTAAACTCGCCACAGTAGCGACCGTCGAGGGTCACCTTACCAAAATCAAAACCGATACCGAGGGTGTAGCCACACAGGGGTTTCACACCGCTGAATCCGATTTTACCGCTCTTGACCTCATACTGCGAGTAGGCGTGGAACACGGGGCCCGCACACAATCTCACCACGCTGGCTTTCAGACACAGCACAAGGGGTACATCCACCGTACGCAACAGAACTTTGGAGGTGAAGGCCTCCAACTCCTCGTCATTCTCCACACGTTTGGCAGCGAACACCAGATTATTTTGGGCATAGTCGGCATCGAGTTCGAGGTGAAGGCTTGCGCCCGTAATGGGATTTTTGGACTCCCACACGCGCACACGAAACACAAACGAGGCGTTAAAACCATATTTGCTCTCGGTGGCAAATTCGTTAAACTCGCGGAGTGGGTTGCCATTGACATCCTTAAACACAAGGGTCTCTTGGTCGAGTGTCAGCGAGCGGCTGAGCAGACCCGCACGCGCACCAACTTTGACACGTCGTTCGGCCAAAGCCTCGGTACACACGCACATCAAGGCACACAAAAGTATGAGCAGTCGTTTATTAATAGGCTTAATCGGATATACGGCAAGTCAAAGCACACTTACCATCGTACAAATATACGTTTTTTTCGTGGGAGTATTGCTTTTTGCGCCCAACTTTATGCACTTTGGGGCAGCATTTTTTCTACAACAGCGGATGCAACGGCGTAGCAAGCAGTCGAATCAGGCGGTCGAGTGCTCCTTGGCGTGACGGATGGCTGCGACGCACCTCAACCGAGCGACTCAAAGCGTGACGGAAATCGCGTTCCAAATGTTCCGCTGCACGACCACCAAACAGTGTCATAATTTCGCGGTTTCGGCGCAGGCTGCGATAGTCAAAATTGGCCGAGCCGACCATTGCAACATCGTCGGTCACAAGTGTTTTGGCGTGGTTAAAGCCTGCGGTATAGCGCCACACCCTCACTCCACGCGCCACAACACGGGCGATATACTCCTCGGCAACTGCACCCACCACTCGGCTATCGCACACATCGGGTATCAACACCGCCACCTCGACCCCTTGCGTGACCCTCTCGGTCAGTGCGCGTTCAACCTCAGGCGGCGGCACGAAATAGGGTGTACTGAGCAACACACATCGTCGCGCCCCACCTACACACTCTACCACGGCCGACTCCACACCCTCGGCCACCACCCGAACGTCGCCCCTCGGAGCACTCCCCTGGCCCCTCTCACACCTCTGGCCACTCGCCCGCATCCAATCCTCAGCAAACACCCGCTCAAACTCCGCAACCGACCGACCTTGCACCCTTAGGCACACATCCCGCCAATGGTACAGGTAGCGGTTGGCTATATTCACTCCGCCCACATAGGCTTGGCGGTCGGCAATCACTATTTTGCGGTGGTTTCGGCGGTCGGGAAACTCGCGCCACAAAGGTCTGCTCACAGCCACACGCACTCCCGAGCGGCGCAAACGCGAAAGGATTGACCAGCGCCCGTGGCGACTTCCATAGCCATCGCACAACACTCGCACATCGGCCCCCGCAGAGGCACTCCCGACCAGCGCCCTCTCGAAATGTCGGCCCAGAGCATCATCCTCCAAGATATACATCTCGACCCACACTCGGTGGCGTGCCAGACCTACGGCCGAGAGCATACTCTCCAAGGCTTGGCCACTCTCCGTAAGCACCTCCACCTCGGAGGCACACTTCGTATCTCTCCAAAAAGAGTCGAGACCCCTTGCGGAGTCTCGACAATCATCTATATTCATTTTCTCTCGGTCGGGTCGGCAACCACAGACCCTAATAGTATTTGACTTCGCTTGACGTAATGGCCGAAATCAAATTGTTTGCCAGAGAACTTGCGCCTATACGGAAAAGCGACGGAGTGAGCCACTCCTCGCCCAGAATTTGCGCCACCACACTATAATACAGCACCGCATCCTCGGCTGTACGCACGCCACCTGCAACCTTAAATCCCACTTTACGACCCGTAGCCGCATAGTAGTCACGAATTGCAAGGCACATTGCGACGGCAGCCTCGGGGGTTGCCGAGCGGTCAATCTTGCCTGTCGAGGTTTTGACAAAGTCGGCACCCGCCAGCATTGCCAACAGCGAAGCCTTATAAATAAGTTCGGGAGTTTGCAGCGCACCCGACTCCACGATGACTTTCATCACCACATCCTCGTCAATCTCGCCACGCAACACCTCCAAAGTATTGGCCATACGGTCATACTCACCCTCCAACATCTCGCCAACATTAATCACCACATCCACCTCGTCGGCTCCGTTCTCGGCAGCCATAGCCACCTCCAACATCTTGACCTCGATGAAGGTTTGCGACGACGGAAAACCGCCTGCAACACTTGTAATGGCGATATTACTACTACCAAGACCCACACCTACGGTCTCGACAAACGACGGATAGACACAGATGCTGGCCACATCGGGAATCTCGGGATAGGCGGCACGGAACTCCACTGCCTTACGCACAAACTCCGCAACCGAGCGTTCGGAATCACAGCAATCGAGGGTTGTAAGGTCGATAGAGGCGTAACACTGTTTGAGCACCTCGGTGGAGTTGTTGGCCACAGCGGCCATTTTGATTTGAGCCACAAGTTCGGCCACCTCGGCGGAGGTTGGCACAGCGTTGTAGCGGTCGAGTTGTTTGGCGTAATCCATAGTTTGGTGGGTGTTATCTCGTTTTAGCGAGTGCAATTTACTAATTTTTCGCCACACCCCGAAAGGTTTTTTGTTTTTTTGGCGTTCGGGGTTATCGGCCAAGGCGGATGGCGAGGGTTACAACGGCCCTTTTATCGGTTTTGAAGTTCCTGATAGGCGTGTCGCAAAAACTCCTGCCCCCAAGTGTGGCGTTGTATATCGAGTGTCGGGCTACCCCAATCGGACTTGTCGTAGGTAAACTTCGAGCAACCCTGGTCATCGGCCACACCATAGCCACCCTCGTATACAAAGCACACCGTGCGGTCGGCATCCATCGAGAGGTCAGAGCCAAAGGGATACAGGTCGGTTGCAAAACCCATTTGCGATGCCAGCGTGACGGGTATATCCACTTGGGAGCCCACGCGCGAAACCACACCGAAGCCCTCGACAGCACCTCCGACAATCATCATTGGCACACGTTCCTCGGTGCCGTCGGAGTCACCCACCACAATCATCAGCAGGTTATCCCACACACCTCCATATTTGAGTTGGCGCACCATAACGCCAATCTGTTCGTCCACAAAGGCCGCAGCATTGTTTCGGGGGTCGTCGTAGCGCACATAGGGCAGTCGGCGGCCCGGCTCCATACCCGTGGTCGCCACAACACACATAAATCTCTGGTCACTGTCAATCAAACGGTTAGCAACCTTAGGCAGCACCACAGCGTCATCCACAGCACTCACCACACCATACAGCGGCAACTTGTGAACATCCACCACATTATCGAAACCCGTGCCATAGAGGTAGGCACGCATATTATTGTGCAACAAATCGCCGCCATACCACACTTCGGAGTGGTAGCCTGCCGAGTCGAGTTGCGCCAAGGGGGTTATCATACGTTCGCACTTGAAGGGAATATCCTGCGAAGCGGCACCAGGCAGGGTCAAGTAGCCTCCCGTCACAGCCACCATCGAGGAGTTGGGCACACCCACCCCCGCGGCATAGAAATTCTCGAACAGATAGCCCTCGCTACACAGTGTATTGAGGTGCGACATCACATAGCGGCCATTGATTGTTCGGTCGAAGTCGCTACGCGTCACACCATTCATAATAACAATCAGCACATCGGGGCGTTCGGTAGCCAACATCTGTCGGCGCACCACACGGTCGGGCGTTTGGTCATCCACCTTCAACAACTCCAACGAGTCGGGTATCTCGCCCAAGTCGGGCACCACAGTCACCGAATCCACCTCCACAGAGTCGGCCTGCACGACCTCTTGTTCGGGGGTCGGGCGCGGCACGGGGCGTGGTTGCGAGAGTATTTCGAGCGGTGAGTAATCGGGTTTTATCGCGGCCGATTCGACCAGCGACATCAGGGGATTGACCGCGGCGGTATTCATAAATTGGTTGCCCGAAAAATAGGCTGCACCATAGCGCGGAATTCGAGCCGAGCCCCAGCCTGCTCCCAACACGGCGCACAGCCACATTAAGGCAATCGGCCACGAGTGTTTGACGGTCGGTTTTTGGGTCGAGAACTTGGCAACACCGCGCATCAGTGCCCTGACAACAAGGCTTCCGAGAGCCCACGCTCCGAGCCACACAGCCACCACGGTAAGGAGGTCAACAACACTCACGCTTTCCGAAGTGAAAAGTTGTTCCAGCGAGGCAGCATTAAGCCTGTGCCCCACCTTGCCAAACATCACAAGGTCCACTGCGAAGGTTGCGGCCAACACACATCCCGTCATCATCAGATAGGTCAACATCACACCACGCAACGCACCCTGTCGCCGCCACACAAACGACACGGCAACCAACACGGGCATCATCACCAACATCGTGGCACTCAAATCGATAGCGCCACCATTCACCAGCGTGTACAATCCGTCGGCCACCGACATACCTTCGGCCAAGGGTAGGTATGCGAGCATAAACAGCGCTCTGAACACCGTCATCGACAGCATCAGCGCAACCACAAGCATCACCACAAAAGCCACTCGGCGTCCCATACGCTACTCGGTTTTGATTACAAGGGTTTGATTATTCACGGCTGGTACGATAAACCTCATCATCTAACTCCTCCTCGTCGTTGTGGATTACATCGGGTCGAGGGGTCAGTTTATCTCCAAAGGCCAGGTCACCGGCATCGCCCAGGCCCGGAATGATATACGATTTGACGGTGAGTTCCTCGTCCACCGAGGCGCACCACACCGACACATCACGTTTCGACACATTGCTACACACATACTCCAACCCCTCCTCGCTGGCAATCACAGCCGCGATATGGGTATGTTTGGGAGTTCCGAACTTGGCAACCAGCGCCTCATAGGTGAGCACAAGCGAGGTACCCGTAGCCAACATAGGGTCTACAAGCAGCAGCACCTTGTCGGTCAAATCACAACACGACATATACTCCACCTTGGCCTTAAACGAGCCGTCCTTGCTATACTTGCGGAAGGCCGACACAAAGGCGTTTTGCGCATCGTCAAAGTAGTTCAGAAAACCCTGATGGAAAGGCAGACCCGCACGCAGAATAGTTGCCACAACCACTCGGTCGTCAATCATCGCAACCTCGGCCTCGCCAAGCGGAGTCTCAACGATTCGGGGTGCATACGAGAGTGTTTTGCTGATTTCGTAGGCCATAACCTCGCCTACACGTTCGAGGTTGCGACGAAAGCGCATACTGTCGGTTTGCACCTTGGCATCGCGCAGTTGGGCCATAAACTTGTTGAGTATCGTATTACACTCACGGTCCAGAATCCTTACCATAATATTTAGGTTTTAAGTGTGTTTAACTAATACAGGAAGTTGTTGAACGGATAGCGTCCGCTGTGGATTTCGCGCACCATACCATACAGGTCGCTACGCAGTTTGTCGATACCCACCTTGTCGCGTGCCGAGATGAAGATACACGGAGTATTGGCTTTGGCAATCCAACTCTGTTTGAGTTCATCGAGCGAGATATTCTCGCGCGTTGCGGGGGTTAGGTCATCCTCCTCTTTTGGCATATAGTGGTAGGCATCTATCTTATTGAAAATCAAGAATACAGGCTTATCTGTCGCACCAATATCGGCCAGTGTCTGTTTCACCACCGCCAACTGCTCCTCGAAGTTGGGGTGCGAAATATCCACAACGTGCAACAGCAGGTCGGCCTCACGCACCTCGTCGAGGGTCGATTTGAACGACTCGATAAGTTGGTGGGGCAATTTACGGATGAAACCAACGGTATCCGACAGCAGGAACGGAAGGTTATCCAATACCACCTTACGCACCGTGGTATCCAGCGTCGCAAACAGTTTGTTCTCGGCAAAGACCTCGCTCTTGCTCACCAGGTTCATAATGGTCGATTTACCCACGTTGGTATAGCCCACCAGCGCCACACGAACCATCGAGCCACGATTGCTACGTTGCACCGCCATTTGGCAGTCAATCTTTTTGAGTTCCGATTTGAGTTTCGAAATCTTGTCACGCACGATACGGCGGTCGGTTTCAATCTCACGTTCACCTGCGCCACCACGAGTACCCGTACCACCACGTTGGCGCTCCAAGTGGGTCCACATACCCGTCAGGCGCGGCAACATATACTCATAGTTGGCCAACTGCACCTGAGCCTTGGCATAGGCCGTACGTGCACGGCTCATAAAGATATCCAAAATCAAGCGGGTACGGTCGATGACACGACACGGCATCTCCTTTTCGATATTGCGGATTTGCACGGGCGACAACTCGTCATCAAAAATCACCGTATCAATCTCATTCTCCTTACAATAGAGCGCAACCTCCTCCAACTTACCCGGACCTATATAGATACGCGAGTTGGGGGTGGACATTCGTTGAGTGAAGCGTTTGACGGTCACATAGTCGGCCGTAAGCGCCAAGAACTCCAACTCATCGAGGTATTCGTTACACTGCTCAACCTTATCCTTATCGGTAATGATAGCCACCAACACCGCACGTGCAGGTTCGTCGGGGTTTCGCAGCGCCACCTCTTGTTGTTCTTTATTATTATCTGTCATAGTCTTTTTCAAGCATTGGTTTCTTTTGAACCAATATGGGGCATCCGACCACATCAGACACCCCTTATTAGTAAAGTGAGGGCATCCGACACATCAGACACCCTCACATATTTCAAACCAAAACCCGAGGGTTTAGTGTTGAATCTTGAACACCACCGGCAGGATGTATTTTACACGCACGGGGGTGTTACGTTGTTTACCGGGTTTCCATTTGGGCGACATCGCCAGCACACGAGCAGCCTCATCACCCAGCGAGCGGTCGGGAGCCTGCAACACTTGGATACCGGTCAGACGGCCGTCACGCTCAACCACGAACGACATAACGCATTGACCTTGTACGTTGTTCTCCAATGCCACTTGGGGGTATTTCAGACGGCTTTGAACCCAGTTACGGAAGGTATTCAGGTCACCACCTTGGAAGGTAGGCATCTCCTCGGCGATAAGCACGGGAGCGTCATCCTCTACAACCTCCTCCTCAACGATTTCTTGCTCAACAACTACGATATCCTCCGAGAACTCGGTAAAGTCAAACTCGGTCTCAATCTTTTGGTCATTTTGTACGACTTTGATGAAGTCCGACAACACTTGTACTTGTTGTTGTTTGATGGGTTCGGGCGGTTTTTGGTCTTGACGAGTCACCTCGATAAGTTCCTCCTCAACAGCGATAATCTCGTTGTCGAGTTTTTCTACTTCGCGTTCTTTTTGGCTGTAACTGAGTGCAGCGATAACGATTGCCAGCGACACAACCAGACCGATTTCCATAAACAAACCGCGTTTGTTCTGCAAATCCGCTTTGGGGGTTTTCTTTTGTTCCATATGGTTTTCTTTTATTGTTTAGCGTTTTGTATGCGATACGCACCACTCCCACACAGTGCTTTAGTAATGGTCCAAGCCGCCCTTCGCCGCCCACAGAGCCATCCAAAAGACAGCCCCTCAGCAACTTAGCCGACCCAACCACTCCCAAAAGCCCCGGGATTGGTGACGCTTGCAAGCACAAATATAAAAAGAATTATTTAAAAAAGAGAACGTGTGAGCAAAAAATCTCGTTTTTTGCGTTACCTTTGTCTGAAAGAGTAGCAGTGATGAAACAACACTTGTTCGGACAAACCCTCGCACAACTCACCGAGATTACCGCCGAGGCGGGGATGCCGCGATTCGCCGCAGGGCAAATCGCCACTTGGTTATACGCCAAACACGTCACCGAGATTGACGCTATGAGCAACATCTCGATGCGCCATCGTGCCGCACTGGCCGAGCGCTACGACGTAGGACGCACCGCACCCATACGTCAAAGCACATCGAAGGACGGCACCAAGAAGTATTTGTATGAGGTGTCGGGCGGACACTTTATCGAGAGCGCCTACATTCCCGATGGCGACCGCGCAACGCTGTGTGTATCATCAGAGGTGGGGTGCAAAATGGGTTGCAAGTTCTGCGCCACGGGCAAGCAGGGTTTTCAGCAGTCACTCACCGCGGGCGAGATTCTCAATCAAGCCGCCTCGTTACCCGAACGTGACCGACTTACCAATATGGTCTATATGGGTATGGGCGAGCCGCTGGACAATACCGACGAAGTGTTGCGCTCAATCGAGATTCTGACCTCGCCGTGGGGCTATGGTTGGAGTCCCACACGCATCACTCTTTCGACCGTTGGAGTAGCGCCGCAGTTGGAGCGTTTCCTGACCGAGAGCAAGGCGCATCTGGCTGTCAGTCTGCACAATCCGTTCCCCGAGGAGCGTGCCGAGATTATGCCTGCTGAACGTATGTGGAGTATCGAGCAGATTATTGACATCATCCGCCGTCACGACTTCTCGCACCAACGTCGCGTAAGTTTCGAGTACATCGTTTTGGAGGGCAGCAACCACTCACCACGCCACGTTGCGGGGTTGGCCAAGTTGCTCAACGGCCTGAGTTGCCGCATCAACCTCATACGTTTTCACAAGGTGCCCGGCTCGCCCTTTGTGAGCCCCGATATGCGCCACGTCGAGCAGTTCCAAAACGCACTCAAAGCCAAGGGGTTCAACGTCACAATCCGTGCTTCGCGCGGCGAGGACATCGAGGCTGCTTGCGGACTGCTCTCGACCAAAGAGTTGCTCAAAAAATCCGAGCCCGACGGCAATCGCAAATAATTTTGTATCTTTGCCCCACGCAAAAAACACAAACGCTATGAACAACAAAAAAGCGACCATACTCATCATCGTGCTGCTGATCATCGACCAAGTGGTCAAACTGCTGGTCAAATGTAATATGACCCTCGGCGAGAGCATCCACGTTGCAGGCGATTGGTTTCAGATATTTTTTATCGAAAATCCCGGCTTTGCCTACGGTATGCAACTCGGCAACGGTCAATGGGCCAAACTCGCATTGAGTCTATTCCGATTGGTAGCCTCGGGTGCTATCGGTTGGTACATTTGGAGTCTGATTAACAAACAGAAAGCGCCCACGGGTGTGGTGGTAGGTTTTTCGATGATTCTGGCAGGTGCGCTGGGCAACATTATCGACAGCGCGTTCTATGGTTTACTCTTTTCGGAGAGCACCTTCACCACGGTAGCAACCTTCCTGCCCGAGGGTGGCGGCTATGCTCCGCTCCTGCAAGGCAAGGTTGTGGATATGCTCCACTTCCCGCTGTTCACCATTCGCGAAATGCCTTCGTGGTTGGGTTGGATGGCTGATGCCGACGGCTCGTGGACATTTTTCAGTCCCGTGTTCAACATCGCCGACTCGTATATCACCTGCGCAGTTATCTACCTAATCTTGTTCCAACACAAGTTTTTCAAGTAGCCATACAGCAACATTCCACAAAGGGCTGTCCGACAAGTTGTGTCGTGACAGCCTTTTTTTGTGTTGGAGCCGCAACTTCGTTTCGATTGAAGGTGGCGCAGATATTGCATATACGGGCGTACAACCAATCACTCTGAACAATGGAAAAAATTACGGTAAAAATGACCAAAGAGATGGGTTTCGTACCCGTCGGAACAAAATGCAGCGAGTTGAATCCCAAAGCGTTGATGCTTCTTGCGACGGCCGATTGTGCAGGACGTACCGCGGTGGGAGTTTTCAAGAAGATGAAACTCACGCCCGAGAGTTTCGAAATCACCGTGGCAGGAACAATTTCGACCGACACAATGGTAGCCGAGACGGTATTCACAGCCTTCGACATCACCTACAATGTGGAGTGCGCGACCCTCACAGAGCAGGAGCGTTTCAGCCACGCCATCAACCTCACCCACGACAAGTATTGCGGAATGCTTGCGATGATGCGCCGCATAGCCCCCGTGACGCACAACATCCTGATTCACAGCAATCAGCCACAGAAGGCCTAATTCCCGCCTCTGACCAATCAAAAAGGGCCGTTCTGCAAATGCGAAACAGCCCTTTTACTATTTTAATAGGTATACTCCCTATTTCACCGAAATCGCAGCCAGCGCAATCGACGCGAGTTTCGAGTCGCGGCTATCGCCACGCGAGGTCAGGATACAGGGTTTGGTAGTACCTTTAACCAGCGCAGCCAGACGAGCGCCACACCAGTGGGTAGCGAGTTTGAAGAAGGTGTTACCTGCCTCAATGCTGGGGAACAGCAAGCAGTCTGCATCACCTGCAACACCATTGGTTTTGTACTTTTTGGTCTCGACAACCTCGGGATAGAGTGCTACGTCAATCGACAGAGGACCCTCAACCAGCACGTTGCCATATTTACCCTCGGCAGCGTTGGTGTGCAGTTGGTATGCCTCGGCGCTCGACACAATCTTAGGCAACAGTTGCTCGCTCGGCGCAAGGCAGGCGATTTTGGGTTGCTCTACGCCCAGCACTTGTGCAACCTCAGCCAGGTAGCGCAATTCCCACTCCTTTTGCTCGAAGGTGGGGGCGGGGATGATAGCAGCATCCGACACCAGGATAAGTTTGTGATACTTGGGAGTATCGAAGATAGCAACGTGGCTCAACACACCACCGGGGATGAGCAGGCCATACTCTTTGTTAAGGATACCGCGAACGTATTTGTCCGACGACACAAGGCCTTTCATCAGGATGTCGCCCTCGCCGTCGTGAACCATTTTAACGGCTTTGGCAACGCAATCAACATCCTCTTTGATGTCGATAATTTCGAATTTTGCGGGGTCGATACCCTTGTCGGCGCAAACTGCGGTGATAACATCTTTGTCACCAACCAACACGCCCTCGATAAAACCGAGTTCTACGGCGTCGTTTACAGCCTCAATAGTGTGCGAATCCTGGGCATAAGCAGCCACCAGGCGACGTTTCGGGCCGCGTTTGGCAGCCTCAACAATCTCTTCCAGATGTTTAATCATTGTGGTTTTGTTTTATTTATTTTGTCAAATTAAACGTATCGGTTGCGATAACCAACTCCTCGTTGGTAGCAATAACTGCCACTTTAACTTTCGACTCGGGGGTCGAGAGCATAGTGTCGGTACCGCGGGTTTTGTCATTCAGGGCCTTGTCGTACTCTACGCCGAGGAACGCCAGACGGTCGCTAACGTACTCGCGCAGGTCTTTGGAGTTCTCGCCAACACCGCCGGTGAAGATAACCATATCAACGCCGTTCATCTTGGCAGCGTACTCGCCAACAAAACCAACAACTTTCGAGTAGTAGAGGTTACGGCCTACGATAGCGCGGGGATTGCCTGCATCGAAAGCAGCATCCACATCACGCATATCCGACGACACACCGGTCAGCGCCTCAATACCCGATTTCTTGTTAAGCACCGAGTTCAGAGCAGCATAGTCAAGTCCCTCTTTCTCACCAACGTAGAGAACAGCACCGGCATCAACCGCACCACAACGGGTACCCATTACAAGACCGTCGAGGGGAGTGAAACCCATCGAGGTGTCGAACGATTTGCCGTTCAGTACAGCGGTCACCGAACCACCATTACCGATGTGACAGGTGATGATTTTGGAGTTGTTGATGTCAAGACCTGCAAACTCCGCACATCGACGTGCAACAAACTTGTGGCTTGTACCGTGGAAACCATACTTACGAACACGATACTTCTCGTAGTACTCATAGGGAATAGCATAGAGGTAGTTCTCGGCGGGGATGGTTTGGTGGAACGAGGTGTCGAATACGGCTACCTGGGGAATCGCGGGCAGCAGGCTCTTAATCGAGAGGATACCTTCGAGGTTTGCGGGGTTGTGCAGGGGAGCCAACTCAAAGCACGAGCGGATTTTGGCGATTACATCGTCGTTCACCAGCGCGCTCTCCGAGAAGTACTCACCACCGTGAGCCACACGGTGACCTACGGCATTGAGTTCGTCGAGCGAGGCGATAACGCCGTGAGCAGCGTCGGTCAGAGCCTCAATAATCAGACGGATACCCTCGGTGTGGTTGGGTATTGCGCCCTTGTACTCAAAGGGAGCCGTTCCGTTTTGGGGTTTGTGTGTGAGGACACCCTCGGGCAGTCCGATACGCTCGACCAAACCTTTGGCCAGCAGCGTGTTTTGTGTTTCGGAAGCCATATCGATTACTTGATACTTAATCGACGAACTTCCGCAATTCAATACGAGAATTACCATTGCTTTATGTTTTTTTGTGTTTGTTTAGACTCAAACGATACGCGCCATAACCACCCCTCGAATTGTTTTACACGTTCCCTGAATTCGGACCTTGCGCTCTCTCCCCCAATTCGGGCTCTACTCCCTCTCAATTCGGCACCCTCTCCAAATTCGGCGACCCCTCTTAGTTCGGTGGTCAATGTTTAAAATTTCCACATCAGCCACCCCTAACGGGGTGTTTTGGCTCTTAGAGTGCAAAGTTAATCTTTTTTGGACACATTATTCGCTTGGGACGGAAAAATTGTGATAATGTGCAAATATTGATAAGTTTGTTAGGAAGATTGCATTTTTTAGACTACATTTGCGTTTGTGCCCGAGTGCGTTTTGCTCGGACACGACATCGAATTTCGATGAACGTTTCTAAAACTTTTAGATAAGATGGCTACCATTAAAACCCCTGAGTCTGTTCCTGTGGAACAAGTCGGCAATGTTGCCGAAGATGTGCAAACCCAATCCCCCGAAATCCAAGCCGCGGCTCCCGAGAGCGCCGACGAGTGCGAGGTTATGCCCACCGTCGATTTCTCGGACGAGGAGGCTATGCTCGCCGCCGAGAGTGACGATGTGTCGCTGGGCGAGAGCGCCGAAGGCGAGGAGGACACCGTATCGGCCACGACCTATGCCGGACTGAGCAAAACCGAATTGGTCGAAATCCTGGCCCAGAAAGTTCACAACGAGCCCGTGCAAACACTCCGTGGCACCATCGAGGCCATTAAGATTGCATTCTACACGGCTCACACAGCCGAAATCGAGGTACTCCGCCGCCAAGCCATTGAGGCAGGAGGCGACCCCGACAACCTCAACCTGCCCACCGACACCTCGGAGGTGGCACTCAAAGCACTCATCGCCGAGTATCGAACCAAACGCGACGAGTACATCGCAGGTCTTGAAAAGAGCAAAGAGAATAACCTCAAAGTCAAACTCGGCATCATTGAGGAACTCAAAGCCCTCATCAACAGCAACGAAACCATCAACCACACCTTCGCTACATTCCGCGAATTGCAACAACGCTGGAAAGAGGCCGGTCCCGTACCCCAAGCCAATGTGAAGGACCTGTGGGAAACATACAACCACCACGTCGAGAACTTCTATGAGTACATCAAAATCAACAAGGAGTTGCGCGATATGGACCTCAAATGTAACTACGAAGCCAAACTCGCACTGTGTGAGTAGGCCGAGGCTCTGTTTATCGAGCCTTCGGTGGTGAGCGCTTTCCACAGCCTCCAAAAACTGCACGACGAGTGGCGCGAGATTGGTCCCGTGGCTGCCGAGTACAAGGAGCCGCTGTGGGAGCGTTTCAAAGAGGCAAGTTCGCGTATCAACCGACGTCACCAACAACACTTCGAGGAGATTAAACAAGAGCAACAACAAAACCTCGAACTCAAAACCAAACTGTGTGAGCAGACCGAGGAGTTGAACGCCACCGCGTGTGAGTCGCGCAAGGAGTGGAACAAAGCGTCGGAGAAGTTGTTGGAAATCCAAAAAGTGTGGAAAACCATCGGCTTTGCACCCAAAAAGGAGAACTCGCGCATCTATGAGCGTTTCCGCGCTGCGTGTGACACCTTCTTTGAGCGCAAACGCAACTATTACAGCGGACTGAAAGACCAAATGGAGGACAACCTGGCGCTGAAAACCCAAATCTGCGAGCAGGCCGAAGCCATTATGAACAGCGACGACTGGAAAACTACCGGCGACCACCTCATCGAGTTGCAACGCCGCTGGAAAGAGATTGGCCCCGTGCCCCGTCGTCAATCGGACGCTGTGTGGAAACGTTTCCGCGCCGCGTGCGACACCTTCTTCGAGCGCAAATCGGCTCACTTCTCGTCGGTGGACTCGGAGCACAAAGAGAACCTCAGCCTGAAACGAGCACTGCTGGACGAGATGGCAGCCTTCGACCTGTCGGGCATCACCTTCGACGCTATCAAAGAGTTCCAACGCCGTTGGAGCGAAATCGGTTTTGTGCCCATCAAACAGAAAGAGGCTATCCAAAAGCAATACAAAGAGGTGGTTGACAAACTGTTCGGCGCCCTGCGCGGCAACGAGCGCGAGCGCAATTTCGACAAGTTCCGCAACCGCATCTCGACCCTCAAACAGAGCGGCGACAAACGTCTGCGCTATGAGCGTGAGCGCCTTTACAACAAAGTGAAACAGTTGGAGGCCGACATCGCAACCCTCGAAAACAACATCGGATTCTTTGCGGGCAGCAAGAACGCCGAGTCGCTTGTAGCCGAGGTGCGCGTCAAGATTGCCAAAGCCAAAGCCGATATGGCCGAAGCCATCAAAAAGGTGCAGGCTATTGACGCCGAGGAGGAAAAACAAGCATAACAACAACCAAATGCCACACTCCCCCGCCTTCGGACGGGGGTGTTGTGCTAAATAACAAACAAACTTACATAAGAAATGGATAAAAAGTCTATCATCGGACTTGTTCTGATTGGTCTTATTATGTTCGGCTACACCTGGTATAGTGGCAAACAAGCCGCCAAATACCAAGCCGAACGTGTGAAACAAGACTCTGTGGCATTCGTCGAGGCCCAACGTGAGTTGGCCGAAGCCGCAACACAAACCATCGAGCAAGCCGACCAAACAACCCAAACACAATCCCAAGAGGATATTCTTCGTGCCAATATCGGCAACGAACTCTATGCTGCACAAACTGCCGAGACCCAAACCTTCACTCTTGCAAACGAGGTGGCAGAGTATGAGTTCTCGACCCGTGGCGGACAAATCAGCGAGGTTACGCTACTGGACTACACCAAGTATGGCGGCGAACCATTGAAAATGTTTGTGCCCGACACCGAGCGTTTCAACTTGGAGTTTTTCATTCAAAAAGGGTTCAAAAACATTGAGTTACAGACTGCAAACTACAACTTCGAGTGCATCGCGCCCGGCACCGAGTGGGCCGAGGGCGAGGAGACAAAAGAGGTTCGTATGCGTTTGGCTGTGGACTCGACTGCACACTTGGACTATGTCTACACCATCTATCGCGACAACTATATGCTCGACTTCGACATCGATTTCTCGGGCGTTGCGCACTTGATGGCCTCGCAGTACGACTTCGAGATTGTGTGGAAAAACTCGTCGCCCCAACAAGAGAAGGGTTTTGAGAACGAGAACAACTACACCACCGTGGCCTATCGCTTCCCCGGCGACCGCAAACCCGAGGAGTTGGGCATTGGTAAAGAGGGTACCTCGAAGAGCGAAAAAATCACCTCGAAGATTGAGTGGGTGGCCTTCAAACAACAATTCTTCTCGTCGATTCTGGTGGCCAAAGACGACTTCCAAGATGGCGAGGTGGGCTACGCAACCTACAAACCTTATGTGGGTATGATTAAGGATTTCTCGGCAGTGCTGGGTGTCCCCTACTCGCCCGAAAAGAGCGTATATAGTTTCCAATGGTACTTCGGACCCAACAAGTTCAATCTGTTGGAGAAGTATGACCTCGGTTTTGAGTATCTGGTTCCGCTGGGTGGCTCGCTGGTGGGTTGGATTAACCGCTGGTTTGTGATTCCGTTGTTCGACTTCCTGAGCAAGTACATCGCAAGTTTCGGATGGATTATCCTTATTATGACCATCATCATCAAGTTGGTAATCTTCCCGCTGACCTACAAGTCGTACCAATCGTCGGCCAAGATGCGAGTTCTCAAACCCGAAATCGACGCACTCAACGAGAAGTACCCCCGTCAGGAGGATGCGATGAAAAAACAACAAGCCATTATGGACCTCTACAAGAAGGCCGACATCAGCCCTATGAGCGGTTGTATCCCGATGCTGATTCAGTTGCCTATCTTGTGGGCGATGTTCCGTTTCTTCCCTGCGTCGATTGAGTTGCGTGGCGAGAAACTGTGGTGGGCCGACGACCTGTCGAGTTACGACAGCATCATCAACCTGCCGTTCAACATCCCGTTCTATGGCGACCACGTCAGTTTGTTTGCGCTGTTGATGTCGGCAATGCTGGTAATCTCGTCGCTTATCAATATGCGTAATACGGGTCAGCAACAGATGCCCGGAATGAAATTTATGATGGTGTGGATGATGCCCATTATGATGCTGTTCTTTATGAACAACTACGCGAGTGGTCTGTGTTACTACTACACCTTGTCGAGTTTCATCACTCTGTTGCAGATGTTCGCTATCCGTGCGATGATTGACGACAACAAGGTGCGCGCCAAGATGGCCGAAGCTGCCAAGAAACCGCGCAAGAAGAGCAAGTTCCAACAACGCTACGAGGAGGCTCTGAAAGCACAACAAGCCCAACTGCGTGAGCAACAACGCCGCAATGGCCGCTAATCCTCCCTATGGAGCGTGAGGGCACTCGTCCTACACACAAGAAGGGTTGTTCAACCAAGTGTTGAACAACCCTTCTTTATGATTTGACCTTTCACAGTCGCCCTCCGACAGGCTGCCTGCTCAATAGCAAGTCCCGTGGCAGTTAGTCGCGGCGAACAATCTTCGCACCCAAAGCGTTCAAACGGCCATCGATATTCTGATAACCGCGGTCAATCTGCTCGACATTTTGGATAATGCTTGTTCCCTCGGCACTCAACGCTGCAATCAGCAACGCCACACCCGCACGAATATCGGGCGAAGTCATCTTGGTGGCACGCAGACGCATTGCGTGGTCGTGACCAATAACCGTTGCGCGGTGGGGGTCACAAAGAATAATCTGCGCACCCATATCAATTAGTTTGTCGACAAAGAACAGACGGCTCTCGAACATCTTTTGGTGAATCAGCACCGAGCCTTTGGCTTGGGTTGCCACAACCAAGAACACCGACAGCAGGTCGGGGGTAAGTCCAGGCCACGGAGCGTCGGCAATAGTCATAATCGAGCCGTCGATAAAACTCTCGATGCAGTAGTGGTCTTGTTCGGGAACATAGATATCGTCGCCACGTTGCTCAAAGCGGATACCCATACGTGCAAACTGCGCAGGGATGATACCCAGATTGTCGTACGACACATCCTTGATAGTAATCTCGGAGCCCGTCATCGCCGCCATACCGATGAAACTGCCCACCTCAATCATATCGGGCAACATACGGTGTTCGGTACCGCCAAGGCTATCCACGCCCTCGATAGTCAGCAGGTTGGAGCCGACACCCGAGATACGTGCGCCCATACGGTTAAGCATTTTGCAAAGTTGTTGGAGGTAGGGTTCACACGCTGCGTTATAGATTGTGGTCGTGCCCTTGGCCATCACGGCAGCCATAACGATATTGGCAGTACCCGTCACCGAGGCCTCATCCAACAGCATATAGGTTCCTTGCAGAGGGCGGCCCTCAACCTTATAGACATATTCGGCAGAGTCGAAATCGAACTTGGCGCCCAATTTCTGGAAACCTATAAAGTGGGTATCCAGACGGCGGCGGCCAATCTTATCGCCACCAGGTTTAGGAATATAGGCAACACCAAAGCGCGCCAACAGCGGGCCAACAATCATCACCGAGCCACGCAAGCGCGAAGCCAACGTACGGAACTCTTCGGTGAGCATAAAATCGAGGTCGATATTTTGGGCGCGGAAAGCATAGGTATCCTCGGCGAGTCGTTCGACCTCAACGCCGAGTCGTTGGAGCAATCCGATGAGTTGCAGCACATCGACAATTTGGGGTATATTGCTGACAACCACTCGCTCGGGGGTGAGTAGTGTTGCACACAGGATTTGCAGTGCCTCATTTTTGGCGCCGCCGGCGGTAATCTCTCCTCGGAGTTTGCGTCCGCCCGTAACCTCGAAAATAGCCATAGTCACACGTTTTTGATTGTGTGAAATTAGTCATTTTGTGTGGGATATGCAAGTTTTGGCACCACAAAAACCGCATCTCGGCACTTTTTTAGGTCATTTTGGCAGTAAATTATTTAAATTTATTTGGTATAAACGAAATCTTTACTACCTTTGCACTCGCAAATGGCGAGTTAGCTCAGCTGGTTAGAGCGCATGATTCATAATCATGAGGTCTCCAGTTCAATCCTGGAACTCGCTACTTCAAAGGCCGCAATTAAGCGGCCTTTTTTGGTAAAGAAGGGGGCGGGGCGAACTTCTTGAAGAAGTCCGGCCTTTTTTGTTGGGTAGTCAAACTCCCAGAAGGACAGACGGCCTTTTTTTGTGAAGTAAGTCGAACTCTTGGAAGAAAACCAAATCTTATCTACCTATTATATATAACAAGGGCTACTCCCACTCGGGAGCAGCCCTTTATTACTTTTAGGCTAAGCAGCAGGTTTAGCCCAGGAACGACAGCAGGATACCCGCTGCAACAGCCGAACCAATCACACCGGCCACGTTCGGGCCCATAGCGTGCATAAGCAGGAAGTTGCTGGGGTCGGCTTTTTGGCCCACGGTTTGCGACACACGCGCAGCCATAGTCACTGCCGATACACCTGCCGAACCGATAAGCGGGTTGATTTTCTTACCCTCGGGCAAGAACACGTTCATCAGTTTGGCCAGCAATACACCACCTGCCGAACCCATACCGAAGGCTACGATACCGAGTGCAAGGATACCCAGAGTCTTGAAGTTCAAGAACGCCTCGGCAGTTGCAGTAGCACCCACGGTAAGACCCAAGAAAATCACCACGATGTTCATCAACTCGTTTTGAACAGTTTTGCTCAGACGGTCAACAACACCGCACTCTTTCATCAGGTTACCCAGCATCAAGCAGCCTACAAGAGGTGCAGCGCTCGGCAGAATCAGAGCGATCACAACGGTGATAACAATGGGGAAGATAATCTTTTCGGTTTTCGACACGGGACGCAGTTGCGACATCTTGATTTTACGCTCTTTCTCCGAGGTCAGCGCACGCATAATAGGAGGCTGAATCACAGGCACAAGAGCCATATACGAGTAAGCCGCAACGGCGATGGGACCCAACAAGTGGGGAGCCAACTTCGAAGTCAGATAAATCGAGGTAGGGCCGTCAGCACCACCAATAATACCGATACTACCTGCCTCATCGGGAGAGAATCCCAGGGCGTACGCACCAATAAAGGTTGCGAAAATACCAATTTGTGCCGCAGCACCCAGCAGCAGACTCTTGGGATTGGCAATCAGCGGACCGAAGTCGGTCATTGCGCCCACGCCGATAAAAATCAAACAGGGGTAGATTCCGAGTTTAACACCCAGGTAGAGGTAGTCCAGCAGGCCGCCTTTTTGGACAAATTCGCCCCAATGAACGTGGCCGCCCTCGAACAACTCGGAGTGGAACATCTCGGCACCCGGCAGGTTGGTCAGCAACATACCGAATGCAATCGGGAAGAGCAACAGAGGCTCAAATTGTTTGTGTATGGCAAGGTACAGAAGCACCATCGACACGCCAATCATCACCAGCGAGAGCCACGAACCTTCATTGATAATCATGGCAATACCCGACGATTGAGCAAAGGTCACGATGCTATCCCACACGAAGCCCATACTCGAATTCATTGCTGTAAACATAGTCTTATCCGATTACGATTAAGGTGTCGCCCTCCATAACCGAGGCGCCAGCCTGTACACAAATCTCTTTTACGGTACCCGAGGTGGTCGAGTCGATGTTGTTCTCCATCTTCATAGCCTCCAACACCATCAGGGTTTGACCTGCGCTAACGCTATCGCCAACCTTAACCTTGATACTCATAACGGTACCGGGCAGCGGGCAAGCGATTTTGGTGCCGCTGGTAGCAACTGCTGCGGGACGCGAAGGAGCTGCAGTCGAAGGTGTGGGGTTGTTGGGAGCGTTCTCGGGGATACGGGTAACTTGGGGTTTCGAACTCTTAACGGGTTTGGCACCCTCAATCTCAACCACGTACTCAACGCCGTTTACAGTAACGGTAGCCTCGGTCGAAGCGTCGTTGATATTCTCTACACGGACGTTGAACTCTTGGCCGTGGATTTTCAATTTATAGTCTTTCATCGTTTGTTATTTTCTTTCGGGAAGTTGTGTTAAACTGTGAATCTTTGAGTTCCACGGCGAGTAAGCACGTTTGATAGCCTGGATGGTGATAACCTCCGACTCTTGGTCGTGCATAGCGCCACGGTAGAGGCTCAGCGCAATGGCAATAGCGGCAACTTTGGCCTCTGCAACCATATGCGGGTCCTCTTGCGGTTTGGCCGACGATTTAGCGACTGTGGCGGGTTTCTCCTTCTTCTTGAAGGTGGCAACCTTACCGAAAATTGTAAGAACACCGATAAGGAGAACCAGCAACAGGAACACCAGCGAGAATCCGATAAGGGTAATCCAACCTATCTCCGCCCAACCGAATGTTTGCATTGGTATAATCATAATTGTATCTGCTTATTACAAAGGAATATTCGAGTGTTTTTTGGGAGGATTCGACAGGCGTTTGGTTGCCAGCGATTGCAGCGCACGAATCACGCGGAAACGGGTGTTGCGAGGCTCGATAACGTCGTCGATATAGCCATAACGTGCAGCGTTGTAGGGGTTCGAGAACTTGTCGCGGTACTCTTGCTCCTTCTCGGCGATAAATTTGGCTTTCTCCTCGGGTTGGTCGGCCAGAGCCTTCAACTCCTTGGCATACAGCACCTCAACAGCACCTGCGGCACCCATAACTGCGATTTCGGCGGTAGGCCAAGCGTAGTTGATGTCGCCACGGATGTGTTTGCTACTCATCACGATGTACGCACCACCGTAGGCTTTACGCAGGGTAACGGTAACCTTAGGTACAGTAGCCTCGCAGTAAGCGAACAGCAGTTTTGCACCGTGGGTGATTACGCCACCATACTCTTGGCCGGTACCGGGCAGGAAGCCGGGAACGTCCACAAAGGTTACGATAGGAATGTTGAATGCGTCGCAGAAACGAACAAAGCGGGCAGCCTTGCGCGAAGCGTTGATATCCAGCACACCTGCCATAAATTTGGGTTGGTTGGCGATGATACCTACACTCTGACCGTTGAAACGTGCAAAGCAGGTGATGATGTTTTTAGCCCACGAGGGTTGCGACTCCAAGAACTCGCCGTTGTCAACAACTGCGCGGATAACCTCATACATATCGTAGGGTTTGTTGGCATTGTCGGGGATAATCTCGTTGAGCGAGTCCTCCAAACGTGCGATGCTGTCGGTGCATACTGCCACGGGAGCGTCCTCCATATTGTTTTGGGGCATATACGAGAGCAGCTTTTTAATAACCTCCAAGCCCTCCTCCTCGGTATCGACTGCAAAGTGAGCCACACCCGATTTGCTGGTGTGCATCAGTGCGCCACCGAGTTGCTCTTGGGTTACATCCTCGCCGGTAACAGTTTTCACTACCTTCGGACCGGTAAGGAACATATAGCTGGTGTCTTTCTTCATAATGATGAAGTCGGTCAGTGCGGGCGAATACACTGCACCACCTGCGCAAGGGCCAAAGATGGCCGAGATTTGGGGAATAACACCCGAAGCCATCACGTTACGTTGGAAGATGTTGGCGTAGCCTGCCAGAGCGTTTACACCCTCTTGGATACGTGCACCACCCGAGTCATTCAGACCGATGCAGGGTGCGCCGTTGCGCATAGCCATATCCATTACTTTGCAGATTTTGTCGGCCAACGAAATCGACAGCGAACCTGCGGTTACGGTGAAGTCTTGTGCGAACACATACACCAGACGGCCGCCTACGGTACCATAACCGGTAACAACGCCGTCACCAAAGAAGTGTTCGCGCTCCATACCGAAGTCATAGCAACGGTGAGTTACGAACATATCAAACTCTTCGAAGCTGCCCTCGTCGAGGAACATCTCAATACGCTCGCGTGCGGTATATTTACCTTTGGCGTGTTGTGCTTCAATTCTTTTTTGTCCGCCACCGAGTTTCGCTTTTTCGCGGTTGTCAATCAGCAGCTTGACTTGCTCTTGAATATTACTCATTATGTTAGTGTTTTATGTGATTATTTGTTTTTGTCCTCGCAAAGTTCGGTCAGTACACCCTGAGTCGATTTGGGGTGGAGGAAAGCGATAGTAAGTCCCTCGGCACCTTTGCGGGGAGTTTTGTCAATCAGAGCGACCTCTTTGCTCTCGGCCTCTGCCAATGCGCCCTCGATACCCTCGACTGCAAATGCAACGTGGTGAACACCTTGGCCGCGTTTCTCGATAAATTTGGCGATGGTGCTATCCTCCGAGGTGGGTTCGAGCAGTTCGATTTTGGTTTGGCCAACTTTGAAGAATGCGGTTTTAACCTTTTGGTCGGCAACCTCTTCGATGTTGTAACATTTCAGACCCAATACTTGTTCGTAGTAGGGGATTGCTTCTTCGAGACTCTTAACGGCGATGCCGAGGTGCTCGATGTGTGAGATATTCATACCTTCTGTAATTTTTAGTTAGTTAATTGAATGCAATTTAGGTTGTTCGGCGCGTGGAGCAATTCCACACCAAACAACGCAAAGTTAATAAACTTTTCGGGAAAAATCCATCTACCGACCTTTTTTTTACCACTTGTTTCGACATATTTATTTTGGCACATACGATTAGGGCAAAGTGGCTACAAAATCCAAAAAAACTTGGGAAGTATGTTTGCAAACTCAGCACAATATGTATATCTTTGTATGGTAACTAAAATCTAATGTCGTGAAGAAATTTCTGATTATCATCGCCTCCGTTGTGGTGGCTCTCGTTGCAATCGTGTGTGTGGCCATCTCGCCTGCCGCCAAGTATGTGGTAAATAACTACGGTCCCGACATCATAGGCCGTCAGATGAGTGTCCAGAAGGTGGGTATCAACCTGCTGAGTGGACGTGTGAGGATTCAAGACTTCAAGTTGCAGGAGGACGACGACACCCTCGCCTTTGTATCGCTCGACGAGTTGGACACCAAGGCCAACCTGTGGCGACTGCTCTCCCACACGGTAGATATTCGCTATGTGCGCCTCAACGGCCTCAATGCAAGGGTTATTCAGAACGGACGCGACTTCAACTTTGACGACATTATCGAGTTCTACTCCTCGCCCGAGGATTCGACCGAGGTCGACACCCTCGACACGGGCCGTGTGTGGAACATCGAAATCAACGACATTGCGTTCAATCAAGGTTATGTGAGTTATCAGGATGTGGTGCTCGACGCATCGCTCGGACTGCGCAACCTCAACCTTATGATTCCTGCGCTCTACTTCTCGAACCGCAACAGTGACGTGGATATTGAGTTCAACTTCGACGAGGGCGGAACCCTGCGTACCCACCTCGCATACAGTATGGAGCAGGGCGACTTTGCGCTGCACGTCAATCTCGACAGCCTCAATCTGGCCAGTCTGCAACCCTACGTTATGCAGTCGTTCAATGTTGGCAGTTTTGAGGGCAGCCTGTGGGCGGTAGTCGATTTGATTGGCAACCTCAACCACATTATGGATTTCGACGCTTCGGGCTCGCTCAATATGGCCCACCTGGCGGCAACCGATTTGGAGGGTGCGCCGTTGGCAAGTGTCGACACCCTGCACGTCGGAATGAAAAACCTGAGTCTGCTGCGCCGCAACTGCGCTCTTGACGTGGTCTATCTGAATGGTGCGCGTGTAGCCGTTGAGATGAGCCGCGAGGGCGAGATGAACCTTGCAGGTCTTATCAAGGAGAGCGCTCCCGACACCACTGCGGTCGAGAGTGTTGAACCCGTAGCCGACACCACCGACAACAAACCTTTTGCGCTGACTATCGGCCAATTGTCGCTTTCGGGCATTGGCGTAGACTACACCGACTACTCGATGCATCAACCGTTCAGTTACTCGCTCTCGAACATCACTCTCCACAGCCGCAACTTCGACCTTGCGGGCACCAATCGCGCTATGATGACCGCCCGTTTGGGCAAGGCCGGACGTGCCAATGTTTCGTGGAGCGGCTCGCTGCACAACCTCAACGACCAGAAACTCAACCTCAATGTCGAGAATGTGCGTATGGCCGATTTCTCGCCCTTCTGCTACGAGTACACCTCCTATCCGCTGACGGGTGGCAATATGACATTCAGCAGCGACAACATTGTCAGCAACAGCCGTCTGAACTCCAACAACAAAATCGACGTTTATCAATGTACCGCAGGCCACAAGGACCGCTCCTACAAGGCCGAATACTCCAACATCCCCGTACGTATGGGTCTTTATCTGCTCAAAGATATGGATGAACACGTCAAGATGGAGATTCCCGTGCGTGGCACCCTCGGCTCGCCCGAGTTCTCGTTCCGCAAGATTATATTCAAAGCCATTGGTAATGCAATGCTCAAAGTTGTGGCCTCGCCCTTTGTATTCCTCAAAGGTGCCAACAACGGCATTAAAGATATTCCCGTGGAGCCCACATCGGCAACCTTCACCACTCAACAATATGAGTCGCTGACCACCATTGCCGAGGCCATCAAAGCCAAACCCGAGATGAGTGTCACCCTGCGCCAACACATCAACACCAACGGCTTGCAGGAGCAACTCGAACAGATGGCCCTGATGCGTGACTATCACAACTCGCTGACCGACAAGCCCACCGAAAAACTCTCGCCTATGGACACCGAGCGTATTGCGACCCTCTCCTACCCCTCGGCTGAACTCGACGAGTTTGCCAAACGTTGCCTTATCGAGAAAGGTATGGCCGCCGACACCACTGCCAACCTTGCAACCAAACGCACCAAACTCTATGCGTCGCAGGCTGCGGCACAAATCGAGATGCTCAAAACTTCTCGCAACCGTATAATTCACGACTTTGTGGTAACCCAGCAGGGCGTTGCCGACTCGCTGTTCCGTGTCGAAAACGTTGCACCCGAGGTCGAGGCCGCCTACAAGGGCAAGAGCCGCTACACTATCGAGGTTGCCATTGGCGGCGAGAGCACACTGCTCGAAGAGGAGTCCGAGGAGAGTTCAGAGAGTTCCACAACCGAACAGTAACACAAGGGTCTAATCTCCAAGCCTACTCCCAAAACAGCGAAGCCTGTCCGACCGAATGGTCAGACAGGCTTCGTTTTTGAGAAGTGGTGGTTACGACCACCACTCAATTCAAGGCTTATTCGTAGATTATCAACTCAGCCCATACAGCACAGTGGTCCGAAGGAGTGGGGCTGATTGTGGCGCCGTCAACTCGGACATAGGGGAATTTTGCATCGCGCTTGAAGAACAAGTAGTCGATATACAACTCCGGAGCGTGACTTGGGTATGTCGGAATGGTCGGGTCGCTAACCACATCCATAATCGTCATAATCTCACCTAACGCTTTGGCTCGGTCAATATCGGTCTCGGTATTGAAGTCGCCACCCAGCACTACGGGCTTGTCGGTGTATTTACTCAACTCCTTGACGGTAATCTGTGCCGATTCGTAGTGGTATTTACGCATACTCTCCTCCGTAGCGACCATTGTATAGTGAGTTGTGGCCAGCACAAAATCGTCGTACTCGGCAATGAACAATTTACGGCTCTCGGGACCGGTCAGGTTGACAAAGCGAGTCGAAATAGCCGCTTTTTTCGACAGAATTCCGACACCATACTCTCCATTAGCGAAGTCGATGGTTTTGCAGAAATAACCCTCATAGCCGGTGAACTTTTTCAGGCTGTCGAGTTGGTTGGTTTTGCCGCAACGGTCGTTCAGCATATCAATCTCTTGAACCGCCACAAAATCGATATCGAGGTCGGTGATAATTTTGGCAATATCTTTGGTACCCTTCACCTTTTGGTTGAAGGTCATAATGCGCACCTTGCGACCCGTAGAGGGAGCAGGCACAGCCTTTTGGGTAATAGTCACCTTCTTGGAGAGAGAACCACAGGTAACTACCACACTTACGGTTCGCTCTTTGATGTCTTTGCCATCGAAGTTTACGGTGATGGTTTGCTCACCTGCCTGGCCGCTTTGCGACGACAGGGTAGCCCACGGCGAGGCAACCTGTGCAAGCCAGAGTGTACCGGCAAAACAGACGTTCGAAGTCCACGCGTGCGATGCACGGAACTTCACGGTAGCACTGGTTTGGTCGCTATTCAGCACAATATCTTCGCTCAGCATAACAATCGAATAGGCGCTTTGAACAACCTCAACATCAATCGAGGTGGGATTGCTCGAAGTACCGTCCGAATAGGTAATCGAAACCACTCCTTTGCGCTCGGTTTCGGCAGTATTGGCTTTGGCTTTGACGGTTACGATGTCGTTTTTGGAGGTTACGGTCAGCCAATCTTTGTTGGTTGTCGAGGCCTTCCAGGTCACGTTGGCCGACACACCGATTTCGAGAGTACCGCCCTCGGGCGAGAAACTCAACGAGGTGGGCGCAACCTCAACACGGATACCCATCTCTTGGGTGATATTGATTACGGTTTTGGCCTCACCACAAGTCAAGGTTACGGTTGCAGTACGCTCGGGACCTTCGTTGCCCTCAAACGAGAGAACCAACACACCCTCTTCGTTGGTGGTTGCGGTGAGCCACGATGCGCTGTTCTCGATACTCCACTGGCTTGTCGCAGTAACATTGAGGGTGAGTGCACCCGCTGTCGAAGGCATTCGGAGGTCGATATTTGTCACCGTGAGTGCATCATCAATCACGGGTGCAGCCTCTTGTTTAACCTCGATTTGGGTAGTTGCATCGTCGCAAGTAAGGGTTACGATCGCGGTGCGTTCGTCGGCAGTATTGGGGGCGATGACCAGGGTCACGGCATTATCACCCTTGGTTACTTCACACCAATCGGAGTTTGACTTGACCTCCCATTCGTCATTTGTGGCGGTCACACCGACAGTTACGGTAGAGCCTGCGGCAGGGGTTACGACATCCAGGTCCGACACCATAATGGTGTTGGGGGCGGGAGTGCCGTCCTCTTGGTGAATGGTTACGGTAGCCACAGCAGTACCACAACTCAGGGTTATGGTTGTGCTACGTTCTGCGCCGGTATTCTCTTCGATTTCGAGAGTTAGGCAGTCGGCGCTTTGTTGCAGTATGCACCAATTAGCATCAGTTTCGGCAGCCCAAAAATCGCTACTGGCCGTTACGCCGATAGTTACGGTTGATGCCGAAGCAGGGGTCAGCACCTCGAAATCCGACACTTCGATAGAGTCCACTATCTCAATCTCGGTCGGTGGGGTACAGGCCCACATCAATGCCAGACACGCTACTAAAAACTTTTTCATAATTCTGTGTTTTTTTATTGGTTTAGGGTTATTCGCAGAATTTTAAAACCCAAGTGGGAGCCCAAAATATCTCAGACACCCACTTGGGGATAAGAAGGTTAGTCACCCGAGGCGACTACTCATAAATCACAAGTTCGGCCCATACGGGACGGTGGTCCGAAGCCGAATTGATGATTGCACCGCCATCGGTCCAGACGTAGGGGAACTTCGCATCGCGTTTGAAGAACAGGTGGTCCAACAGATACTCGTCATTCGACTCAACGTTAGGCCAGGTGTTCTCATTCGGGTCGCTCACAAGGTCCATAATCTTCATAATCTCGCCGAAAGTTTTGGCGCGGTTTATGTCGGTCTCGGTGTTGAAGTCGCCACCCAATACCACGGGTTTGTCGGGGTACTTGCTCAACTCCTCGACAACGATTTTGGCCGAGGCGTAGTGGTGTACACGCATCTCCGCTTCACTCATATATGTGAAGTGGGTCGAGGCAAACACAAAGTCGTCGTACTCGGCGATGAACAGTTTGCGCGACTCGCTTCCGGGGAGGTCTACAAAGCGGGTCGACAGAGCCTCTTTTTTCGACAAGATACCAATTCCGTACTCACCATCGTCAAATTCGATGGTTTTGCAGAAGTATCCACCCTTGTAGCCGGTCAGCGTTTTGAGTGTCTCGATATTGCTGGTATTACCCGAGCGGGCGGTGTATTCGTCCACCTCTTGGAGTGCCACAAAGTCGATATCTTTGTCGGTAATTATGTCGGCAATGGCTTGGTTACCTTTGGCGTTTTGGTTGAAGGTCATAACACGTACCTTGCGACCGGTTGCGGGTGCAGGCACAGCCTTTTTGGTAATAGTAACGCATTTGGCAATAGAGCCGCAGGTTACTTGAACGCTCACTACGCGCTCTTTGTAGTCGGTGCCATCGAAGTTTACGGTCAGGGTATGCTCACCTGCCTCGCCCTCGGTAGTCGAGATGGTGGCCCAAGGCGAAGCGATACATTCGAGCCAAGCCGAACCTGCGAAACTGATTTGGGCGGTCCACTCGCTCGAAGCCTCAAACTTCACGGTCGCAGTTTTCTCATCGCTATTCAGCACAACATTCTCCGAAAGCATAGTCACCGAATAGGCGCTTTGGGTTACAACCACGTCAATCGAAGCGGGAGTTGCGGTAGTGGGGTCGGTATAGGCAATCGAAACTACACCTTCGCGTGCGGTCTCGGTGGTGTTGGCTTTGGCCTTCACGGTGATAACCTCGCCCTTGCTGGTTACGGTCAGCCAATCTTTGTTTTTGGTCGAAGCCTTCCAGGTGATGTTGGTTGCGGCAACAGTGATTTCGAGAGTTCCACCCTCGGGGGTAAAGCTGAGCGAAGTGGGAGCAGCGCCGATACGGGCACCCTCTTGTTGGGTAATTTTGATAACGGTTGTTGCATCACCGCAGGTCAGGGTCACGGTTGCGGTACGCTCACCACCCTCGTTGGCCTCGAAGTTGAGTACCAACACACCACTCTCGTCTTGGGTTGCGGTGAGCCATTTCTCGGTATTCGCAATACTCCAATCGCCGGTAGCGGTGACATTGAGTTTGAGCGAGCCTGCGTTGGCGGGCATTGTGAGGTCGATGTCGGCAACCGAGATTGCATCCTCAATGGTGCCGTCTTGTTGGGTAACTTTGATTTGAGCCTCGGCTTTACCACAAATCAGGGTCACGATTGCGGTACGCTCTGCGGCTGTGTTCTCGGCAATGGTCAGGGTCACCGCATTGTCGCCTTGTTGGGCTACGCACCAATCGGCATTCGACTTAACGGTCCACTCCTCGCCGCTGGTGCTAACACCTACGGTTACAGTCGAGCCACTTGCGGGGGCTACAATATCCATATCCGACACCGAAATTGCGTCCTCAACGATACCGTTGTCTTGGGCTACGGTAATCTCGGCCGAAGCCTCACCACAAGTCAGGGTAATGGTGGCGGTACGCTCTGCCTCGGTATTCTCGGCCACGGTAATATAGAGCATATTATCGGCCGGTGCAAGTTCGAGCCAAGCGGCATCAGTTGTGGCGTTCCACTCTCCCGAAGCGGCAACACCTACGGTAATGGTCGATGTGGCGGCGGGAACCACTACCTCGATTTCCGACGCAGCGATGCTGTCCTCTGGTTCTGGTTCAGCCGGGCTACAAGCCACTACTGCCATACACAGCAGTACAGCAAGCAAGTTGTAAAGTTTTTTCATAGTGTTTTGGTTATTTATTTGGTTAAAGTTTATTTCTATTCGATTACTCCTGCCCGTATGGTCCACGGAAGTTTCATATAGGCCTCGCGGAATTTAGAAAACTCCTGACGAGGGATATATACCGACAGACCCGAACTGCGTTTGAGCGCAAACTCGCCACGACAGAAATCGGAGTAACCCCACTCGGTGTGACCCTCCCACAGCACGGCACGCTCCATAGCCTCTTCAAAGCGGCTCAACGCCTCGGGGTCGGTTGCCACACGCTCAATGGTGTGCGCAAGGTCATAAAAAACGTGCGAGGTAAGTCCTTCGTAGTATTGCAGACTATCGACATTGTCCAGCCACGCACGCTCCACGTCGCGCGCCGACTCCACAACATCGGCCACAGCCGCCGCCACATCGTCCAGATGTGCCATATCCACCAGCGACACCGCAGCATTGGGCATCGACGAGTTTTGGTAGGAGTCGATATATGTTTTGCACACTGCGGCAAGGTCGGTCCAATTGTCAAACAGGCTGTGAACAATCGGGGTATAGGGGAATCCCTGCGACATAATCTCAATGGGCGATGCAATGCAGTAGTCGGTCACTGTGCGCAACTCCCACAGTGCCTCAACCGAAGCCATAAAGCAGGCATCAAACAGCACAAAATCGGGATACAACACCGTGAGTGCATCAGCCAACTCGGCCACATCCATACCTGCGTTTTTCGAGCCGGCGCCATTGTCGTAGCCCAGCGCACGGGTTTTCCACTCGCGGTCCTCGCCATAGCGTTTCATCCACAAGCCGTGGTGTTCGGTCGGCAGCGCAGTGTGAGATTCATCGCCAGCCCAGAGTATGGTTGCGGAGTTCTTTTCGAGAATATCGAGTGAGTCGAGCACCCAACCCGTAGCGTGGCCACCAAACACAAATCCATAGTGACGAGCGGGAGCCAGGTTTTTCATATCGGTCAGCACCGCACGCATAACCTCGGGGTCGGTGCAGTCTATGTCATTGTAGTTTTTCAGCATTGTGCGGCTGCACTCGCCACCCTTATCCACAAGTTCGTAGATACTCGACCCTGCATAGCGGTCGATAAACACCAATATACGGCTATCATTCAATGCGCCCTCCGCCACAGCAATCTCCATCTGTTCGATATTACGCAACAGCGCTTGCGACAGGTTGTTGGAACCCATAAAATAGGCACACAACACATTCTCGACCGTATCTTCGGGTCCGTAGACGGGAGGTTTCGGAGGTGTTATGGTGACATTAACGGGCTCACAAGCAGCCATCAGTACCACCGCACAAAGTATGGCAAGCAGTCGTTTCATCGGCGTTTGTTGAGCGGCATACCGTTAATCATCCAGTTGCTTTTTTCGCGTTCGGGAATCATCTCGGGACGTTTCCAATATATGCGTTCGAAGTTAAAATAGAATCCTTTGGCATTGCGGCCGCCACGTTGCACCTGCACATACTCGACCTTGGTGGAGCGCACCGTACGATTGACAATTTTGAGCCCTTTGCTCAGCAACAGGTCATTGACGTGTTCGTGGCGCAGAACATGCATCGGCGAGTTCTCGCGCAGACCCGTACCCGACGACTCGATAGTAGCGAGAATCTTACGGAAACGGTCGGCACTCACACGTTCCTGCTCGGCATCTCCCAACACACCATAGGCATAGGTCATAACATTGATATTCGACGGACTAAACGGGTCCACCAACATTACATCCTTGGCAGCCTCCAACAGCATTTGTGCCTGTTGGCGTGTTGCGCCCTCGGTACCCAAACCTGCCAGCAGTTCCAACACCTCGTCGGTATCGGGCACATTATCGAGCGGACGGTAATTGACATCGTAGGCGTAGCCGTAGTAGAGGTAGTGGTAGTCGGTGGCGGTGAGGGTTGTGTCGCCAACCACATAGCGCATCATAAGTTCGGGATAGTAGAACTCCGAATTTTGGTTGAGCGTTTTGGCCAGAACATCCTCCTCATCGGGCACGCGCACCTCTTGTGCCACAGCGCTTCCAAACCCCACAACAAAGGCCAGCACAATCACACACAGGTATTTCAGAAATGATGTTCTCATAGTCAGATAACGCAAAGGTACGCAAAATATTCTGTTAATGTGCTTTACTATTCAGAAAAAAAATGGGGGGTTACCCACATTGCAGGCAACTCCCCATTTCGTATCACGTCTGTTGGTGGTACAGAGTTGGTTATTCATTCTCAGCCACAGCCACACGCAGGCGGTCCACAAGGCTCTCGGAACCAAACACCATAGGCAGTCGCAAGTAGGGCTGAATCAACCCCTTAGCATAGAGTGCACTCTTGACACCTGTGGGGTTACCCTCCTCGAAGAGCATCTTCATTGCGGGCATAAGTTTGGATTCGATAGCACGAGCCTCGCTCTTGTTGCCCTCCATTTGGGCGTGCACCATACGGCAGAAGGTCTTGGGGAACGAGTTGGCAGCAACCGAAATAACTCCCAGACCGCCCTCGTCCATAATATTGAGTGTCAGCGAGTCATCACCCGACAGCACAAAGAAATCCTCGGGTTTCTCGCGCAGGATGGTGCGAATCTGCTCCATATTGCCGCTGGCCTCCTTGATACCGATAATACCCGGCAGGTGGGCCAAACGCAGGGTGGTTTCGGCAGTGATATTGACACCCGTACGCGAAGGCACATTATAGAGTATAATGGGCAGGGGCGAAGCCTGCGAGATTGCCTTATAGTGTTGATAGATACCCTCTTGCGAAGGGCGGTTGTAGTAAGGAGCCACACTCAACACGGCATCGAAACCGCGCAAGTCAAACCTCACGATTGCATCAATAACCTCTTTGGTGCAGTTACCTCCGATACCGATTACAAGGGGTACACGGCTGTTATTGAGGCTTTTGATATAGCGAGCGATAGCCTCACGCTCGTCTTGGACAATGGCAGGAGTTTCGGCGGTAGTTCCGAGGGCCACGATATAGTCCACTCCACCGTCAATCACGGAGTCCATCATTCGACCGAGGGCGCCAAAGTCCACGCTACCATCGGCATTGAACGGTGTGATAAGGGCCACACCCACGCCTTTATAATCAAATTTAGCCATATTCTATCTCTCTTTGTTTGGGTTTATAGGGCAAATATACAACATTCTCTAAAATAAGTACCCTTGTACAGCAGTTTTTTCGTCACTCTGTGGCTCTTCGGCGGGGTGCGAGGGTATTTCGGTTGCAGTCGCAGCGTTCATCATTTCGAGCAGAGTTTCGACACCGATTATTTCAACACCTAGTTTTTCGGCTTTGGCACGTTTGGCAGGGCCCATATTATCGCCCGCAACAAGGTAGTCGGTTTTGGCCGACACTGCGGCGAGGTTGCGTCCCCCGTGGTTCTCAATCATCTCTTTGAGTTGGTCGCGTCCCCAGCCCTCAAAGGTTCCCGAAATAACAAAACTGCGGCCCGCCAGCGAACTTGACTCCGCAACACGGCTCTCGGCCTCCATCTGCACTCCCGCAGCACGCAAGCGTTCGATACGGGCGCGGGTATCGGGTTTGGCAAAGAACTCGACGATACTTGTCGCGATGCGTTCACCCACGTCCTCGGTTTGGGCCAACTCCTCGGCCGAGGCGGCCATAAGAGCATCCACACTACCAAAATGGGCAGCCAGCGACTTGGCCGTAGTCTCGCCCACATAGCGGATTCCGAGCGCATAGAGCACACGAGCAAAGGGCACACGGGTGGACTCCTCCACCGATTTGAGGATATTGGCGGCGCTCTTCTCGCCTAGGCGCGGCAAGGCAGCGACTGCGGCAGGGGGCAACGAATAGAGGTCGGCGACATCCGTAAGCAGGCCTGCCGAGTGGAGCAGAGCGATAGTCTCGTCACCCAGCGACTCTATATTCATAGCCTTGCGGCTCACAAAGTGCACAATACGGCCCACAATTTGGGGCGGACAGGCGGTGGTGTTGGGACAGAAGTGTTTGGCCTCGCCCTCGGGACGCACAAGTGCCGTTCCACACTCGGGGCACACACTCACAAACTCCAACGGCAATGCATCGGCCGGTCGCAACGACATCTCGACCCTCGTAATCTTGGGGATAATCTCGCCGCCCTTCTCGACATAGACCGTATCGCCCACACGCAGGTCGAGGGCGGCAATCTGGTCAGCATTATGGAGCGTAGCACGTTTAACCACAGTTCCGGCCAACTGCACGGGTTCGAGGTTTGCAACGGGGGTCACTGCGCCCGTACGTCCAACCTGAAAATCGACGCTCACAAGGCGTGTGGCGGCCTGCTCGGCCTTAAACTTATAGGCCACAGCCCAGCGGGGCGATTTGGACGTAAATCCCAAGTCACGTTGGTAGCCGTAGTCATTGACCTTGATAACCACGCCATCCGTAGCAAACGGCAGGCTATGGCGCATTTCGTCCACTCGGTCGATATAGGCATACACCTCGTCGCGCGTGTGGCACACCGTAGTCAGGTCCGACACCTTGAAACCCCAGCGGCGCACCGCTTCGAGGCTTTGGTAGTGGGTTGTGTGGGGCAGGCGGTCGCCCACCAAAAAGTACAGAAAGCAGTCCAGCCCACGCGACGCCGTAACCGCCGGATTCTGCTGTTTAAGGCTGCCTGCGGCGGCATTTCGCGGATTGGCAAAGGGTTGCTCATCGGCGGCAGCACGCTCGGCATTAAGGCTCTCAAACGACGCAAAAGGCATCAAAACCTCGCCTCGAATCTCAAAAAACTGCGGATAGTCATCACCTCGCAGGCGCAAGGGCACCGAGCCTATGGTACGAACATTGGCCGTAACATCGTCGCCACGAACGCCATCGCCACGCGTAACGGCACGCAGCAGGCGACCATTCTCATAAATCAGCGAAATGGCTGTACCGTCAAACTTCAACTCTGCGACATACTCAACGCTACCCACCTCGCGCTCCACGCGGTCGAAGAACTCGCCCAACTCCTCACGCGAGTAAGTATTCGACAGCGACAGCATAGGATGAATATGTTCGACACTGCGGAACTCGCGCGTAAGGTCGCTTCCCACGCGGCGGCTCGGGGAGTCGGGGTCGTCAAATTCGGGATGGGCGGCCTCCAAATCCTGCAACTCGCGCATCAAGCGGTCAAACTCAAAGTCATCGATTTCGGGAGCATTCTCCACATAATATTTGTGATTATGGTATTCGAGCAGCCGTCGAAGTTCGGTAATACGTTGATGCATACGCTTCTGTAATTTTGCGTAAAGGTACTAATTTTGCCCGAAATTTCATCCAAAATCCACAAACGAAAAAAAAATTTGCAATATCGGCTTGGAGATTTCAAAAATGTGCGTATAATTGCAAAAACATTCAACAGAGATATGACACAAGAAAACAGGGCAAAGAAAAGAGTAGTAACAAGTTACAAAAATCTTAGCGAAGATTTGCAAGAACTGCTCAAAACACAATACCCCAATGGCTACACCGACAGTATGATGCGTATCGACAAGCCCAACGGGGACTTCTTCTACGCTGTAATACTCGAAACCGAAGAGATCAACTACCTCGTCAAAATCGATGTCAAAATTGACGATGGAAATATGGATGACGACGACAAAGAGTACTACGACGAGGAAATCAAAGGCGCCGACGACATCGCCGACACCGACGAAGAGGACGAATAGGGCTGAGGACTGAGGACCGAAAACCGAGGGATGAGGACTGAAAACTGAGGGATGAGGACTGAAAACTGAGGGATGAGGACCGAAAACTGAGGGATGAGGACCGAAAACTGAGGGATGAGGTAGGTAAGCCGAAAGAATCTAACGCAAGCGGAATCGGCAGCACCATTTATTATCCGCGTCCGAACTGATTGTTTCTTGCAGTTGAGCCGTTTAGACCAAGTACACCACACAAGGGTGTCCAACTTTCGAGTTGCGACACTCTTTTTTTTGCGCACTATCTTATTACCACCCTCTTGGGAAAGGCACACATTCAACCGCGCACATTCTCACAATAAAAACTGCCACTCCTCCCGCGCACACACATCGCCACACCCTATCCTATCACATTAACCCTTTACACGCCCCACTCACATTCCAATCATCCCACATACATATATAACATAAGTACCCCCGAAAGTTCATTCGAACCTTCGGGGGTACTTGTATCAGTCTGCTTTCGCAAACTTCATCACGGGACGCTCGCCATCACAACGGTCACACCATCACGACAGCCTTCTCCATCATAACGGCCACGCCATTAAGACAGCCTTTTCCATCACAACGGCCTTGCCATTAAGACAGCCCCTCCATTACGACAGCCCCTCCATTACGGCCACGCCATCATAACGGCCACGCCCACGCGTATTGATTAGTTAAGGCCACTTACGCCACCGGCAACCTCAACATCGGCGCTGCCGTAAATAACCTCAGTACGAGTCTTATCAACGTTGATGGTAACCTTCTTACCCTCCAACGAAGCAGGCATATAAACAGTTGCCAAGTTGAAGTTGTTGGTTGCATCAATCGAACCACCTTCGAGGTTGGTGTTTTGAGTCAGATTCAGAGTCGAAACGTAGTTACCCGAGATAATCAGGTTTTTGAGTGCTACAACTTTCGACAGGTCAATCGACTCGATACGGTTGTTGCTCAGGTTCAACATTGCGATGTCGGGGTTGTTCGACAGATCGAGGCTCGACAAGTCATTGTTGTTACATTGCAACTCGGTCAACTCGGTACATTTCGACAGGTCAAGAGCGCTGATGATGCTGTTTTGCAATTGGAGTTTGGTCAATTGCGGGCAAGCGGTGATATCCAGCGATTTGAGAGTCGAGTTTTGAGTCAGAACCAACGAGTTGATAGTGGTATTGGTGGTGTTCAGAGCCAGGTCTTTGTAGTTGCTACCCGAGATAGTCAGAGTACCGTTACCGTTTTTAGCCCATTTGATAGAGTTATCTTTAGCCGAAACGATGTACAGTTCCTCCAAAACGGTGGTAACACCCTCCAAGTCGATGTTGGTCATAGTCGAACCCATACCTACGATGTTCAGCAGGGCGAGTTTCTCCAAACCTTTAACGCTGATAGCCGACAGTTTGTTATCGTTCAGGATAACTTGTTCGAGAGCGGTGTTGGCGCTCAGGTCGATAGCGGTCAGAGCGTTCTTAGCAGCGTTCAGATAGGTCATCTCGGTGAATTTCGAAACGTCGAGCGAGGTCAGTTTGGTGCAACCGATAACGATTACGCCGGTAACAGGCTCATTGTAGTCAGCATCCCACAGACCGCTCAGATCGAGTTCGAGCGAAGTTTGGGGAAGACCCGACAGATAGAAACGACGAGGACCGATAACGTTTTGTTTGTCATCACGCTCTGCGCGGAGGCAACCCTCACCGTGAGCGTCAGCCGAAGTATCGAGGCTCAAGTAAGTCAGAGCAGCACAACCGTTCAGATTTACGCTGGTGAAGGGGTTGTTTTGCATCTTAGCGTAAACAATTTTCTTCACGGGCGACAAATCGACAACAGCCAGTTGGTTGTCGTTAGCCAACAGACGCTCCAAGTTGGGGCACTCTGCCAAAGGCAACTCAGTGAGTTGGTTGTTCCAGCAACCCAGATAGGTCAGTTTGTCGAGGTCGCTCATTGCCAACGAGGTGATAGCGTTCTCGCTAACGTTTGCGCTCTCCAAGTTGGGGCAGCCACCCAAGTCAACCGAAGTCAGGGCGTTCTTGGCAGCAACAAGTTCGGTCAGAGCCGAGCAACCGTTCAGGTCAAGAGCAGCGAGTTGGTTGTTAGCAACATTGAGCGAAACCAGAGTCGAAGCTTTCGACAGGTCGATGCTCTCGATAAGGTTGTTCTCAACATTCAGGTTGGCGAGTTTGCCACAAGCGGTAACATCAATAGCGGTCAGCGCGTTGGTGCTGGCATCCAGAGTTACAATGTCTTTGTGAGCAGTAGCGTCGAATGCTGCGAGTTGGTTTTTCGAAACATTCAGGTCCACAATCTTGCTGTTAGCGGGGAATTTAACCTCGGTCAGCGCGTTGCTTTGGCAGTAAACGGTGGTCAAAGCGGTGTTGGCGCTCAGGTCAAGCGAAGTCAGGTTATTGTGGAAGCAGTAGAGCTCGGTCAGCGCGGTGTTGGCTTTCAGATCGAGGCTCGACAGGCCATTGAAGTAGCAGTGCAGAACTTGCAGTTTGGTGTTGGCGCTCAGATCAACCTCACCTACATTGTTGTTCGAGATATAGAGTTTCTCCAAGTTCACGAGTTGTTCAATACCATCCAGCGAAGTGATACCCAGACCCTCATAGCGGAAGTTGGGAGCCATCTCGGTGCCACGGAGGTCGAGAACGGTGATAGCAGCGAGTTCGTCAGCCGACAGAACGCCATCCTCACCGCCATAGTTCTTGGCCAGATAGTTACGGAAAGCCTCATCAGCAAATGCATAAGCATCGGGCTCGCGAACAGTAACGTTCAGAGTTGCAGTAGCCTCACGTTTGATGTTGTCGGTACCTTTAACAACAACAGCACCCGATTTGGCACCTGTACCTGCGGTAGCGGGCGACGAAACGGTCAGTTCGTTGTTCGCGGCATCATAGGTTGCAGTCCAACCTTGGGGAGCCGAAACGGTAGCGTCGTTGATTACGTGTTCGAGAGTGTAGGTTTTCTCCACGCCATAGTAGAATACCTCAGCCGACTCACCTACGCCTTCGATAGCGATAGTAGCTTTACCCAGGTCTTTCTCCACTGCGGGGGGAGTTTCAGTTTCACAACCGATGAAACCAGCGCTTACAAGTGCAAGCGACAGAATTGCAGTAAAAATTCTCTTCATATTCATAAGATTTTAATAGTTTTTTGTCCTAAAATCAATCATCCGCCCGACACTCCCCAACGACATACATATAATATATGTGCACCCCGGGAAATGCCAAAAGGGCAAGTACTTTTTCGACCGCTCGAACCTCAATTCAAACCCTCGAAAAGGCACTTTACACATTTGGTAGCACGCAAAGATAACAAAAAAATCTAAAAAAGAATAGAAAACGCTCTAAAAAATCACTTAAAGTTGCGAGTGGGCTTTTTTTCGCAACCACTATTTTAGCCTTGCAACTTTCGAGCGCACACGTTTGTGTCGAAAAGTTTCGGAGTCTTCCACCCAAAATCTCAAATTCCAAGGGTGGCGACCACTCTTTTAGGCGAAATTATTGAGATATTATCAAAAAAATTTGTATTTTTGGGGCAAATTATGCTCCGAAAGCAACAAATTACAAACCATATAAACAGTAATACACTTATGAAAGAAGCTATTGCAATTCTCACCGGTGGTGGACCTGCTCCCGGTATGAACACCGTAGTCGGCAGCGTTGCCAAAACCTTCCTCAACAAAGGATACCGTGTAATCGGTCTGCACGAGGGCTACTCGGGCCTGTTCCACAAGAACCCCCGTATGGTCGACATCGACTTCCCCTTGGCCGACGACATCTTCAACCGCGGTGGTTCGTTCCTCCAAATGAGCCGTTTCAAACCCACCGACGCAAACTTCGAGAACGATTTCAACCTCGAATTCTTCACCTCGAACAACATCAAACTGCTGGTTACCGTAGGTGGTGACGACACCGCTTCGACCGCCAACCGTATTGCCAAGTTCTTGGAGGCCAAACAATATCCTATCGCCAATATCCACGTTCCCAAAACTATCGACAACGACCTTCCTCTGCCCAAAGGTACTCCTACCTTCGGTTACGAGTCGGCCAAAGATAAGGGTGCTGTGATTGCACGTACCGTTTACGTTGATGCTCGCACCAGCGGCAACTGGTTCGTTCTGGCTGCTATGGGTCGTAGCGCAGGCCACTTGGCTTGGGGTATCGGCGCTGCTTGCCACTTCCCTATGACCGTAATCCCCGAGATGTTTGACAAAACAACCATCACCGTCGAGAAGATTGTAAACCTGGTTGTTTCGTCTATCATCAAACGTAAGATTATGGGTATGGACTACGGTGCTGCCATCATCTCGGAGGGTGTATTCCACGCTCTGAGCGCCGAGGAGATTGCCAAGAGCGGCGTTCACTTCTCGTATGACGACCACGGTCACCCCGAGTTGGGTAAAGTGTCGAAAGCACACATCTTCAACGAGATGTTGGAGAACAAACTCAAAGAGTTGAAAATCAAAGTTCAGAGCCGTCCCGCTGAGATTGGTTACGAGGTTCGTTGCCAAACTCCCGTGGCTTATGACTTGGTTTACTGCTCGCAACTGGGTATGGGTGTTTACCAACTCTACTCGGAGGGCAAAACAGGCTGTATGGTTTACGCCGACAGCGAGGGTAACATTTCGCCTCTCTACCTGAAAGACCTCCAAGACCCCACCACCGGCAAGATTCCTCCCCGTTTGGTTAACATTGACTCGGACGAGTTCCGCGCTATCGTAAACAACATCCTCTGCTACATCACTCCCGAGGACTACGAGGCTGCAAAAGAGTATGTTGCTAACCCCGAGGAGTACGACTTCCGCAAGATTTTGGAGTGGTAATCAACGGTTTGTAACCAACGACGAAAGAGGGTGTCCCCTGGGGACACCCTCTTATTTTTTAGTGAATTGACCAACGGCCGAGCCCGAAACAACAATCAGATACGACCTTCGGCGCAGAAACTGTATGTTTCGCCAGCGGCAAAAATCACGTGATCCACAAGACGAATATCAAAGAGTTTCAGCGCATTGACCACTCGGTCGGTAAGCGCAATATCTTCGCTGCTCGGTGCTGCAACTCCCGAAGGGTGATTGTGCACCATAACGGCACTCGTGGTAAGCAGTTCGAGCGCACGTTTGACAATCAGCCTGATATCCACCTGCGTCATACTCACTCCGCCCTGACTTATGCGTCGGCGTTCGAGCACACGACCCGCCGAGTTGAGATAGACCACCCAAAACTCCTCGTGGGCCAACGCCCCGAGTCCCGCAAACATACGTCGAACATCCTCCGACGAGGCGACAAACTCCACCTGCTCGCTTCGCAACTCGGCAGCACGACGACCCAACTCGACACTCGCCGCCAAGCGCACGGCACTCTGCAAACCAAAGCCCTCGCACTTGCGCAACTCACGAATATCGGCAGCACACACGCCACCCAAGCCGCCCATACGTTCGAGCAGTTTTTCGACCTCGGTCGGCGACACATCATCGGCAAGCAACAGCAGTAACTCATTGTCGCTCAGCACTTCGATTCCCGATGCAACGGCCCTCTCTCTAACTATTTTGCGTGGATTTTCCATCTTGTTCCATCGACTCCGAGATTGAGTCGATACTATCGAGAATATAATCGCCTATCTCATCCGACAACACCAACGGCAACACGATAGCCGCGGCAGTTTGTTCGGCCTCCTTCTTGGTAGCGCCATCGGCCTCACCCATCTGCTCGCCACTGATATAGACCACCGAGTGGTAGCGGGGAAGTTCCGACTCCGCGCTATTGGGCGATGTGGCAAAACGAAGGGTACGGTGGCTCTTCTGGCACCACTCCAAAAGTCGGCTCTTGAAGTCGCGTTCCTCGACCGTAACCTCGTCAATATCCACAAAACGAGCAAACAGATTATTGATTATCAAGCGATTGACAAAATCATATCCCTTGTCGAGATACACTGCACCCATCATCGCCTCGAAGGTGTTACCCAACAGGTTTTTGCGTTGTTCACCCGAATTTCGGCATATAACCCATTCGTCGAGTCCGATTTTATGCGCGAGGTCGTCCAACGCCACACGACTCACAAGTCGTGTACGTAATTTTGTCAATTCGCCCTCGCGGAAGTCGGGAAACTCCACGAAAAGGTAGTCCGAGACAACAGTTTCGATAACCGCATCACCCAGAAATTCAAGGCGTTCGTTATTAAGGTGCGACCCATCGGGCAACGTAATAGTCGCCGAACGATGCACCAACGCAAGTTTGTAAAGTTCGATGTTATTGGGGCAGAAACCGAATAAGTCTGCAACCATTCGATAGTATTGACCGTCCTGAGAGAAACGTATATAGTACTTCGTACGCAGGGTGTCAAACATATGCAATGGGAGATTACTCGTACTTGGCAAGAATCACCGTCGAGTTGTGTCCACCAAAACCGAAAGTATTGCTCATAGCATACTTAACCTCACGACGTTGCGCAACGTTGGGAGTCAGGTTCAGATTGGGGTCGATGCGCTCATCCACCTCATCAAGGTTGATGGTGGGAGGAATTACGCCTGTTTGGATTGCCATAATACAAGCAAGCGCCTCGATAGCACCTGCGGCACCCAGCAAGTGACCCGTCATAGACTTGGTCGACGAGATATTAACTTTGTAGGCGGCCTCACCCATAATATCAATCAGCGCCTTCAACTCGGGAAGATCACCCAGAGGAGTCGAAGTACCGTGAACATTGACATAGTCGAGTTGCGAGGGCTCAATACCCGCCTCATTGATTGCGGCTCTCATAGCCTTAGCCGCGCCCTCGCCATCGGGATGGGGGGCTGTGAAGTGGTAAGCGTCGGCGCCAATGCTACCTCCGACCACCTCGGCATAGATTTTTGCTCCACGTGCCAGAGCGTGCTCCAACTCTTCGAGCACCAAGGCACCTGCACCCTCGCCAATCACAAAGCCGTCGCGGTTCTTATCGAAGGGGCGCGATGCTGCTTTGGGGTTGTCGTTACGTGTAGAGAGCGCTTTGAGCGAGTTGAAACCACCCAGGCCGGGAACGGTAATGGGGGCCTCGCTACCACCGGTCACAATCATATCGGCGCGACCGCTTTGGATATACATTGCGGCGTCGATAAGTGCGTGGTTGGCCGAAGCACACGCCGACACCGTACAATAGTTAGGACCTTTAAGACCGTATTTGATTGCGATTTGACCTGCGGCGATGTCGGCAATCATACGGGGAATAAAGAAAGGGCTGAATCGAGGGGTATAACCTCCCTCGACAAAGCCCTTAACTTCGTGATAAAAAGTATCAAGTCCTCCGATACCCGAACCCCAGATACAGCCAATCATATCGGTATTGGCCGTTTGCAGGTCAATACCGCAATCTTTGATTGCTTGGTCGGCCGCAATCAGCGCGAACTGCGAAAAGCGGTCGTGCTGGCGGAGTTGTTTGACATCGAAGTAATCTTCCGGATGGAAGTTTTTCACTTCGCAGGCGAATTGGGTTTTGAATTTTGAGCAATCGAAGAGTGTGATTTCGGCAGCGCCACTAACACCTTTCTCCAAATTTGCAAAATATTCGCCAATGTTGTTACCCAGGGGATTAATCGTGCCTATTCCGGTCACCACTACTCTTCTTCTACTCATCACTATTAGCCCTCTGTTTTAATTAGGAATAATTAAATCTGCGAAGTTGACTTTTCAGTAAAGTACCTCTTATTACTTGCTTTTCTCCTCGATGTAAGCGATAGCGTCGCCTACGGTACCGATTTTCTCGGCATCCTCGTCGGGAATGGTAACCGAGAACTCTTTCTCGAACTCCATAATGAGCTCTACGGTGTCCAGCGAGTCTGCACCGAGGTCGTTGGTAAAGCTAGCTTCGGGGGTAATCTCAGACTCACTCACTGCGAGTTTGTTCTTAATGATTTCCTTTACTTTTGCTTCAATTGCTGACATAATAATCAATTTTTAGTTGAACAAAAAAATTATTTCGTTTAAGTTTGTACTTCGGACGAAAAATCAGCACAAAAGTAACACTTTTTCTATTAACTTTGTAAAAAATTAGCGACTTTTTAGTCCCAAACCGAAAAATAATTTTACAAAACACTGATAATGAAACAGATAGCAATCCTCGTTTCGGGATCGGGTACAAATGCCCAAAAAATTATCGAACATTTTGCCAATTCCGAAAAAGCAAACATTTCGGTGGTCATTTCGGACAACCGCGAAGCCTATGCCCTCACAAGGGCGCAAAACCTTGGTATCGAAGCATTAGCCCTCACCAGAGCCGACTTTCGCAGTGGAGCCCGTCCGTTGGCCGAACTGCGAAAAAGGGACATTGACCTGGTAATTTTGGCCGGTTTTTTGTCGCTCGTGCCCAAATGCCTGATTGAGGCGTATCCCGACCGTATCATCAACATCCACCCGGCGCTTTTGCCCAAGTTTGGCGGCAAGGGTATGTATGGCGACCACGTTCATCGTGCTGTAATTGAGGCCGGTAAGAGCGAGTCGGGCATCACGATTCACACCATTGACGAGCATTTTGACCGAGGCACAATCATTGCACAATACACTACTCCCGTGAGCAGCGACGACACTCCCGAGAGCCTGGCAACCAAGATTCACGCCTTGGAGCACGCCCATTTCCCGCACACAATCGAAAGTTACATTGATAAAATCACCGCTATGGACAACCAAAAACGACTCCTTCTTATCAGCAACTCGACCACCGCAGGCGAGCCCTATTTAAAATATCCCATCGGCAACATTGCGCAGTTCCTCCAAGGTGTCAAGGAGGTTGCTTTTGTTCCCTACGCCGCTGTGACCTTCTCGTACGACGCCTACGAGGCCAAAGTACAGGAGCGTTTCGACGAGATTGGTATCAAAGTTCGTTCCATTCACCGCGATGCCGACCCTGCGGCAACAATTCGTCAGGCCGAGGCCATTTGCGTAGGTGGTGGCAACACCTTTGCGTTGCTCAAAAAGATGCACGAACAGGGTGTCGTAGAGGCTATTCGTGAGCGTGTAGAGGCAGGCGTTCCCTATGTTGGTTGGAGCGCAGGCAGCAACGTGTGCTGCCCCACCATCTGCACCACCAACGATATGCCCATTGTGCAACCCGCATCATTTGGTGCTGTAAGTGCTGTCAAGTTCCAAATCAACCCCCACTACCTCGACACTCACCCCGAGGGTCACGCAGGCGAAACCCGCGAGCAACGTATCCTCGAATACATCGAAGCCAATGACGGAATGTGGGTTGCCGGTCTGCGCGAGGGCTGTATGCTGCTTGTCGAGAGTGGCCGTATGGAGTTGATTGGTGCGCGTCCGATGCGTATGTTCCGCAAGGGCACCGAAACCTTCGAAGTAAACCCCGGCGACGACCTGTCGTTCCTGTTGTAGGCAATGCTGAACTCCGAACACGGACGGCTGGGAGAACATCTGGCCACCGAGTGGTTGCGCGAACACGGATTCGAAATCGCCGAACTCAACTGGCGAAGCGGTCGCTACGAATTGGATATCGTAGCGACACGCTTCGACACAATCCACTTTGTGGAGGTCAAAACGCGCAACCAAGACTCATTCCTTGCACCCGAAGAGACGCTCAACCCAACCAAACAGAGGGCTCTGCGACGTGCCGTGGCCGCCTATCTGGCTTTGCACGACACCGACCTTAACCCCCAAATCGACCTTATTGCAATAACCCTCACGGACGACAATTCGCCCCAACTGGAATACATTCCCGAGGCTATTGTATCACGCTGGTAAAGGGTTTGGTTTATAAGGAAAAAAGGCGTATCTTTGCGCCCGACGTAACCGAAAGCAATGACCTGGTATAATATCGGAATAAACCTTATTATCGGCGGAGCACGCCTGGCAGCACGATGGAACCCCAAAATCCAGCGATGGGTCGAGGGTCGTCGTGGACTGATGGAACGCATCCGCAAGAGCATTCCTACTGACGAACATATCGTGTGGTTTCACGCCGCATCGCTTGGCGAGTTCGAGCAGGGACGACCTGTCATTGAGGCTGTGCGCGCGCAACTCCCCGACCACAAAATCCTGCTTACATTCTTCTCGCCCTCGGGCTACGAGATTCGCAAAAATTACAGCGGTGCCGACTACGTGTTCTATATGCCGTTCGACACCCCCGGATGTGCCGAGGAGTTTATCCGCACCGTAAAACCCGAAATCGCAGTATTCATCAAATACGAGTTCTGGCTCAACCACCTCGCAGCACTCCGCGCTTCGAGTTGCCGCACCTTCCTGATTTCGGCAATCTTCCGCCCGAAAGCAATATTCTTCCGCCCGTGGGGTGGTGCGTGGCGCAAAGCACTCACAACATTCGAAACCATATTTGTCCAAAACGAGAACTCCCAAAAGTTGCTCGCCGAGATAGGTTTCAACAATGTGATGGTGGCCGGTGACACCCGCTTCGACCGCGTGGCCAAGTTGTGCGAAGCCGCAACCCGCATCGACACCGTCGAACAGTTCAAAAACGAACAAACTATGGTGGTGGCTGGCAGCACCTGGGGACCCGACGAGGAGGCTATGATTGATAGTATCAACGCCCACCCCGAGGTCAAATGGGTTATCGCACCGCACGAGATGGACGACCAACGTATCGACAACCTTATGAGCCGCGTCAAGGGTGGCGCTATTCGCTACACCCGTACGGATGACGCCGACTTGGCAAAGTATCAGGTGATGATTATCGACACCATCGGCATCCTGTCGGCCATTTACAACTACGCCGATATGGCCTATGTGGGTGGCGGTTTCGGAGTCGGCATCCACAACACCCTCGAACCCGCAACCTTTGGTGTTCCCTTGGCATTTGGCCCCAACTATACACGCTTCCGCGAGGCGTGCGAGTTGATTGAGCGCGGTGCTGCACGCAGTATCTCGTCGGCCAAAGAGTTTGAGCAATGGCTCAGCGATATGCTGACCGACCAAACCCTGCGCACCCAAAGCGGCAATGCCTCACGCACCTATGTCGCTCAAAACTGCGGTGCAACCGACACAATCATCCGCACCATCATCAAAAAATAATCCGATACCTATTATAATATATATAGAGTACAATCCTGTGATTGTACTCTTTTTTTTTGGTTTGGATACGTTCCTTTGCATCAACAAAAGGTGGCAAGGCCACTTTTATATGTTCTTTTGTATCGACAAAAGGTGCAGAGCCACTTTTTTTTACGTTCTTTTGTATCGACAAAAGGTGGCAAGGCCACTTTTATTAATCTTTGATGAGTGCGAGTAGTAACGAATGACCTTCGTTTCTCCAAATATAACATCTTGATAAACAAAACAATAAAAAGATTGCCGTCGGATTTTTCGTGATTAAGTATGTGGGGAGGGGCGAGCGGCAAAAATCGGCGACCGATTTTATCGCGCGATAGCGGCCGATTTAGCAAGACACTACACACATACCACGAAAAAACGAAAGGCAAAAAGCCTTTTGCTTCTTTTGGGCTCTACCAAAAGAACTTTATTATTACGCACCAAATGATGGCAAGAGTACTCTTTTATGTTCTTTTGTATCGACAAAAGAACCAAAAACGACCCGCAAACCGGGGGATGAGAAACTACGTTTCTCAAAATGCATACACGGG
>JAFTYJ010000056.1 GCA_017464745.1 Rikenellaceae bacterium | reverse complement strand
TTGACCGTCTGGCGATAGTAGTAGGTTATGTCGGAACGGTGGCGGATTACCGAGTCCAAGCGGACCTCGGTTTTGAGCGGGAAACGGATTGTCTCCTCAAATGTTTTGCGGACTTTGCGTCGGCGAGCCTCGGTGGGTTGGGCATTGAGGGCCTCGTAGTATTTGGCCAACAGAATGGTGTTGGTGGTTGATTCGCCCTCCTCACCCAGTATTTTGTTGAGATAGGTGTCCATCTGCCAAACGTGGCGTTTCTCGACATCGCTGAACAGCTCACCCTTGATTACCACGGGTTCGAGTACCTGTTCGACACCGAAGTTATCGACTGCCACGGGCACAAAGTTCAGACACCAGCGGGTGTCCTGCATCGAGCGTGGGATACTCACATTGAAGTCGATGGTGATTTCGCCCAGACGTTCGACCACGGTCTTGCTGCTCGCCATAACGGTGATAGCCTCCATATTGACCGAAGCCATCTCTTCGCCCGTAGCCTCATCGACCACACGGTCGAGCATATAGAGGGTGGTGCTGTCGTCCTTCTCCCACACTGTGAAGTTGTCGGCAAACGAGGTGTCTTGGGCAAAGCGAGCCACACGCGGTGCCTTCTTTTGGGGCAACGTGGGGTCGATGTTGTGAGTCCGCGTAGCCTTGTAGGAGATACCGCACGAGCAAGCCAGCAACGCTACCAGGCTGCCAAGCAAAATCTTGTATGGGTCAATTCTTCTCAACTTCCGAGGGGTGTTGTGTGGTGTTTATTCGAGTGTGAGGCTGTCGTCAATAATCTCGTCCCAATCCTTAACCGTGGCCGTAAAGCCGAGGGTCGAGGTGTTGAGCGTAATGCTGATTACGGTGCGGCGACCTGCCTCAAAAACTTTGGGCGAAAGAGTACCCTTGTACTCCGTGCCGCGATAAACAACACAGAGTTCGCCTGCGGTCGAGGTGATGGGGACAACCAAGTAGTTCTTGCGCCACTCAATGTCGTCTGCAAGCAGGGTATTGCCTGCGGTAACTTCGCCCGAGAGGATGTCCAGCACGCCATCGGTCACAAGGCCGAGGTTGCCAACGCCCTCAATCGAGGTTTGGTCCATCAACTCATCGGGGGCGATACCCGTGGCCGACAACTCAAAGCGTACCGCCGAGAATACGTGGCCATAGTTGAACTCCACACCAAAGGGGCTGCCGTCCTCCGAAGCACGCACGGTAGCCGTGCGTTGTGCCCATACCACGTCGTTGTCGGTGGTTTGAGCGCCTCCCGTAAGAGTGACTTTGTCGTCTTGGAGGCTCACACTGCCGTTACCGCTAATGGCGCAACTTACAAATGTGTAGGCTCCGGTGGGGAGGGTTACGGTTTCGGGCGAGGTGGTGATTGTTTGGGGAGTGGTGGCGTTGCCTGTCAGACCCTCAAAGGTCACACTCTCGGGTGTCAACTCCCACGCATCGTTGCCACGAGCGCCAATTACACCGCCAAATGTGTTCTCGTTGGCGCGAGTGAAACTGACGCTGAAACTCGACTGCGAGCAGAACTCCACCTCAACCTCCTTGGGGCTGTCGGCAGGCTCGTAGTTGCCTTTGGTGCAACTCATAACAGTCAGCGCGGCAGCCGCAAGGGTAAGTATGTAGGTTATGCGTTTCATCTGTTGTGGAAACTATTGGATGTTGATGTCGGTGTTCTCGTCGGCCCACTCTTCGAGGGTTGCGGTGAAGGTGATGCCCGAGCCGGTGACCAACAGACGGATTACACGGCATTTGCCGGCGCTAAGATTCATACCGCCCTCGGGAATGGCTACGGGATACTCCTTGCCATTGAAGGTTACGGTGAAGGTTTTGGCAGCCTCAATGGTTTGGGGCAGCACGAAGTACTCGGTGTTGAGAGCCATTTCGGCCAACATCGAGGTGCCGGTTGCGCTAACCTCGCCATTGGTGATGTCCAATTGGCCGTCGCGCACCAGAGCCAGGTTGCTAACGCCGCTGATGGTCACACCCTCGGTGATTTTGGCGTTGTCGTAACTTTGCTCATAGAGTTCGATACGCATCTTGGCCATAACGTGCGAGAAAGCGAAGGCTACGGTTGCGTTGCCATTGACGGGGGTTGCGGTGGCAGCGTAGATGTAGTCGTTGGTCAGTTCGGTACCATTGCCATTGGCGGTCAAGGTTACCACGCCCTCCGAAATCGACAGTGCGCCCTCGGCAACACCTGCGGCTACAAACTCTGCATCGCCTGCACCGGTCGATTTGATTTGAACAGCACCGTCTTTAACTGCGGTACCGCTGATGCTCAGTGCATTCGAGGTGGTCGAAAGTGTGCTCTCCCAACCCAAAACGTCACTTTGGGGTGCTACTTCCCAACCCTCACCCTCGGGGTTGATACCGATAACACCGGTGTAGGTTTGGCCGTCGGCACGGGTCGAGCGAACGTCGATAGTTGTGGTGCCTGCTGCAAAGCGTACATTAGCCATAGTGTCGTTGGCAGGAGTCATATCCTCGCCTTTGGTGCAACCGCCCAATACCAGAGCGGCAGCCATAATGGTGAAAATCTTTTTCATTGTTGTAATGTGTTGTTTTGTTATTATTATTTTAATTAGTTGCTTGGAATGTTCCATTGAGGGATGTCGATACCGGGGTTGTCACCGCCCTCGCCCATCGAGATATCCTCGCCGACGCTCCATTGCGGAATCTTAACCTGGGTAACCTGAAAGCCGTCGTAAATCAGGGTCAGCACACGACACTTGCCTGCATTGAGGCTCAGGTTGCCCGACATCGCAACATCAAAGTCACGACCATCGACTCTAACCCGTATTGTGCACTCGCTCGGAGTGGGGTACTCCGCACTGTGGGGCACAACCATATAGCGTTCGCCAAAGCGTGCCGAGGTGAGTGTCGCATTATCAGCAGGGGTCATAGGGGCATCGGAGGGAAGGTTGTTCATATCCACACGGCCGTTGATACGCAGACCGAGTTGCGAGATGTCCAGCAGGCTGAACTCGCCCATATCTTCGGTCACGCCCTCCACACTTCGCACCGTAAGTTCGAAACGAACTTGTGCAAACAGGTGGCGGAACTCGGCCACGGCCTGAGCGTTATTGATTCCGTCCATAGCCACGCCCTCAATCGAAGCCATAATTACGTCGTTGTCGGCAACCTTACCACCGCCGACCTCAAAGACACCGTTGGTGGTCGAAATACCCTCCGACGAGTTGCGTCCCACAAGGTAGAAGTCATAGGTGCCGGCCTGATAGTAGTAGGGGTTGGACACATAGAGCGAGCCGATACCGTTCAGGAAACGACCCTCCCAGCGGGGGCACTCCTTGCTGTCGGGGTTGGTTGCCCAACCGTCGGCACTCTTCGAGGCTACCACACCGCAATAGTCCACAACTTCGGAGGTGCTTTGTGCCACCGCCGTGCGAAGAACCATTTGCGACGAAGCCGAGGCTGTACGGGTGTCTGACTCCGTGTTTTTGCACGATGTCAGCACCAACGCCACCAGAAGGCATATCGTTATGTGTACTCGGTTGTTCATTACTCTATATCGACCGTCACACGCTCCACAACCTCGCTCCAATCCTCAACGGTGCAGTGAATATGTGTGCGGCTGAACTCTATTAATATATTTATGGTATTATCTCGGTTGTCGTCCTCGATTGTCACGATGCGCTCATACACCACGCGACCATTGTTGTCAATAAGTCGGAGGGGTAGTTCGCGGGCGGTATTGTCGAAGATTGTGTGCCACCAGCCTGTCATTCGGCCGTCGGCATACGAGGTCAGGGGTTGGTAGGTGGCGTACTCCACTTGTCCCGAGGGGCTCCAAATATTGCCCTCGGAGGTCATCGCCACGGCATAGTCGTACTCAAATGTCAGCGACTCGCCACCACGCACCCACTCCAAGCCGCGCACTTCCAGACTCATTGCACGGGTGAGGGGTTGCATCTGAGGGGCAAACTCCTTGCGGTCGCCCTTGACAACGTCAAACCAGAACTCGTTGGCCAACACCACGCCCACAGGACCGAAAGTGTTGCCCTCGCTCTTGGGCGCCGAGATTATGATAGTTCCGTTGTCGGCACTCTCCATAGGGCAGTTGTCGGTCGAGATAAGCGACAACGCTTTGTAGCGGCCGTTATAGAGCCAAGTAACCTCCGCAGGGTCGGTGGTAATGGTCATCACCGTATCACGATAAACCGAGCCGTTGTAGCGGAGTTGCAGGCGCACGCTTTCGAGGCTGTCGGCGTAGTCAAAAAATACCACTGCCTTACGCAGAACGTACTCGTCGGTCCACTCCTTGACCGTGCACGACCCAAGCGTTGTAACCATTGCCACAACCAACCACAGCATCCGTATGTTACCCTTCACTCTCATACTCTAAAACAGATAACCTACCGATACTTTAAGTTTGCTGGGTACCAACATCACACGACGGGTGTGCCACCAATACTCATCCTCCCACACTCCATAGGTGCGGTGTTCGCGTTTGTCGAAAGCGGTGTAGATTGCGCTGAATCCAATCTCCATTTCGAGGTTCCAGCGTTTGGACAGCAGGTGGGAGTAACCATACGAGAATCCTACGCCCGTAGCCCAACCCTTACGGTCGAAGCCGTCGTAACGCAGGCGATACCACGCCCCTGAGGCATAGACTCCGAAGAACGAGCCGCGATACAACTCGGTGGTCCAAAAACGAATTCCCGGGGCAAAGGTCACATTTTGCCAACCAATCTTTTGGCTCATAACGGGTGACAGCGATAGCGGAAGGTCGAGCGATACTTTGGTGTCAAGTTTCACATCCACCGCGGCGTTGATATTACCCGTAGCCCAACCGATGGCATTGACCGATACCGACGAGAACTGCGCCTGGGCACGAGAGGGTGCAAGGGCGAAGGCTACACACAAAAGGGCAGCAATCAGCAGTTGTCGTATGTTGAGTGTGCGGATAATCACTTGTTTAGAGTTTTCTGTTGGTCAAAATGTGTGCGCAAGGGCGCTTAAAACACGCGACAAATGTAGGGATAAAACCTTGGATGACCAAATTTTTAGGAGGGTTTTGTCGGTAAAAATACGCAATTCGTCGGCAAAATCTGGCGAAATATGGGTATTTGGTCGATTCTTCGTCGCTCCCACTGGGTACAAAAATACCCCGACGAGCACTCTCTCGTCGGGGTGGTATGTGGTTGCGGTTGGTTTACTCGTCCAGGATGCCGAAATCCACCAGCATTGCACGGGTTTTCTCCCAATCGACATAGGGGCGGGGAAGGCCGTCCTCATATTTCAGGGGAATACCCAGCGCACTATCGTCGATATAGAGTTCGGCGTGGACTTTGGGTGACGAGGTCCAGCGCGTTTGCTCCTTATTGCGGTTGGAATCCATCAACGGAATCTTGTTCTGTTTGAACCAGCCCTCGGCCTCTTTGAGCAGTTTGCCGTCGCGCATAGTGAACAGAATAAGTTTGTGGCCCGCCTCGGTGAGTTCCTTCAATACCGGAGCAGCGCCAATATCCTTACCGATGTAGGGGTATTCGTGATAGACACAGGTGCCGTCGAAATCAATAGCGATAATCATAGTGTTTGGATTTTGTAAATCGTGGGCACACCGACAATCGGTTGTGCCCACGATTTGAGTTTAGGTGTGGCACAGGGGGCGTTAGCGGCGACCCATCCAGCCACGAATCTTACGACTGAGCGAACTCCAAATCGATACATCGTCGCCCTCGCCATAGGTGTAGGTATAACCATAGTAGCCGTAGCGATAGCCATAACCATAGCCATAGCGTTTGGTCATATCGCGGACACCATTGAGGATTACCGACATATTGTGAAGGCGTTTGGTGTCGGCCAGGCGTTGAACGTCGGGCAACATACGGCGGTCCATCTTACCCTCGCGGATAACATAGATACACAGGTCGCACACACGGTCGGCAATGATGGCATCGGCTACCATAAGCGCGGGTACCGAGTCAATGACGATATAGTCGTAGCGTTCGCGTAATTCGGCAATAAGTTGGTCGAGGCGCTCGCCCATCAGCAACTCCGCAGGGTTGGGCGGTTGCAGACCCGCAAAGATTACGTCGAGGTTGGCGTGGCTCTTCGACGGGTTGATAAGTTCGTCTACACTGACGTTCTCGTCCGACAGATAACGGCTCAGACCCATTGCGACACTACGGCCGCCGAGTTGTTTGCTCAACGAGCGTTTGCGCATATCGTTGTCGATAATCACAACCTTCTTGCCCGAGGTTGCCAGAGTGTAGGAGAGGTTCAGCGAGGTGAAAGTCTTACCCGAAGCAGCACTGGTCGAAGTAATCATAATAACCTGGCTCTTGTTGCCGTGGCGCATAAAGCCCAGGTTGGAGCGAATCATACGGAAGGCCTCCGAGATAGCGTCCTTACCATTCTCTTTGACAAGGAAACCGCGAGTTTGTTGTTTACCCGAGTATTGGGGACCCTCGCCAAGCATCGGAATACTCAGTGCGTCCTCAATATCCTTGCGGCCACGAACCGATGTGTTGAGCATATTCAGCACGATGATAACACCGAACGGAATGGCGCATCCCAGCACAAGGGCAATCAGCAGGATTGTCATAGTTTGGGGTGCTACGGGGCTGTTGCTGCCATAGGCTGCGTCGATAATACGCGACTCGCTACTCGACACGGCACGTCCCAACTCGTTCTCCTCTTGTTTGTTGAGCAGGTAGATATATTGCTCGGATTTGATTCGTTGTTTACGCTCAATGGAGGTTTGGCCGATAAGTTTCATCGGAGCCGACATATACTGTTTGGTCGAGGCCTCCTCTTGGGCACGGGCGTTACGCAACGACACCTCGTATTGGTTGAGCAGGTTGTCCACATAACTCAGGATAGCCTGACGTTGGCTGTTCAGCAGCGAACTTGCCTGTTGTACCACGGGGTTGCGTTCCGACGAACTTTCGAGCAGTTTGCGGCGTTGCAACAAGCCGCCGTTATACTCGGCAATGGCGTTGATGATATATTGGTCGTTAAGTCCGGCGGTGGGCACAACCTCCCAAATACGGGTGGGGTCGTTCATATACTCGCGGATACTCTTAACCAACATCTTTTGGGTCTCGATACCGATTGCCTCGGTTTTATACTTGTTGGCCTCCTCGATACTGAGCGAAGTTTGAGAACTCAGGTCTACAACATTGTGGCGCTCAGAGTAGGTTTGAGCCGCTTGGTCGATACTCTCCAATTCGCGGGTAATCTCGACGATACGGTTGTTGATAAAGTCTTTGGTTACCTCCAAAACCACATTCTTGTCGGCTTTGATATCGTCGTCATAGGCTCGCATCAGGGCGTTGAGCAGGTCTTCGGCGCGTTTGGGGTTTACGTCGTTGATGCTCAGTAGGATGATACTTGACTCCTTGACTGCCATCGATACGCTCAGGGCGTTCTTGTATCGCAGAGCGGTGCTTTCGAGCGGCGATTTGGTGACTTTGACAGTGCGGTCGCGATAACTGTCGTAGTAGGCGGTAGGCGAGATGCGAATCATACCGATAGGGGTCATCACATCCTGACCGGGAACAGCCCAAATAATTGTGGGGTCGGGGTCCTCTTGACCGGCAAGCAGGAAGTTGGTCAGTTTGATGCGGGCGCTATCCACAGGTATAACATCCAATCGCAGGGATTGCCAATCCAAGCCTCCGGGGAACTCTGCGATAAAGGGACTACGGCCATACAGGTCGATGGTACGAACCTTGCCCGAGAAGGTGTAGCGGATATTCAAATCGAGGGTGTCGACAACCTTCTCCATAAGGCGTTTGCTTCCCAGAATAAACATCTCGTTATCCACATTGGGGATGGCCTTCATACTCGACAGGTCGGCAAAGATTGCGGCGGCCGAACCTCCACGGCGGCTATCCTTAATCATTATGGTTGCCGAGCGGTTATAAATCTTGGGGGTCGAGTAGACGTAGTACACGGCCACCACCATGCACACGCCAATGGAGATTACAAACCAATACCAGTTGGCTACAACCATTTCGAGGATGTCGCGCAGGCTGTACGCCGAAGTATCTTCGCCCTTATCGTTGGGCTTGACCGTGATATTTTGGTTATTCAGTTGTTCCATAGTTTATGCGGTTTACTATTTCGACAGACGGATTGCGCTCAGAATTACGCTGACAATGCTGGCCAATACACCCACACTGCTCAATACGGGCGAGAGCCACGGGCTGATGGTGCTTTGGTCGGCTTTGCGTTTGTTGGGGATGACGTAGATTACGTCGTTTTGTTTGAGGTAGAAGTAGGGCGACTCAAACAGACTTTTGCTTTTGAGGTTGACGTAGGCGTTGATTCGCTTGCCGTCCTCTTCGCGGATAACCAACACTTTGTCACGACGGCCATAGATGGTCAGGTCGCCCGCCATACTGATTGCGTCAAGCAGGGTCATCTTGTTGGACGAGATGGAGTAGGTTCCCGGTTTATTAACCTCGCCCAGAACATTGACTTTGAGGTTGAGGAACGATACCGAAACGATGGGTCGGGTGAGTTGTCCCTCGTCGATAAGTTTGTTGCTCAAAAAGTTTATGAGTTCGTTGCGAGTCATTCCTGCCACGTGGAGTTTGCCGAAGGTGGGGAAGTTGATGCAACCCGAGGGGTCCACAACGTAGCCATATAGCGGAGTTGTTTCGGTAGCGTCGTCAAGGCTGGTGCCGGTATTAGTCATCACGGGGGTGATATTGAACGGCAGCACGAGTTCTTTTTCGGACTCGGCGGCGTTGACCGAGATGCTGAGTACGTCGGAGGGTTGGATTGTGATTTCTTGAACTTGTCCGATGGGGCGGGATTCACCGTCTGTAACATCTTGAAGATAAACGACATCCTTGTAGGTTGAACAACCAACCATCAGCAGGATGAGTGACAGAAGGGGGAAAAGTCTGTTCATAGTGGTGCGTTTAGTGCATAAATGATGGACAAAGATATGAATTTTGGCTCGAAAAAACAACGTGATACCTTATTTTATGCAACTTACGCCCGAAGATACCATTTGATTGGAGCATTTTTTTGTGTTGGGGATTTGTGCGATGTGTCGAGGTTTTGTATCTTTGTGAGCATAAAACGTAGAACTATGAGAAAATTTTTTGTTGCACTGTTTTTTGTGCTGTCCACGCTGGCTGTGTCGGCTCAGGGCTCCAAGTCGAGCGTACAGATTGTGAGCGATAGTTACCCGATGTTAAATTCGACATTTTCGCTCTCGACCATCAAACGCCTGTATAATATGTTTCCCGCCATTATGATTGAGAAAGGAAATCGCGCTTTCAAGACCATTTGGAGCGATTGGAAACCCACCAATAATATCAAGTATGGCGGTGCAACCCTGGTGTCGCATCGCGAAGGCGAATGGGATATAATGGACATTGAGTATAAGGATATGGATGTTCGCCTTCACGTTCGTCTGAATGAGCAGGGTCGCCGCGAGGTCGAGCGAATGTTTAACTATAAACGACAGCCCAAACAGACGGAATAAACCTCCCCGTTTTGTAGATATTTAAGCGGGAGTTCGATATGTCGAACTCCCGCTTCCTTTTGTCGCAAACCTTCGGCTGGGTTGCTTCTCGGTGGGCGGGTTAATTGGTGTTGCTGCGTCATACATCTCGCGAGTGGAGGCAAATAGAACAACAGCCACGCTTCTTTGGGGTAAACGAAAAACCGCCTGCTTGCACTTCGCAAACAGGCGGTCGAACTTATATGCTCGGAATGATTACATCATACCGTCCATACCCATTGCGGGGTTACCGGGCATTGCGGGTGCGGGCTCTTTCTTCTCGGCCAGCACGCACTCGGTGGTCAGGAACATCGATGCGATAGATGCAGCGTTCTCCAAAGCCACACGGCTTACCTTGGTCGGGTCGATGATACCTGCCTCCAACATATCGCCGTACTTGTCGGCACGAGCGTCGTAACCGAACGAGCCTTTGCCCTCGCGTACTTTATTAACTACTACGCTACCCTCGCCACCGGCATTGGCAACAATTTGACGCAGAGGCTCCTCGATAGCGCGGCGTACGATTTGGATACCGGTGTTCTCGTCCTCGTTATCACCTTTGAGGTTTTCCAGAGCGGCGGTTGCGCGGATGTAGGCAACACCACCTCCGGGGATGATACCCTCCTCGACAGCAGCACGGGTTGCGGCCAGAGCGTCGTCCACACGGTCTTTTTTCTCTTTCATCTCGACCTCCGAGGGAGCACCGACATAGAGAACTGCAACGCCACCTGCCAATTTGGCCAGACGCTCTTGGAGTTTCTCGCGGTCGTAGTCCGAAGTGGTGGTCTCGATTTGTTTGCGGATTTGCATAATACGCGCGTCGATAGCGGTTTTGTCGCCCAGGCCGTTTACGATAGTGGTGTTCTCTTTGGCGATGGTAATCTTCTCGGCCGAGCCCAGCATATCTACGGTTGCTTGGTCGAGTTTCAGACCTTTGTCTTCCGAAACTACGGTACCGCCGGTCAGGATTGCGATATCCTCCAACATCTCTTTGCGACGGTCGCCGAAGCCGGGAGCCTTAACGGCTGCGATTTTCAGTGCGCCACGCATTTTGTTCACTACCAGAGCGGCCAGAGCCTCGCCATCAACGTCCTCGGCGATAATCACCAGCGAGCGACCTTGTTGAGCGGCGGGTTCGAGGATGCTCATAATCTCCTTCATACTCGAAATCTTCTTGTCGGTAATCAGGATGAGAGGACGCTCCATAACAGCCTCCATCTTCTCGGCGTCGGTCATAAAGTAAGCCGAGATGTAACCACGGTCGAATTGCATACCCTCAACCACGTCAACGTAGGTGTCGGTACCTTTGGCCTCCTCGACGGTGATAACGCCCTCTTTATTAACTTTGCCCATAGCCTCGGCAATCAGTGCGCCGATGGTGCGGTCGTTGTTGGCCGAGATGGTTGCCACTTGCTCGATTTTGTCGATATTGCCACCCACCTCGCTGCTTTGCTCACGAAGGTTCTCAACAACAGCGGCAACGGCTTTGTCGATACCGCGTTTGAGGTCCATAGGGTTGGCACCTGCGGTAACGTTTTTCAGACCCACGCCGATAATCGATTGGGCCAGCACGGTTGCGGTGGTAGTACCGTCACCTGCGTCGTCGTTGGTGCGCGATGCAACCTCTTTAACCATTTGGGCGCCCATATTGGCGAATTTGTCCTCCAACTCAATCTCTTTGGCAACGCTCACACCGTCCTTGGTGATTACGGGCGAACCGAATTTTTTGTCGATGATAACGTTGCGGCCTTTGGGGCCGAGGGTTACTTTCACGGCGTTGCTCAGTGCGTCAACACCTTGTTTGAGAAGCTCGCGGGCCTCTACATTATATTTAATCTCTTTTGCCATAGTTGTGTTGTGTGATTAGATGATAGCCAGAATATCGTTTTGGCGCATAATGAGGTAGTCTTTACCGTCGATGTTGATTTCTGTGCCCGAGTATTTGCCATAGAGCACTTGGTCGCCAACGGCAACTTCCATTTTAACCTCTGCGGTGCCGGGGCCTACGGCGATTACGGTGCCTGCAAGGGGTTTCTCTTTTGCGGTGTCGGGGATGAACAATCCTCCGGCGGTCTTCTCCTCGGCGGGGTTGGGTTCTACCAACACACGGTCCGAAAGCGGTTTAACGTTCATAGTCTTTTGTTTGTTTTTTATGGTTTTAAATACTTTAATTCCTTTAAGTCCTTTATTTCCTTGTTACAGGGGGTCCTTATTACAAGGGGGGGGAGGGGTTTGTCTTTTGCTTTATAGGTTTTGCTCCTTCCATAATCAATCCGTATGCCAAACGGGATTTTGGGCGGATTTGTCAGCCTTTGAGTGTAGCGGTCTGCCAATTTGTCACCTCCGACTGACACCGCAACACGAAAACGGGCCGCACAACGCTATGTCGTGTCAGCCCCTTTCGTTGCCGTGCAGGCGACGGTAAACACCCTACTTGGCGTAACTTACGGCGCGGGTTTCGCGGATAACCGTGATTTTGACCTGGCCGGGGTAGGTCATCTCGTCTTGAATCTTCTTGGCGATGTCACGCGAGAGTTGTTCGCTCTCGGCATCTCCCAACTTGTCGGCACCTACAATCACGCGCAACTCGCGACCTGCCTGAATTGCATAGGTCTTCATCACGCCGGGATACGATTGTGCGATGTCTTCCATCTCTTTCAGACGTTTGATATACGACTCCACAACCTCGCGGCGGGCTCCGGGACGTGCGCCCGAGATAGCGTCACAAACCTGAACGATAGGCGCAATGAGCGAGGTCATCTCGGCCTCGTCGTGGTGGGCACCAATGGCGTTGCAGATGTCGGGGCGCTCTTTGTACTTCTCGGCCAACTTCATACCGATGATTGCGTGCGGCAGTTCGGGCTCGTCGTCGGGTACCTTGCCGATGTCGTGCAACAGACCTGCGCGGCGGGCGGTTTTGGCGTTCAGGCCCAACTCCGAGGCCATAATACCACACAGATTGGCGGTCTCACGGGCGTGTTGCAGCAGGTTTTGGCCATACGACGAACGGTATTTCATCTTTCCAATCAGACGAATCAACTCGGGGTGCAGGTTGTGGATACCAAGGTCGATAGCGGTGCGTTTGCCGACTTCGGCAATCTCCTCCTCGATTTGTTTCTCCACTTTGGTTACTACCTCTTCGATGCGGGCGGGGTGGATGCGGCCGTCCGATACGAGTTGGTGTAGTGCCAGGCGTGCAATCTCGCGGCGTACGGGGTCAAAGCCCGACAGAATGATAGCCTCGGGGGTGTCGTCCACAATAATTTCGACTCCTGTTGCGGCCTCCAAAGCGCGGATGTTACGTCCCTCGCGGCCGATGATACGACCTTTAACCTCGTCGTTGTCGATGTTAAACACCGTAACGGCGTTCTCGATGGCGGTCTCGGTGGCTACGCGTTGAATGGTTTGAATCACAATGCGTTTAGCCTCTTTGCCGGCGGTCATCTTAGCCTCTTCGATGGTGTCGTTTACATAGGTTGCGGCCTCGGCGCGTGCCTCGGCTTTCATATTCTCCATCAGAATCTCTTTGGCCTGCTCGCTGCTCATACCGCCGATTTGCTCCAACAGGGCGTTTTGCTCCTTGATTGTGCGAGCCAACTCCTCTTTACGTTTTTCGAGGCCTGCGAGTTGTTGCGACAGGTTCTCTTTTTGTTTATCGAGCTCGGTGTTTTTGCGGTCGAGTTCGCGTTGTTGGTTTTGGAGGTTGCTCTCCAACTGTTTGGCGCGTTGCTCGCTTTGTGCCACCTTTTGGTTGCGTTCGTTCACTGTGCGGTCGTGCTCGCTCTTCATCTGAATGAACTTCTCCTTGGCTTGGAGGATTTTCTCCTTCTTTATCATCTCGCCTGCGGCCTCGGCCTCTTTGAGGATGGCGTTGCGTTTGGCGGCGGTCATCTTGGCCATTCCGAAGTACGAAATGACACCCACAACCACTGCCGATACGCCGGCCGCTGCGATTATCCATAATGTTGTCATAAGTTTTGTTTTTAGTGTTTGTTATTGTGTTTGTTTAGGTATTGCAAAATAAAAACCGCATAGATATTCCTTCAAAGTTTGACGAATCTCCGATAAGTCATTGTGTGAGGCCTCCTGCGAGTACCGCAAACGTCCAATGGTGCCACGGGGACACACCACGCGAGTGGTTAAGGCCTGTTTTTGGTACACAGAGCGAACCTCAAAAGTTTTAAAAGTGTTAAGTTTCGCAAAGTGGTAAGGAATTCTATGCGGGTATCAATCTTTATGTCGGAACCTCGGAGTCGCAATTAACCCCCATTGGCACTTGCCGATATTGTGCGCGTGTATTGGGCGGGTTACAATTCGCCCAGGTATTTGTCGATAGTGTTCTCCAACTCGCCCAGACGGTCAATATCTTCGCCCAGACTGCGGCTTTGTTTGAGTCGGAGGTTCTCCATACTGATTGCAAGGGCTGCCATTGCAAGGTGGTCCTTTTGGGGGAGGTTTATTTTGTTGAATTTCGCAATCTGCTCATTCACTTGACGTTCGGCCTTGCGGTAGAGTTCTTCCTCGGCGGAGTCAATGGTGAACGGGTAGCTTCCTCCCGCGATTTTGAGTGTTATGGACAACTTCGACATATAGTTCTGTTAGTGTTGTTCGGCGGTAAGCATGGCAATGCACGAATCTACCTCCCGCATAAGACGGTTGATACGGGCTTTGGCGGCACGCTTGTCGGATTTATCCCCTGCAAGTGCGGCGTTGAGTTTGGCGTGCGACAACTCTTTGTCGAGGGCTGTCACACGTTGTTGCAACGCGCGGTTTTCAGCGCGAAGTTTGTCGCGTTGGGCGGTCAGTGCTTCGCACTCGCCACGCAATTTACGGTTGTCCTCAATGATGCGGGCAACCTTGGCTTCGATGCTGGTTATTATGGGGTTTACTGCCATACGGCTACTTTATTTCTCAATATATACTTCACAAAGATAGAAAAAATATTTTCTTTCCCGCCGTTTTATCCGATTTTTTTGTGGTTTTGGTCCGAACAAAACAAAAAGGCACCCGTTTGGGTGCCTTTGGTAAGTGTGGTTTTATCTTTTTTTTAGACGATTTCGGCTATCAGGTCGTACTCGTCGGCCTCGATGATGCGCACGTCGTAGAAACAGCCGCGACGCAGGCGTT
>JAFTYJ010000055.1 GCA_017464745.1 Rikenellaceae bacterium | reverse complement strand
TCTCACTTGGGTCCCGGGGTGCGCCTTACGGCTATGGTTAAGGCTGCAAGTTATGGACACGGCCGATGCGAGATTGCCCAAACACTTCAACAACAAGGAGTGGATTATCTGGCTGTTGCCTTTGCAGACGAGGGCGTGGAGTTGCGCCGAGGAGGTATCACAATGCCTATCGTGGTGTTGAATGCCGATGCCGATAGTTTTGAACTTATGGTTGCGCACAACCTCGAACCTGAAATTTATAACTTCCGCTCGCTTAGTGATTTCGAACGTGTGGTCAGAGCCGCAGGACGAACCGACTATCCCATTCATCTCAAAATTGACAGCGGTATGCACCGACTCGGTTTCCGCTCGGAGGATTACAATGAGTTGGTGGCTATGCTGAGCGAAATGTCGGATGTGGTGCGTGTTAGTTCGGTGTTCTCGCACTTGTGTGTTGCCGATGACCCCTCGCAGGACGATTTTACACGCTCGCAAATTGAATATTTCGATAACCTGAGCAGTCGAATTTCGCAGGCCGTGGGAGGAGGTGTTATTCGCCATATATGCAATACTGCGGGTATGATTCGCTTTCCGCAGGCCCAATTCGATATGTGCCGCTTGGGAATAGGACTCTATGGCTTTGGTGACGAAGTAGAAGGCCTAAGACCTATCGCATCGTTGCGTACTCGAATTGTGCGGGTTGCTCGTTTGAAGGCGGGCGAAACCGTAGGCTATGGCCGTCAGGGAGTTGTGACGCGCGACTCGGTTATTGCAACCATTCCTATTGGTTATGCCGATGGCCTGGATCGCCACCTCGGTTGTGGCGGTTGGAGTATGTTGGTCGAGGGAGGTAAGGCACCTATTGTCGGCCGCGTATGTATGGATAGTTGTATGATTGACATCACGGATATTCCCGAGGCTGCGGAGGGTAGCGAGGTTACGGTATTCTCGGCCACTCCGGGAAATACGGCCGAAGATATGGCGCGTGTGCTGAATACTATCAGTTATGAGATTCTGACCGGAGTGTCGGGACGTGTTAAACGAATTTATACCAAGGAGTAATGAGTGGAACCCTGTATATGATTCCGTGCCCCATTGCCGAGGGCGAACCTTATGATGTGTTGCCTGCCGCCAATGGCCGAGTGTTGCAATCGGTGGACTACTATGTGGTTGAGAATGTGCGTACTGCGCGCCGCTTTTTGTCGCGTGCAGGTGTGGGTCGCCCTATCGACTCGCTGACCTTTGCCGAACTCAACGAACATACCGACCCCAAGGAGGTCGAAGGGTTGTTGCGCCCCGTGTTGGAGGGTCGTGATTGTGGCGTGATTTCGGAGGCGGGATTGCCCGGTGTTGCCGACCCGGGAGCGGCTATTGTTGCTGCGGCTCATCGCCACGGTGTGAGAGTTGTGCCTTTGGTTGGTCCGTCGTCAATCCTTATGGCTCTTATGGCGTCGGGACAGAATGGCCAAAGTTTTGCGTTTAATGGCTACCTGCCCGTCAAACCTGACCAACGAGGCCAGGCTCTGCGCCGTTTTGAGAAACGTGCCCAAACCGAAGGACAAGCGCAAATCTTTATTGAGGCTCCCTATCGTAATATCAAACTTATGGAGGATATGTTGCGCACACTGTCGCCCGAAACAATACTTACGGTGGCAATGGATGTGACAGGCCCCGAGGAGTATGTGGCAAGCGCTCCCGTCAAGGTGTGGCGAGGTCGCCCGATGCCCGATATCAACAAACGACCTGCTATTTTTATCCTTGGCCGCGCCTGAAAAGTAGCCTGAAAACGACCAATAACCATAGAAGAGCGTCAAATGATTCGTTGTGAGTCATATTGACGCTCTTTTTTTTGAGTTCGAAACTCCGAATATTTGTAAAATATCCGTATATTTGCACAATTTAGATATTTTGTGGAATAATCATTAAATCCAAACTTATATTATGGCAGATAAACTTTATATCTTTGATACCACCCTCCGCGATGGAGAGCAGGTGCCCGGATGCCAACTTAACACTACCGAGAAAATCGAAGTGGCTAAGTTGCTCGAAGCCCTCGGAGTGGATATTATCGAGGCGGGATTCCCTGTGTCGAGCCCGGGTGACTTCAACTCGGTGCGCGAAATCTCGAAGGCTGTGTCGCGCCCCACAATCTGCGCACTCACACGCGCAGTTCAAAAAGACATTGACGTTGCGGCCGATGCTCTGGCTCTGGCCAAATATAAACGTATCCATACCGGTATCGGTGTTTCGCCCCAACACATCTACGACAAACTGCGCTCGACTCCCGAAGAGATTATCGAGCGAGCCGTGGCTGCGGTTAAATATGCCAAAAAGTATGTTGAGGACGTGGAATTCTACGCCGAGGATGCCGGACGTGCCGACAATGAGTACCTTGCTCGCGTGGTTGAAGCCGTTATTAAGGCGGGTGCTACCGTTGTCAATATCCCCGACACTACGGGCTACTGTTTCCCCGGAGAGTATGGTGCCAAAATCAAATATCTGATGGATAATGTGGCTAATGTTGATAAGGCTATTCTGTCGACCCACTGCCACAACGACCTGGGTATGGCTACCGCCAACACTCTGGCGGGTGTGCTGAATGGTGCACGCCAAGCAGAGGTTACTATCAACGGTATCGGCGAGCGTGCAGGTAATACTTCGCTCGAAGAGGTAGTTATGGCTCTGCGTTGCCACAAAGAGGTGGATATCGACACCGACATCAACTCGATGCTTATCACCAAAGCCTCGCACAAGGTGTCGAGCCTGATGAATATGCCTGTTCAACCCAATAAGGCTATCGTAGGTAGTAACGCCTTTGCCCACTCGTCGGGTATCCACCAAGACGGTGTGCTCAAACAACGCGAAACCTACGAAATCATCGACCCCAAAGATGTCGGTATCAACGAATCGGTTATTGCATTGACTGCACGTAGCGGCCGTGCCGCTTTGGCTCACCGCTTGGAGTTGTTGGGCTACGACCTCACCAAAGAGGAGGTAGACGACATCTATCAACGCTTCCTCGATTTGGCCGACAAGAAAAAGGAGATTCACGACTACGACCTGCTGTATCTGGTGGGTGACGTTGACCGTCTTAAAAAACAGAGCATTTCGCTCAAATTCTTGCAGGTTACTACCGGAACACTTGTGCCTACCGCTACCGTGGTGCTGAAATTCGGTGACCATGAACGCCTTGCTACCGCAACGGGTAACGGTCCTGTGGATGCCGTTGTTACCGCAATCAAGTCGCTCATCAACGAGAATGTACTGATTACCGAGTTCTTGACTCAGGCTATGACCCGCGGCTGTAACGACGTTGGTCGTGTGCATATTCACGTTCAGTGTGACAACAAAATCGTTCACGGTTTTGCTGCCCATACCGACACCACCCGTGCTGCTGCCGAGGCTTTCCTCGATGCGCTGCGCATTCTTAATGTAACCGAAAAAGTAGAAGTCGAAAAATAACAAAATACTATGGAACTGAAAATTGCTTTGCTCCCGGGTGACGGTATCGGCCCCGAGATTATCGCTCAGGCTGTCGGCGTGCTGAATGCCGTTGAGGCCAAATATGGTCACAAATTCACCTATACCAAAGCGCTTGTTGGTGCTTGCGCAATCGACGCTACGGGTAATCCCTATCCCGATGAGACTCACCAAGTGTGCCTGGATAGCGATGTAGTGCTGTTTGGTGCTATTGGCGACCCCAAATATGACAATAACCCCACCTCGAAGGTGCGCCCCGAGCAAGGCCTGCTCGCTATGCGTAAGAAATTGGGTCTGTTTGCTAACCTGCGCCCCATTCAACTGTTTGATTCGCTGGCCGACCGCTCTCCGCTCAAACGTGAGGTGGTTGAGGGTGCCGACTTTGTGTGCGTGCGCGAATTGACCAGTGGTATGTACTTCGGTGAGCCCCAAGGCCGCGACGAGGCTAATACCTATGCTGTGGATACCTGTAAATACACCCGCGAGGAGATTGAGCGTATCGTTCGCTTGGCATTTGATTTGGCTGGCAAACGCCGTGGTCACCTGACTGTGGTTGATAAAGCCAATGTGCTCGAAACTTCGCGTCTGTGGCGTGAGGTTGCACAAGGTATCGCCCCCGAGTATCCCGAAATCAAACTCGACTATATGTTTGTGGATAATGCCGCAATGCAGATTATCCGCCAACCGACCTACTTCGATGTTGTTGTTACCGAAAATATGTTTGGCGACATCCTCACCGACGAGGCAAGTGTAATCAGCGGTTCGCTGGGTATGCTCCCCTCGGCAAGTGTTGGCTCGGAGGTTGCTCTGTTTGAGCCTATCCACGGCTCATATCCCCAAGCCGCAGGCAAAAACATTGCAAACCCGATGGCTACCATTTTGTCGGCTGCGATGTTGCTCGAACACGTAGGTCTGACCGAAGAGGGCGCTGCTGTTCGTAAGGCTGTGGATGCTGCTTTGGCCGCAGGTGTTGTGACCGAGGATCTTGCTCAAAAGGGCGAAAAATGCTACTCGACCTCGGAGGTTGGCGAGTATATTGCCCAACAAATCTAATTTTAGGTTACTAGACATCCCTAAGAGATGAACCCTATACTGAGAGTTGAACATGTCAGCAAACAGTTCGGAGCGCATAAGGCTCTGGATGATGTTTCGCTGGAAATTCCGCGTGGATGTGTGTATGGTTTGCTCGGACCCAATGGTGCGGGTAAAACCACTCTCATTCGTATCATCAACCGAATCACGGCTCCCGATAGTGGAGCCGTGTGGTTCGATGGACACCCTTTGGCACCTGAAGATGTGGTGCGTATCGGTTACCTTCCCGAGGAGCGAGGACTTTATAAAGATATGAAAGTGGGTGAGCAGGCTATCTACTTTGCCCGCCTTAAAGGACTCTCGCGCCGTGAGGCTGTGAGCCGCCTTCGCTGGTGGTTCAAACGATTGAATATCGAGGGCTGGTGGAATAAACGAGTGTCGGAACTGAGCAAAGGTATGGCCCAAAAGGTGCAGTTTGTGGTTACGGTGTTGCACCAACCCGAATTGCTGATTTTTGATGAGCCGTTCAGTGGTTTCGACCCCGTGAATGCCAATCTGCTCAAAGGGGAGATGCTCGCCCTGCGTGACCAAGGCTCAACCATCATCTTCTCGACCCATAATATGGCCTCGGTGGAGGAGGTGTGCGACCATATCACACTTATCAATCGCTCGCGTAACATACTTACGGGTCGCTTGGAGGATATTCGCCGAGAGCACGGAAGTAATGTATATGAGGTGCGCTTTGTGGGTGACTCCGAGCAGTTGCAACAACGCCTTTCGGATGTGGCTGCAACTATCAACCTGACCGCAGGGGAGGGGGATACTACATTGCGTTTCCGACTCCATAGTGACGTTGCATTGCGCGGAGTGGTGAACCTTATTAATGAGTCGGTGGATATTCGCTCGCTGTCGGAGGTTATCCCTAGTATGAACGAGATTTTCATCAATAAAGTGTCGGAGGGTTGATATGAGTAAGGTAGGTTTGATAGTATCCCGTGAGTGGAACGAGCGGGTACGCAAAAAGAGTTTTATTGTCACCACACTGCTGACTCCGTTGCTGATGGTAGGTATGATTGCGCTTGTGGCGTGGCTTACGTCACGAGGTGCAAGTGGTGTTAAAAATATTGTTGTGATTGACCATAGTGGTTTTGTGGTCGAGAAGTTGGAGAATCATCCCAAGATTGTCTATCACCCTGCGAGCGAGGATATGGATGCAGAGGCACTCAAACGTAATCGCCAGGATGACACTTGGGGAGTGCTGATTGTGGGCGCGAATATTCTCCAAAATAGTAGCGATGTCGAACTATACTCGTTTGAATCTTCGACAATTGAGGTTGAGAGTATCGTTGCAAACGACATCGAACGTATTGTCGAGGAGCGCAAACTTGATGCCTACGAAATAGCCGATGTTCATCGAATACTCGACGAAATCGAAACCGAAATCCAAATCCGAGCATTCACAATCGATGAGGAGGGTGCCCAAAGTTCTACAAGCAGTATACTGTCGTATGCCGTGTCGTATGTGTTCGGCTTTCTGATGTATATGTTTGTGCTGATTTACGGCTCGCAGGTTATGATGGGCGTAATCGAAGAGAAGAACAATAAGGTCTTGGAGGTTATGGTTTCGAGTGTCCGCCCGATGGAACTTATGATGGGTAAAATCTTTGGCGTGGCCGCAGTTGCCGTAACCCAATTTTCGCTGTGGGTTATTATTGCCGTAGGCCTTGGTAAAGTGGCTCTGGATATGTTTGTCCCCGATGATGTTATGGCTTCGGCGGCTTCGATATCGGCCGACCCCGTGGCAATGGCCCAAACCACATCGGAGATGACCCGCGTGTTGAGCGTTATCACGACTCCCGGCTATGTACTGTCGCTGGTTGGTGGCTTTTTGGTGTTCTTTGTGGGCGGCTATCTGCTCTATGCCGCAATGTTTGCTGCTGTGGGTAGCGCCGTGGATAACGCAAGCGATAGCGCACAGTTCCAAAATGTTGTTACCATTCCCATTATCGTGGCGCTGGTGGTGATGTTTGGAGCGATGAGCGACCCCGATGGAGCACTTGCCGTGTGGTTCAGTATGATACCCTTCACCTCGCCTATTGTGATGATGGCACGCCTGCCATATGGTGTTCCATTCTGGGAGGTTGCGCTGTCGATAGTCCTGCTGTATGCTACGTTTGTGGTTATGGTGTGGCTGGCCGGCAAGATTTATCGTGTCGGCATCCTTATGCACGGCAAGAAACCGACCTTTAAGGAACTCTATAAGTGGATGACCTACAAATATTAGAAACAAATAATAAACCTATAAAAACGAAAGTTATGAGTAAATGCGTATTGGTAACCGGTGGTGCGGGTTATATCGGCTCGCATACCACGGTCGAATTGACAGCCGCAGGCTATGATGTTGTAATTGCCGACGATTTGTCGAACTCCGACATCTGTGGCGTTGAGGGCGTTCGTGCCATCACCGGCAAGAATATCCCCTTTGTCGAGATGAACTGCTTGGACAAAGAGGCTATGGACAAACTTTTCACCGACTACAAGATTGATGCTGTGATTCACTTTGCGGCATTCAAGGCTGTGGGTGAATCGGTTGCCGAGCCGCTGAAATACTACTCCAATAATATCGAGTCGTTTGTGACCCTGCTCTCGACCGCAGCCCGTCACGGTGTGAATAATATCGTGTTCTCGTCGTCGGCTACGGTGTATGGCCAACCCGATGTGCTGCCCGCAACCGAGCAAACACCCCGCAAACCCGCAACCTCGCCCTATGGTAATACCAAACAGATGTGTGAGGATATTCTGCGTGATACTGTGGCTGCTTCGGCAACGCTCAAAGGTATCGCCCTGCGCTACTTTAACCCCATCGGTGCTCACCCTTCGGCTCTGATTGGTGAACTGCCCAAAGGTGTGCCCAACAACTTGGTACCCTTTATTACCCAAACAGCAGCCGGTGTGCGTGAGTGCCTGAGTGTGTTTGGTGACGACTATAACACCCCCGATGGCTCGTGCTTGCGTGACTATATCGATGTTGTAGACCTGGCCAAAGCACACGTTACTGCTGTGAGCCGTATGCTGGATGATAAGAATAAGGAGCGCTACGAGATTTTCAATATCGGTACAGGTCGTGCCGTGTCGGTGCTGGAACTTGTCAATACCTTCGAGAAGGTCAATGGCCTGAAACTTAACTATAAGATTGTAGGTCGCCGTCCCGGAGATGTTGAGTCGGTGTGGGCTGATACCACTTTGGCTGCAACCGAACTCGGTTGGAAAGCAGAGCGTACTCTGGACGAAACTCTCAAAAGCGCTTGGGAGTGGGAGAAACGAGTTCGCGGTTTGTAATCACACATAACCCCAAATACGGAGAGTCCCGTGTTCAGACGAACACGGGACTCTCTGCATATCGTACCACATCGTCGGCTGTTATGGTGTCGCCGCTGAGGATTATCAAACGCTCCATTACGTTGCGTAACTCTCGAATGTTGCCTGTCCACGGTAGACGCTCCAAATGGCGTAAGGCTTCGGGTGTAACACTCTTGATGGCAATGCCGTAGTCGTCGCAAATCTTGTCTACAAAGTAGGCTACCAACTGCGGAATGTCCTCGATGCGTTCGACCAAAGGCGGTACCGCAATCACTATTACACTCAAACGATGATAGAGGTCTTCGCGGAAACGTCCCTGTGCAATCTCCTCGCGCAGATTCTTGTTGGTCGCCGCCACCACCCGCACATTGACATCAAGGTCTTTGTCGCTACCCACACGACTGATTTTGTTCTCCTGCAAAGCCCGCAAAACTTTGGCTTGGGCGGCAAGACTCATATCCCCAATCTCGTCCATAAAGAGTGTGCCTCCGTTTGCCTGCTCGAACTTGCCGCGCCGTTGCTTGATGGCCGAGGTAAAAGCCCCTTTCTCGTGACCAAACAACTCGCTTTCGATGAGTTCCGATGGAATGGCGGCGCAGTTTACCTCGACAAACGGCCCGGAGTGACGATTGCTCTTTTGGTGTAACCACCGAGCCACCAACTCCTTGCCCGTGCCGTTGGGGCCCACAATCAGTACTCGCGCCTCGGAGGGTGCTACTCGGTCTATCAAATGTTTGACGTGGCGAATGGGTGCCGAATCGCCAACTATCGGATCGGTGTAACCGCCATTGCTTCGACGCTTGGGGGCACGCACACTCTCCGTAGGTGCTTCATCCTTCTGCCGTTCGAACCTTCGCAGACACTCCAACACTCCGTTCATATCCATAGGTATTGAGAATGCATCGTAGGCTCCCGCCCGCACCGCCGCCAGAGCGTCGTTTACCGACGAGGTGTGCATAATCAACACAAACGGAATACCCAATTCGGAGCCCGTATCTACCGACTCACACAGCGCAATATCGGGTACCGCCTCGGCACCAAGTTTGGAGTATTCCTGCAAGTCTGCCACCGCCTGAGTCGTGTATCCCTCGAAACTCAATCGCTCCGAGAGTTGATTGCGCACGGCTCGCAGAGTGTCAATAATTAAAACGTTCAGCATATACTTGAAAAATCAAAAATTTAGCATTAAATTTGTCCCAAAGTTAGCAAAAACAAAATCCTATCCTAAAACCTCGGCGGCGGTGCGGAGTATCCATTCCGAGCCCGACTTCCGACCTTTAAAGAGTATTGCAAAGATGCTGATACGCAATCCGTTGGCCGTTGCGGAACAGACCGCCTGACCTCTCGGACAATCTTTGCACCCAATAACGACACCTCGAATTATGTTGAAAAATTACAATTATCAGCGTACCAAACTGCGTCTGCCCGAATATGGCCGACACATTCACGATATGGTGAACTATCTGCTCACTATCGAAAACCGCGCACAACGCACTCGTCAGGCATACGTCGTGGTGGCGATGATGGGTAATGTCAATCCCTCGTTGCGCGACTCGGCGGACTTCAACCACAAACTGTGGGACCACCTATTCATAATGTCTGATTTTCAGTTGGATGTGGACTCACCCTATCCAGCACCCGACCCGAGTTCGCTCAATCCCACTCCCCACAAATTGGAGTATCCTCGCAAACGAATCCGCCTCAAACACTATGGCAAATATATCGAGAATATCATCCGCAAGGTGGAGCAATCCAACGACCGTGTGGCCCGTGATTATGCTATCGGAAATGTAGCGCGATATATGCGTGCCAAAAGTTATGAGTTCAATCAGGAGCACCCCAACAACGAAGTTATCATAAAGGACATAAAACGAATGTCCGAAAACGATATTGAAGTGGACGAAGTTGCCATCACAAACCTCAAAAGTGACTATAAACAGCGCCCTGCGGGATACAACAAAAGGACCGGTCAGAAGAAAAACGGTGGCAAAAACTTCAAAAAACAGGCACGCCAACAAGGCCGACACCAATAATCCGACCGATAGTTTTTGCATTTTGCATACTTCGATGGAGCAAAAAACGTTCTTTTTGTGATTTTAATCGTATATTTGCATAATTGAACACACTTTCTTGTAACTAAATATGAAGAAATTATCTGTACTGACCCTTGTGTTGTTGTCGCTGTGCGCTTGTAACCCCTCGAAGGTGCGCATCAACGGACATTTTGCCGACCGAGCCAATACTTCCGTATATCTCGAAATTGTAACTCCCGGACGTACCGCAATCGTGGACTCGACCATAACCAACAAAAAGGGTGACTTTGATTTCAAAATCAAACTTGCCGACAATGACCCTACAATCTATAACGTTCGTACGGGCGATGAGTTTATTCCGCTTATCGTGTCGGCCGGCGAGCGTATCACATTGTCGTCGATTGGTCGTCTGTCGCAAAACTACCGTTTGGAGGGTTCGCCCGAATCGGAGGCTGTACAACAAATCAGCACTCTGCTGACATCGGGCGCCGCCGAGTTGGCCGACATCTCGACCCAATATATGAACTCGACGGACGAAGCAACACGCAAACAACTCACCTCGGATTATATTCGCAAATACTACTCCATCAAACGCTCGCACATTGAGTTTGTGGTGCGTAATGCATCGTCGCTTGCGGGTGTGTATGCATTGCACCAACGACTTCCCAATGACGAGGTGCTGTTCAATGGCGAGGGTGATGTGGTCTATTATCGTATGGTTGCCGATTCGGTGAGCCGTACCTATCCGTCGTCGAAATATCTGGCGGCGCTTCAAAACGAAATTCGTAATTACGACGAGTCGCACAAAATATCCAATACCCTGGCCGATAAGATGGCAAATCCTGTGGGATTCCCTCCCGTGTCGCTGCCCAATATATATGGCCAGAAGGTTGAACTTAGCGATGTGGTGGCCAAACATAAGGCTACGCTGGTCTATTTCTGGAAAGCCGACTTGCAGGATGCCGCAGTGCAAAATGCCGAACTCAAAACCATCTACAAAGAGTATCATCCGCTGGGATTGGAGATTTATCAGGTTTCGCTCGATACCTCCAAACCGTCGTGGGTTGCGGCTGTGCAGAACCAGCAACTGCCGTGGATTAACCTGTGTGACTTCCGTGGCGCAGCCTGCCCGGCCTACACCGCTTACAATATCACCTCACTGCCCGCAGTATTCCTGATTGACGAGAATGGCGACCTTGTGGGTAAGGATTTGTTTGGTGGCGCATTGGTAAACAAACTTAACGAACTGTTGCAATAATGTACTACTTTGCATCGGATGTACACCTGGGCCTTACTTGGGAAGAGTATGACCACACCCGCGAAAGAATCTTTGCGGGTTGGCTCGATTCTATACGCAAGGATGCCAAGGAGGTCTATCTGGTGGGCGATGTTTTCGACTTCTGGTTTGAGTATAAGAGGGTAGTGCCCAAGGGTTTTACCCGTACGCTCGGCAAGATTTCGGAGATGACCGACGCAGGCATAAAAGTACATTTTTTTACGGGTAACCACGATATGTGGTTGCGCAACTACTTTGAGCGTGAGTGCGGAATGATTGTCCACTATCGCGGAGAGTTGGTGTCGCACGCGGGCAAAACCATTATGGTGGCTCACGGCGATAATATCTCGACCGAGGGACAACCGATGCTCCGAATTATGAACCGTGTGTTCCGTTCGAGCCTTGCGCGCCGAATGTTCCGTAAATTGCTGCACCCCGACTTGTCGATGCGCTTTGGCAAGTGGTGGAGTGCCAAGAGCCGAAAATCCAAAGCCCTCAAAGAGGAGTTCCGTGGCGAGGATGAGTTCTTGGTAAAATATGCCCGCGAGTGGGTGGCTACGGGGCTACCGATTGACTATTTTGTGTTTGGTCATATCCATTGCGCCGAGGACTATGCGCTCAATGAACGTAGCCGTGTAATCTTTTTGGGCGAATGGATTGAAGACCCCCACTATGCTGTGTTGGACTCCGAAGGAAATATGAAACTTATACGACTATGAAACAATATCTCGACCTGCTGAATAAGATTATGACCGAAGGCGTGATAAAGGGCGACCGTACAGGTACCGGCACACGCAGTATCTTCGGCTATCAGATGCGCTTTGATTTGAGTGAGGGTTTTCCTCTGCTCACAACCAAGAAGGTGCACCTCAAAAGTATTATCCACGAGTTGCTGTGGTTTCTTGCTGGTGATACCAATATCAAATACCTGAACGACAACAAGGTCACAATTTGGGATGAGTGGGCCGATGAGAATGGCAACCTGGGTCACATCTATGGCTACCAATGGCGTAGTTGGCCGACCCCCGATGGCGGTCATATTGACCAAATTAGCCAACTTGTGGAGCAAATCCGCAATAACCCCAACTCGCGCCGACTGATTGTCAGTGCGTGGAATGTTGCCGATGTTGATAATATGGCTCTGCCCCCTTGCCACGCGATGTTCCAATTCTATGTTGCAGATGGCCGCTTGTCGTGCCAACTCTATCAACGTAGTGCCGATGTGTTCTTGGGCGTACCCTTCAATATCGCAAGTTATGCCTTGTTGACTATGATGTTGGCACAGGTTACGGGACTTCAACCGGGTGAGTTTGTTCACACCCTTGGTGATACCCATATCTACCTGAACCACACCGAGCAGGTTAAAACCCAATTGGAACGTACCCCCAGAGCATTACCCCGTATGCGCTTGAATCCCGATGTGAAATCCATTTTCGATTTCCGCTACGAGGACTTCACCTTGGAGGACTATGACCCCTATCCCATAATTAAAGCCCCGATTGCTGTATGATTTCGATTATAGTTGCCGTAGCCGAGGGTGGCGTTATCGGAGGAGGTGGTGACCTGCTGTGGCATATCTCGGAGGACTTGCGCCGATTCAAACAGATAACCTCGGAACATACCGTCATTATGGGTCGCAAAACCTATGACTCGATAGGCCGACCACTGCCCCGTCGCCGTAATATTGTCATTACCCGCAATGGAGTGTGGAGCGCCGAAGGATGCGAGCGTGCCGAATCACTTGCTGAGGCCGTTGCTATGTGTGAGGGCGAAGAGGAGATTTTTGTAATTGGAGGTGGCGAGATATATCGCCAAGCAATGCCTCTTGCCGATAGATTGTACCTCACTCGTGTGCACCAAACTTATAGCGGAGATACCTACTTCCCCGAAATCAAACCCGAGGAGTGGACAGTGCAGAATTCTGAATCATATCCGCGTGGCGAGAAGTTCGAATATCCGTTTGAATTTGTGGATTTGCAACGCGTCAAATAGAGTCGCAACCAAACTTTCCCTGCTATGCGTACATTCGGATTGATAGGCCACCCGCTTGGACACTCGTTTTCGCAACGATATTTCACCGACAAGTTTGCTGCAATGGGTCTTGCCGAGGAGTGCGAATACCTCAATTTCGATATTGAGAGTATCGACCGCCTGCCCGAAGTGTTGGCCCAACACCCCAACCTGCAAGGCTTTAACGTTACAATCCCCTATAAGGAACAGATAATACCACTGCTGGATGATGTGTCGGAGGGTGCCCGACAAATTGGTGCCGTAAACTGCGTGCGTGTTGACGGAAGCCGACTTGTTGGACATAATACCGATGTTTTCGGAGCAGGACTTACGATTGACCACCTGACCGAAGGCGTGCCCTGTAAGGCTTTGGTGCTGGGTAGTGGTGGCGCTTCGAAGGCCGTGCGCGAAGCCCTGCGCCTGCGCAATATCGACTATCAATTGGTGTCGCGTAGAGCCGAGGGTGGGGCAATAACCTACGACAACCTGACTGAGGAGATTATGCAGAGCCATACTCTGATAATCAACACCACACCGCTCGGTATGTATCCTCGTGTGGATGCCGCCCCCGATATACCCTATCAATGGCTCGGAAGTGAGCATCGTCTGTTCGATTTGATTTATAACCCGAGTGAAACCCTCTTTATGCGTCGTGGCGCAGCACAGGGGGCCAAAACCGCCAGCGGAGGCGAAATGCTTGTCGAACAGGCCGAAAAGTCGTGGGAAATTTGGAACATTTAGTCGGGTTTAGTAACTTTGCATATTGGACAACTTTTACAAATTATTATAGGTATGAAAACTACTGCAAAAATTATGATGATGGGTGCCCTGGCGGCTTCGGTTGTAAGTTGCGGCCCCAAACACAACACCCTCACCGAACAAGAGATTGCCGACGGCTGGCAACTTCTGTTTGATGGCGAAACCCTCGATTGCTGGAAAGACTACAACGGCACCGAACTGCACAACTGGACCGTTGTTGACGGTTGTATCCAAGCAGCAGGCTCGGGTAGCGACGAGAGCGGTTATATGGTAACCCGCCAAGAGTTCGACAACTTTATCCTGTCGTGGGATTGGAAACTTTCGAAAGGTGGTAACAGCGGTATGCTCTATCACGTTGTTGAGCGTCCTACTTTCGCAGTTCCTTATGTAACCGGCCCCGAGTACCAACTCATTGACGACAAAGGTTGGGAAGAGGCTAACGACCCCATCAAACTCGAACAATGGCAACGTTGCGGTGTAGACTACGCTATGTATCTGCCCGACTTCGACGTTCGTGATTCGATTATGAACCCCCAAGGTGAGTGGAACAACTCGCGCATTATCTTCGACAATGGCCACGTTGAGTACTATATGAACGGCACTCTGATGGTTGAGTTCGAGGCGTGGACCGACGATTGGTTCGAGCGCAAGAACAGCGGTAAATGGACAATGGCTCCTGAGTATGGTCTGGCTCAAAAAGGTGTAATCTGCCTGCAAGACCATGGCTACCCCGCATCGTTCCGTAACATCAAAATCAAAGAACTGCCCCGCAAAGCAGGTAAAGAGGTTGAACTGTTCAACGGCAAAGATACTCACGGCTGGGAGGCCTTTGGTGATATCAAAGCCTCGGTTGACAAAGACGGCAACCTGGTTATCGAGAGCGGCAAAGACAAAAAATACGGCTATCTGGCAACTCGTGAGTACTATGATGACTTCGATCTGACCGCTGAGTTCAAACAAGGTGCAAACGGTAACTCGGGTCTGTTCTTCCGCTCGATTATCGAGGGTGAGGCCAAAGTTAGCGGCTGGCAAGTAGAGGTTGCTCCCAAAGGCAACGACACCGCCGGTATCTTTGAGTCGTATGGCCGTGGCTGGTTGGCTCAAATCGATGATGAGAAAGAGAACGTTCTCAAACCTCGCGATTGGAATACTCTGCGTGTTCGCGTTCAAGGTGACAACGTACAAACTTGGTTGAATGGTGTTGAGATGGTTAACCTGACCGACGAGATTATCGGTAAAGGTAAAGGCCGTATCGCTCTGCAAGTTCACGAGGATGGCGATATCAAGGTTACTTGGAGAAATATGAAACTCACTACCTTGTAGTTCACCCCGCCTAAACCTATTATGGCAGACTTCTTATGGGAAGTCTGCCTTTTTTTGTGGATAATAGTCGAGGTTTTACACGAAATTTGTATCTTTGAAAAGTTTAATTCGGATGTTATGACTCTCAAAATTTTTATGACGATGTGTGGCGTGTTAGGTGTATTGTATGGTTGCGGCCCGAGTGGCAAATTCAAATCGGTAGATACCGTGACTTTTGGAGCCGAAATTTCTAAACCAGGAGTGCAAGTTGTGGATGTGCGTACCCTCGACGAGTATAATCAGGGACATATCCCCGGTGCAGTCAATATGGATGTCACTTCGCCTGAGTTTGATTCGCTTGTCCAAACGCTGGATAAGGAGCGCAAGGTGGCTCTCTATTGCCGTAGTGGTCGTCGTAGTAAGATTGCTGCCGAACGTGTAGCATCGGTTGGTTTCCGAGTTGTTGAGTTGGAAGGCGGTATCCTTTCGTGGCGCGGCACTCTCGAACGCTAAAATAAACAAGCCCTCGTTTGATGCGAGGGCTTGTTTGTGTAAGTCGGGTAGGGGATTAGCCTACTATGTATCGTGCAGCACGGTCTGTGAGTCGATATATTATTGCGGTGGTGAGCCAACTTGCTGCTACTACACACACCACTATCAGCGCAACACTTGCGGGTACGGGCAAACCAAGTGGCGCAAACAACAAAGTGAATGGGCCGATAAAAAGGTAATGTATCAGGTAACTGCCAAAACTGCAACGAGTGAACGAAGACAACACCCTTTGAGTATGTTCGCGCGACACATTCACGCGACGAATGATAATAAAAACTCCGATAGTCATCAGTGCCACATTGGGCGAACAGTATTGCCAGAAGAGTTCCAACATCGCAGGATTTTCGGCATAGTCGTAGCGTGCAGCCATTGCGCTCTGTCCCGACCAAGTCACAAGGAATCCTGCCACCCAGAGGATAATACCCAGAGCAATAGTTTTCCACATCTTGCCTTGCATCGGACGCTCGGCC
>JAFTYJ010000054.1 GCA_017464745.1 Rikenellaceae bacterium | reverse complement strand
TGGGCGAGTGGATGGCATCGATATCCAAACCGAAGCCCATCAGTACCGATTTGATACCCAGGATGCGCTCGAATCCGCTGATAATCGGAATGCTACCGCCCGAGTAGAAAGGTAGAGGTTTCTTGCCGAAAGTGGACTCCACGGCGCGTTCTGCGGCGCGATAAGCGGGCAGGTCGGTGGGGGTTACATAGGGCGCACCGCCGTGCAGAGCCTCCACTTTAACCTTGACGCTGGCGGGGGCAATAGCGCGGAAATGTTTCTCGAAAAGTTCGCCAATTTTCACATAATCCTGATTGGGCACAAGGCGCATCGAAATTTTGGCTGAGGCTTTGGCGGGGATGATGGTTTTGGTGCCCTCCTCGATGTAGCCGCCCCAGATACCATTGACATCCAGCGAGGGACGAACGCCTGTGCGTTCCATTGTCGAGAAACCTGCCTCGCCCTCAACTTCGGCAATGTCGAGATTGTTTTTGTAGCGCTCCATGTCAAACGGTGCGCTGTTGAACGCCTCGCGCTCCTCGGGAGTGAGCAGGCGAACGTCGTCATAGAAGCCGGGGATGGTGATGTGACCGTTCTCGTCAACCAACGATGCAATGAGTTTGGTCAGCACGTTGGCGGGGTTGGCAACGGCTCCGCCAAACAGACCCGAGTGGAGGTCTTTGTTGGGGCCTTGAACTTCGACCTGCATATAGGCCAGACCACGCAGACCGCAAGTGATGCTGGGGGTATCCATACCGAGCATCGAGGTGTCCGATACCAGAATTACATCGGCGGCGAGCATATCTTTGTTGTCGGCGCACCATTTGTAGAGGCTGGGCGAGCCAATCTCCTCCTCACCCTCCAACATAAACTTCACGTTGCAGGGCAGGGTATCGGTGGCAACCATTGTTTCGAACGCTTTGGCGTGCATATAGAGTTGGCCTTTGTCGTCGTCGGCGCCACGGCCCCAGATGCGGCCGTCTTTGACCACGGGCTCAAAGGGTTCGGTGCGCCACTCTTCGCGCGGGTCAACGGGCATAACGTCGTAGTGGCCATAGACCAATACGGTAGGTTTGGCGGGGTCGATAATGCGCTCGGCATAGACTACGGGGTTACCTTCGGTGGGCATAACCTTGGCCTTTTGGGCGCCCGCTTTGAGCAGCGACTCGCGCAACCACTCGGCGCAGCGTACCATATCGGCTTTGTGGGCACTTTGGGCGCTGATTGAGGGAATGCGCAACAGGTCAAAAAGTTCGTCAAGGAAACGCTCCTTGTTGGTTTCGATATAGGCTTGTTGTTTCATATCGTTGATGTGTTAAAGGTTGCAGATTTGTTTGATGTCGGCCATGATTTTGGCAGCCAAAAGGTCGGCGGCCTCCATAGTGGCGCTCTCGCTGTAAATGCGAATAATGGGCTCGGCGTTGCTTTTGCGCAGGTGTACCCACTCGTTTGCGAAGTCGATTTTCACTCCGTCGATGTCGGTAACCTTTTCGGCTGCGTATTTCTCCTTGATTGCAACCAACACAGCGTCCACGTCGATATCGGGGGTCAGGTCGATGCGGTTTTTGGAGATTTCGTATTGGGGATACGAGGCCTTCAACTCGGTCATCGAAACTCCTCTCTCGGCCAGCAGGGTGAGGAACAGAGCCACACCTACCAGCGCGTCGCGGCCGTAGTGCGATTCGGGATAGATGATTCCGCCGTTACCTTCGCCGCCGATGATTGCGCCTGTGCGTTTCATCTCGGTGGTAACATTTACTTCGCCCACGGCTGCTGCGCTGTACTCGCCACCGCGAGCCACGGTAACATCACGCAGGGCGCGCGACGAACTGAGGTTCGATACGGTATTGCCGGGTGTTTTCGACAAAACGTAGTCGGCAACCGCCACCAGCGTGTACTCCTCGCCAAACATCGTGCCGTCCTCGCAAACAAGAGCCAGGCGGTCAACGTCGGGATCTACTACAACGCCCAGGTCGGCACCATTGGCACGCACAGCCTCCGAGATTTCGGTCAGGTTGGCGGGGATGGGCTCGGGGTTGTGTGCAAAGTTGCCATCGGGGTTGCAGTTCAAGCAGATGACTTCGGCACCCAATTGACGCAGCAGTTCGGGGATTACCACGCCGCCAACCGAGTTTACGGCATCCACTACAACTTTGAATTTCTTGGCCTTTACAGCCTCTACATCAACAAGTTTCAGACCCAATACTGCATCAATGTGTGCTTGGTCGAAGTTGGTGCGCAGGATGACTTTGCCGATAGAGTCGATTTCGACAAAACGGTAGGCATCCTCGGCTGCGATTGCCAGCACGCGTTTGCCCTCGGCGTCGCTCAAAAACTCACCTTTGGCATTGAGGAGTTTCAGTGCGTTCCATTGTTTGGGGTTGTGGCTGGCGGTGATGATGATACCTCCGTCGGCGTTGTGGGCCGTAACCGCGAGTTCGGTTCCGGGGGTTGTGCACAGCCCGAGGTCGATAACGTCGGCTCCGCAACCGATAAGCGTACCCTCGATTATGTCGGCTACCATCTGACCCGACAGGCGTGCGTCACGACCCACCACAATCGTGATTTTATCCTTGCCGCAATTCTCTGCAATGAAACGTGCATAGGCGGCAGTAAATTTGACAATATCAATGGGCGTAAGGTTCTCGCCAATGGCTCCGCCGATGGTTCCGCGGATGCCCGAAATTGATTTGATTAAAGTCATTTGGCTGGATATTTTGTAATCTCGTAAATATTTGTTAATTTTGTAAATTACTTGCAAGGTAGTAATTTTTGGCGAAACACCAAAATAAAAAGCACACGATATGAGAGTGATTCCTCCTTCTGAGCTGATAATCAATGAGGATGGCACTGTGTTTCATCTTCATTTGCTCCCCTCGCAACTGGCCGATACGGTGATTTTGGTCGGTGATCCGGGGCGTGTCGATATGGTCGCTGCGAGGTTTGACAGCGTGGAGTGTCGGGTGGATAACCGCGAATTTCGTACCATAACGGGTCGTTTTTGCGGCAAACGTATGAGTGTGCTTTCGACGGGAATCGGCACCGACAACATCGATATTGTGGTGACCGAACTCGACGCACTCGCAAATGTTGATTTTGCCACGCGCACCGTCAGGGAACAACATCGCCGACTGACGTTGGTGCGTTTGGGAACTTCGGGTGCGTTGCAGGCCGACCTGCCTATGGGTGCGTTGTTGATGAGCCGCACATCGGTGGGCTTTGACGGACTGCTGAACTACTACGAGGGACGCGACTCGGTGTGTGACCTCGATATGGAGCGTGCCTTTGTGGAGTATATGGGGTGGAGCGAGAGGTTGCCTGCACCCTACTTTGTGAATGCCGACGAGGAGTTGGTGAGATTGTTTAAGGATGCCGCAATCGAGGGCATTACAATCTCGGCTCCCGGCTTTTATGGTCCGCAGGGTCGCATGGTAAGGCTTCGTCCCGCAATGGGTGAGCAGGTGAATAGCCGCATTGCCGAGTGGGAGTACCACGGTCGCCGAATTACCAACTACGAGATGGAGGGTTCGGCTTTGGCGGGACTTGCCGCGTTGTTGGGCCACCGCGCCATAACACTCTGTACGGCCATAGCCCAAAGGGTGGCAGGGGAGGCTCAAACCGACTACCGACTCTTTGTGGAGAGGATGATTGACGTGGCTCTCGAACGCCTTGCAAAACAGTGATTGAAAACAAAACAATAAATACATAGCGCTATGAAATTTACAGTATCAAGTTCAGCCCTTCTGTCGGTGCTTTCGACAACGGGTAAGGTTATCAGCAGTAAAAACACTTTGCCTATCCTCGACTACTTCTTGTTCGAGTTGCAGGGCGACACCCTCAAAGTTACCGCTTCGGACCTCGACACCACCTTCATCGGTAAGGTTAAGGTCGACGGCGTTGAGAGTGAAGGTGTGGTGGCAGCCCCCTACAAACGTATGCTCGATACCCTCAAAGAGTTCTCGGAGCAACCTCTGACTATCGAGATTGACAACAATACCTGGAAAATCAACATCAGTTGGGCTACCGGTGAGATTTCGATTCCCGGTCTGTCGGGTCTGAGTTACCCCACTGTTCCTATGCTGTCGGATGCCAAGGTTGAGTTGGATATGGATGCCGATATGCTGGTGAATGGTATCAACAAAACCATCTTTGCTACGGCTGATGGCGAGTTGCGCCCCGTGATGAACAGTATCTTTGTGAACATCGAGCCCGGTGAGGTTACTTTCGTTGCTACCGATGCCCACAAACTCGTAAAATACACCCAAGAGTTGGAGTCGGGTCTGACCGCATCGTTCATCCTGCCCAAGAAACCCGCCAACCTGCTCAAAACTGCGTTGCTCAAAGAGGAGGGTGCAATTCACACCCAATTCGACAACAAGAACGCAATGTTCCACCTGGGCGACTACGTTTTGGTATGCCGTCTGATTGAGGGTACCTACCCCAAATACAACTCGGTTATCCCCCAAAACAACCCCAACCACGTTATCGTTGACCGTGTTGAACTGCTTAATGGCATCAAACGTGTGGCTGTGTGCTCGTCGCAGGCTACCAACCTCATCAAACTGAGCATCTCGGACAACCGTATTAACCTGGTGGCACAAGACCGTGACTTCTCGATGTCGGCAACCGAAAACCTGTCGTGCAGTTACGACGGTGTGCCCATCGTGATTGGTTTCAAATCGACCTTCCTGGTGGAGATACTGTCGAATACCGACACCGCCAATGTGTCGATTGAGTTGGGCGACCACACTCGTGCAGGTGTGTTCAAACCCGTGTTGGAGGCCGACGAGAAACCTCTCTACTCGACTCTGATGTTGCTTATGCCGATGATGTTGCCCGAGGACGACAAGGCATAGATCATTACCTCCCCGCAAAACGCAGATTGTTTGAGTTATGAAACTGAACCTCAAAAATCCGATTATCTTCTTTGACCTCGAAACCACGGGTACGGATGTGGCCAACGACCGAATTGTCGAAATCTCGATGGTGAAGGTTATGCCCAATGGCGACCGCGAAGTCAAAACCCGAAGAGTCAATCCCGAAATGCCTATCCCTGCCGAGGCTACGGCGGTGCACGGCATTACGGACGACGATGTTCGGGAGTGTCCCACCTTCCGCCAGATTGCCAAATCGCTGGCGACTTATATCGAGGGATGCGACTTCGGAGGCTACAACTCCAATAAGTTCGATGTGCCGATGCTTGTTGAGGAGTTTATGCGTGCAGGTGTTGAGGCAGACCTCAAAGGACGTAAGTTTATTGACGTGCAGAATATCTTCTACAAGATGGAGCAACGCACGCTGGTGGCGGCCTACAAGTTCTATTGCGGCAAGACGCTCGAAGGGGCCCACGCCGCTGAGAATGACACGTTGGCAACCTATGAGGTGTTGGAGGCTCAACTCGACCGCTATCCCGAAACGTTGGAGAATGATGTCGAGTTCTTGGCCAAGTTCAGTGAACAGAAACGATTTGCCGATTTTGCAGGCTTGATAGCCTACAACGACAATGATGTCGAGGTGTTCACTTTTGGACAACACAAGGGGCGCAGTGTGGCCGAGGTGTTTGCCGAAAGACGAACATACTACGACTGGATTATGAACAGCAACTTCCCGGCCTACACCAAAAAAGTTGTGACCGAAATTTATTTGAGAAGCAAAAGTAAGTAAAAACGTAAAATGTTGGAGATGAAAACCGCTATCCGCATATTCGTTGCCGTGTGCGTGTGTGCTTTGAGTGCTCAGGTGTTGAGCGCCCAATCGCATACTGTGCGCTCGGATGCCAAGGTGCGTATTGCAGGCGAGGATTTCTGGGTTCACGCTGTGGCCAAGGGCGATACTTTCTACTCGCTTGGTAAGGTCTATGGCGTGGCCGACTCGACCATTGTGCGCCATAACCCGCTGACCCGTGACGGACTCAAAGTGGGACAGATGATTAAGATTCCCGTGGTGGATATGGGCAAAGTCGCGCAGACTCCGCCCCGTACTGCTCCCAAGTTTGTGTCGCCACGCAAGGGTTTCCGTCAGCACATCGTGCGCCCGGGCGAAACGGCATACTCCATTTCGAAACTCTATGAGATTTCGCTCTCGACACTGATTGAGGATAACAAGGAGATGGACCCCCTGCATATCGGTGTGGGTGAGGTGCTCCAAATCCGCAAAAAGGAGCAGGGCGATGCCTCTGTGAGTCAGATTCATCAGGAGTGGGTCGACTATAAGGATGCAATCAATAGCGTATCGACCGACGTGACTTACCATATCGTTCGTCCGGGCGAAACACTCTATTCTCTCGGCAAACACTATGAGGTGTCGGCAGAGGCAATCGCCGAAGCCAACGGTATCACCGACGGCAACCTTAAAGTGCTGTCGATGGTGCGTATCCCCGTGGCAAAAACCGAGGTGGCGGGTGAGAGTGTGGTTGAGGCCGACTCGACAGCCGATAGTTTGGCTCTGCCCGAGATGTCGGTGTCGAATGTGTTGAGCGCGGCTCTGTCCAAGAACACTGTTGCCGAGGTGGCGTTGCTGCTGCCTATCCGTGGTAACGAGAAGGCCGACCGTAACTTCCTGGATTTCTATCAGGGAGTGCTGGTTGCGCTGGACGAAATCAAACAAGACGGTTTGTCGGTAAACTTGAAGGTGTTTAATACAGCGCGTGATGCGGCCAAAGTGGCTGAGATTGTGTGCTCGCCCGAGTTTGCCAAAGTGGACCTTATCATAGGCCCTGTGTATAACGACGAATTGTCGGCTGTGTTGCGCTTTGCCGAGACTCGCAAGGTGCCCGTGATTTCGCCCCTCTCGACTGTGAATGTTGCCAGCGAGGTGGTGTTCCAAGCGGCTCCCGATGCTTCGGCCAAGTACAAGAAACTCGACTCGACAATCGCCCCTGGAAGCAATATCGTGATGGTCACTTCGGCCAAAGATGATGCCGATTTTACTGCCGAGGTGCGTAGCGCTTTGGCAGGCCTGCCCTACAAGACCTATCGCTATGACCCTGCAAACGATGCGGGAGAGATTGTGAATATCATTGATTGGAACCGTCCCAACCTGTTTGTGGTGCCCGCAGCCGATGAGGTAACCGTCGATAAGACTTTGGCGGGTATCAGTTCGGCCTACAACAATACCTCGGCACGCACCGCGCGTACTGCCGAAATCCGTGTGTTGGGTACTCCGAAATGGTTGCGCTACAATGCGCTGGACAAGAACCTTTACTTCAAACTCGGTGTATGCTTTGTGTCGTCGTACCACGCTGACCGTACCGATGCCCGAGTTCGCAAGTTCGATTCGAGATATGTGGCAGCCTATGGCGAGATGCCCTCGCTCTACTCCTACAAGGGATACGATGTGACCAAATCATTCGTTAAGGCGTTGTTTACTCCCGGAAGTAGTTTTGATGACCGTCTGAACTGCAATTCGGGTGAGTTGTTACAGGTGCCCTATCGTTATGTACAGACTCAGCCAGGTGGCTCGCATCTCAATGGCGAGTGGGTGGTGGTTGAGTACTCGCCTGCCTATACTATCAGTGTGAAGTAGTAACCCAAAACAGACTCGGGGAGAACCCGAATAACAGACCCTAAAAATGAGAGTATTTAAGAATGTAACCGACCTTGGCGACTTGAACAAAGCGCTCGCCGAAGCCTTTGAAATCAAAGCAGACAGGATGAAATATAGCGAGTTGGGCCGTGGTAAAACGGCTCTGCTCATCTTCTTCAACAATAGCCTGCGTACCCGCCTGAGCACTCAAAAGGCAGCCCTGAACCTGGGTATGAATGTTATCGTGCTTGATGTCAATCAAGGTGCGTGGAAACTCGAAACCGAGCGTGGAGTGATTATGGATGGCGACAAGAGTGAACACCTGCTCGAAGCAATCCCTGTGATGGCAAGTTATTGCGATATTATCGGTGTGCGCTCGTTTGCACGCTTCGAGAGCCGCGAGGATGACTATGGTGAGAAGATTCTCAACCAATTTATCCAATATTCGGGCAAACCTGTGTTCTTTATGGAGAGCGCTACGGTGCACCCGTTGCAAAGTTTTGCCGACCTGATTACTATTGAAGAGTATAAGGAGCGTCCGCGCCCCAAAGTTGTGCTTACTTGGGCTCCGCACCCCAAAGCCCTGCCGCAAGCCGTTCCCAACTCGTTTGCCGAGTGGATGAATGCCGCCGATGTGGATTTTGTTGTGACCCACCCCGAGGGCTACGAACTTGACCCGCAGTTTGTGGGTAATGCCCGTGTAGAGTACGACCAAATGAAGGCTTTTGAAGGTGCCGACTTTGTGTATGCCAAGAATTGGAGTTGTCCTGGTGTGACTCGTCCCGAGGACTATGGCAAGGTGTTGTCGCAGGATATGAGTTGGACGGTTGGCGAACGCCAAATGGCAGTTACCAACAATGCACACTTTATGCATTGCCTGCCTGTGCGTCGCAATGTGATTGTTACGGATGATGTTATTGAGTCGCCTCGCTCGTTGGTTATCCCCGAGGCTGCCAATCGTGAGATTTCGGCTACGGTGGTACTTAAACGAATGTTGGAGGCGCTGTAAGACTTACCTATATTATACAACAAAAGGCTGTTCCGTGTAGGAACAGCCTTTTGTTGTATCTATGGGTTTTATTCCAATCCCAACTTTTGTGCTACCAGTGAGTCGGCCAGGCGAACACACTCTACACACGGGATTTTGAGCGAGCCTTTGATTTCGCGACACTTGGCGGCACCGGCCACAGCGCGGAACTCCTCGGTGACGGGGCCAAGACCGCGACGTGCAAGCAGGGTATTGGCGGCATACAGCGCACCACAATAACCCTCGGGAGCCAATCCTCCACGATAGCGTGCAAACTCCTCGACATCGCGCTCTGTCACTCCGAACTCCTCACGAAAACCGAGCAATACGGCTTGGGAGCAACTATAACTTACGGGGGGCTTGTGGAAATACTCCTCGGCCTTGATGCGGGTGGTTTTCTTCATAGGGCAACTATTTGATACCTCGTTGGTCGAGGGCTTGGGTGTAACGTTTGGCATTGGCGCGGTGTTCACGATAGGTTGCCGCAAAGTTATGGTAGCCCGAGAAGTCCTCTTTGGCGCAGAAGTACAGATAGTCGTGATGACGGTAGTTCAGCACCGCATCAATAGCCGCAATCGAGGGCATACAGATGGGAGTGGGGGGCAGACCTGCGTGACGATAGGTGTTGTAGGGCGAGTTGGTGCGCAACATCTTGTGGGTGATGCGGCGAATTGTGTAGTCGCCAATGGCGTATTTGACCGTAGGGTCGGCTTGCAACGGCATACCGATACGCAGACGGTTGATATAGACACCTGCAATGATGGGCATCTCCTCAATCTT
>JAFTYJ010000008.1 GCA_017464745.1 Rikenellaceae bacterium | reverse complement strand
GGAGAACGTATTGCTCGGTTTCTTGAGGGTTACTGCCATCTTCGCGATGTTTTTGAGCAACACCGCTACCGCCGCTATGATGCTTACCTTCCTGCCTCCCGGAGGGATGGCTCTTCCCGCCGACGGTAAAGGTAAAATCGCTTTGGCGCTCGCTATTCCTATTGCAGCAAACCTCGGTGGTATGGGTACTATCATCGGTACTCCTCCCAACGCAATTGCAGTTAAATATCTGAATGACCCCGAGGGCCTGAATCTGAATATTGGTTTCGGTCAATGGATGGCATTTATGACCCCCTATATGCTGGTTCTGCTGTTCATCGCTTGGCGTCTGTTGGTTCGTATGTTCCCCTTCAAACAAAAGACTATCGTTCTAAACATTGAGGGTGAGGCCAAGAAAGACTGGCGTTCGATTGCAGTGTACGTAACCTTCGCTATCACCGTATTGCTGTGGATGACCGACAAATTTACCGGCGTAAACTCGAATGTTGTTGCAATGCTGCCCGTGGGTATCTTCTGCGCTATCGGCGTGATTACCCGTAAGGACTTGGAGCAAATCAACTGGTCGGTACTTTGGATGGTTGCAGGTGGTTTCGCTCTGGGTGTGGCTCTCAACGAGACCGGCCTTGCAAAACACCTCATCGAGACCATTCCTTTCAACACTTGGTCGCCTGTACTTATGATTATTGGTTCGGGTCTGCTTTGCTACGCTATGGCAAACTTCATCTCACACACCGCAACCGCAGCGCTGTTGGTTCCCATCTTGGCTGTTGCAGGTATGAGTATGCGTGACACACTGGCACCCATCGGTGGTGTAAGCACCCTGCTGATTGGCGTTGCTATCGGTTCGTCGTTGGCTATGATTCTGCCTATCAGCACCCCGCCCAATGCCCTTGCACACGCAACCGGTATGATTGAGCAAAAAGATATGATCAAGACCGGTATCATCGTTGGTATCATTGGTCTGATTTTGGGTTACAGTATGTTGATTATGCTCGGCACATTCGGCCTGTTGTAATCCGTACCAACACTTCATAAATTCGGTAGCGTCCCGCAACGGGGCGCTACTTTTTTTGTGTTTATAATATTGCAACTCTTAGATTTATACGGTTTATTTAGACATTTATATAGCAATACCTATGTATTTTACACCATCTATTCAGATTCTGCGTTATTGGTGTTTTACGGGGGGATTTAAGCAAGTATCGTGTTTATCCGCCCTCCTCTATTGCAAGTGCAAAGAGTGGAACTAAATAGCCGTAAATACAAAAAAAATCGGGCAACCCGCTTGGGTTACCCGACCATTCACAATCCCTTGTGGGGATTATATTAGTTCACCTTATTATTACCGCCGTCACGCGAAGGAGTGGGAGTTGCAGGGGTGTTATCGCGGCGAACACCATTAGCCTCCGAGGCCAAGTCCATCTCATTTTGCAGAGCGACCATTTGGATTGCAGTTGCAGCAGCCTCCTCGCCTTTATTGCCAAGTTTGCCACCTGCGCGGTCCATTGCCTGTTCGAGGTTATCGGTGGTCAATACACCGAATGCAATCGGCATATTCCACGAAATCATCAGTTGGGTCACACCCTGAGTCACACTTTGGCAAACGAAGTCAAAGTGGCGGGTGTCGCCTTGAATCACACAGCCCAATACAATCACAGCATCAACATCGGTATACTCGGCAAAGAATTGCGCACCAAGGGTCAGTTCCACGGTGCCGGGAACGTACTTAACCGAGATATTACTCTCGTGACATCCCGCTTTAACCAAACCGGCAATAGCACCTTCGAGCAGTCGTTCGGTAACGTTGCTATTCCAAGTGGCTACCACGATTCCAAAGCGCATATTCGCAGCCGAAGGAACCTCGCCACTCTTCTTCGAAAAGTTATACAACCCTGTTGCCATTGTGCGTGTGCGTATTAATAAAGAGGTGAAAATTATCTATCAAATTATTGGAGTTGCTCAACAGCGCCAATGTATTTCGCAATGTCACGACCCTCCATACTGGTGGGATATTTGCTCTCAATGGTTTTGTAAGCCTCCAAAGCCTCGGCATACGAAGTCATAGCCTCATAAGCCAGACCCATTTTTTTGAGATACATAGGAGCAGTCAGGTTGTTGTCGCTCTCGGCAACAGCTTTTTTGTACATAGCAACTGCACCCTCGTAATCTTGCTCGTCGCAGAGGATGTCACCTTGCAGACCATAGCATTGAGCGTTAATTACCTCATTGGGAATACCTTTGGTCGAATCGTAAGCAGCCAAATATTTTTTGGCATTCTCGTTGTCACCCAATTTCAGGTAGCAGATACCTGCATAGTAGTTAGCCAGATTAGCCTCGGCGCTAACACCGTAGTTGTCGATAACTTCGAGGAAACCTGCTGCGGTACCGTCACCATTCAGGGCAACATCCCATTGCTCGGCAGCGAAAAGTTGCTCGGCAGCAAACATAGCGTCGCTTGCTTTCTCGCTTTGACCTTGTACATAAACATTGTTGTAAAGGAACCAACCACCTACAATTACTACGATAGCAGCAACTGCCACTACGATGGTTTTCCAGTTCTTCTCGAAGAACGATTGGGTTTCACCCAAAGCGTTCTCGATTACTTGCTCGGGTGCTTGCTCTTGTTGTTTTGCTTTGTTAGCCATAGTTTTATAATTTTTATTTTCAATAATTTTCGAAAATGATTGGCAAAGATAGTTTTTTTTCGGCAAAAAAAGAAGCCTACACCTAAATAAAATCATATCGGCAAGCGTTTTTGTGATTTTCACGCCCACTGACACCCCATTTAAGCACAAATATTTCAACCAAAATAATGGTTTTGAACGCAGCGTTTGCAATACTCAACAAAAAATCCTACCTTTGAGGAGTAAGTAACAATTGCACCCTATGTATCTCGACCGACTCAACATAATGAACTTCAAGAATATCGCCGAGGCCAACATCGAATTTTCACACTCGATTAACGCCTTGGTGGGTCTTAATGGCGCGGGCAAAACCAACATTATCGAAGCCGTGTACTACCTGTCGATGTGCAAATCGTCGATGGGCCAAAGTGACCGCGGAAGTGTGCGCCACGAGTCGGACTTTTTTGTGCTCGAAGGCGACTATACCGACGGCCGCGAACGACACAATTCGGTCACTTGCACTTATACTTCAAAAGGCGGCAAGAAGATACTGAAATTCAATGGTAAAGAGTACGACAAGTTGTCGGAGCACGTCGGTCGTATTCCGGTAGTTATCGTATCGCCTGCCGACGCTTTTTTGGTGAGTGATGCAGCAGACGAACGCCGTCGTTATCTCAACGCTTTCATCTCGCAACTTGATTCACAATATCTGTCGGCCATAATCCGCTACAACAGCGTGCTGGCAGAGCGTAACAAACTACTCAAAAACCCCAGCTCCAACATCGTAAACGAGTTGCTCGAAACCTACGATATGCAACTGATTGCCCACGGCGAAGTGGTCAATGCCAAACGCAAGGAGTATATCGAAATGCTCATTCCGTCGCTCGAAAAATACTATCGTATTCTGTGTGACGACCGCGAAGAGGTTTCGTTGAGTTACGCATCGGAGTTGAACGACACTTCATTTGAGGAGTTGCTGGCTCGCTCACGCCAACGTGACACCATTTGCCAATTCACAACCACAGGCGTTCATCGTGACGATATGGTGATGCGCATCGGTGGTATGCCTCTCAAAAAATACGGCTCGCAAGGCCAGCAAAAATCATTCTTGGTGGCGCTCAAACTTGCTCAATACGACATAGTTAGTCGCATTACGGGAGAAAAGCCGATTCTGCTGTTGGATGATGTGTTCGATAAATTGGACGCAGGACGTGTAGCGCGTCTGATTGAGATTGTCAACAGCGAGGAGTTTGGCCAAATTTTCATCTCGGATTGCAACCGCCGTCGCTTGGTGGACATTCTCGACAAAGCAGGACGTAACTATTCGGTTTGCCACGTCGATAACGGATGTGTCACCCCCACCTCTTCCGAAAACCTTTAATCATCTCACCTGCAATGCAATACACCAAGCCCAAACGCATAGGAGAGTTGTTGCCGCAACTATTTCGCGACCCTACCGTCGTGGCCAAAATCGCCGAGGCCTCACTCCCCGAAGTGTGGGCAAAAGTAGCAGGTGATATTGCGGCTCGCTACACCTCCGAAGTTGAGTTCCGCCGTGGTATAATGACGGTGCGAATCTCATCCGCCGCATTGCGCCACGAACTGTTTATGCGTCGTGTCGAACTCAAAGACAAAATCAACGCCGCATCCCGTATGCCTATCGTTCGCGAATTAATAGTCAAATAGCCACCATTTACAACCATCTTAGAGGTGGTAATTTTCGTCATAATTATTTGTAAATACAGAATTAATTTCTAAATTTGTGTTTACGATAAATGCATTTTGCGCGCATTATACAACACCAATGTATTGATTGCCAGATGATTATTGTTTTTCATTACTCATCTCAGCTGTTGTTATGGACGCCAAAAAGCAAGCAAATGATTAACAAAACTAAAAAATAAACAACATTAAAAAAGCACCTAATGGGCAAAAAAAAAGCATATCTGCAACCCGCGATTCAAGCAGTAACGTTTGAAGTGGAGAGTGGTTTTGCCTCGACAGGCAACAGTCAGTTGCCGAGTCTTGACCCTTGGGAAGGATGGACACGAACAGTTTTGGAGTTCACATTGGAAGAGGACGATTTTTAGCCCTCCCCTATTGAACCAACCAAGAGAATACCCCCTGTGCAGGTTACGCACCTGCCCCGAAACAGACAACAACTTTTAAAACAAACCTATTTATTAACAATCGTATGAAAAAAACATTACTTTTCATCGCATCGGTCGCTTTAATGGCGGCCTGTACGAACGATGTTGTCGAACAAGGCAACTTCGTAAAACCCGGTGAAGTAGCGTTTAGCGCTTCTACCAAAACTCGCACATCGATGAGCCCTAACGCCGCTGGCGGTCTGGACATCGCGTGGGTTGGCGGCGAGGACCAAATCGGTATCTTCGCTAACGATGAGGGTTCGTTGGTTTACTCGAACGTTGGTTACACCGCCAACGAGTCGGGCAGCTATTCGACCTTTGCAGCCAACACAAATTCTATCCAATGGGGTACCGGCGCCCACAACTTCTACGCCTACTATCCCTACACTGATGCTGCCGACCTGCACCAAAGCGCAGTTCCCGCATCGATTCCCGCAGTTCAAGAGCAAGCCGCTGACGGTGACTTGGAGCACCTGCAACCCCTGGCATTTATGTACTCGGCCCAAGAGGGTGCTGTACAATCGGCCGGTGGTATCGACTTCTCGTTCGTGAACGCATTCTCGGTATTGGAGGTTAAACTTTGCTCGGCAGTTAGTAATATGACTTGCGACGCAGTTATCTTCCGTGCTGTTGATGAGGATGAGATTGTTTCGGCATCGAACATTTATGTAAACTTGGCAAACGGTTCGCTGGATTATAGCAGCGCAGAGGCCACCAACGAGATTCGCGTAAATATGGCTACTCCCGTTGAGTTGAGCACTGAGACTCCCGTTTCGATTTACGCTATGATTACTCCCGGTCACGCTGGTGAGCAATTCCAAGCTATCGCTGTTGTAGGTGGCGAGGAGGTTGTTCTTGGCGAGATGGGTGTACCCGAGAGCGGTCTTCCCGCAGGCAAGAAAGCCGTTTTGGAGTTGAACGTTCCCGCTCCCGTATACGAGACTGTTGACCTGAATGCTGATGGCAAAACTGCCAACACTTACATTGTTCCCGCAGTAGGTACTTACTCGTTCAAAGCAACTGTTAAAGGTAACGGTTACACCGGTGCTATCCAATCGGGCCGTTATGGTAACGCTGCTGAGGTTCACACATTCGTTACCGGTGCTGCCGGCACCAACCAAACTTCGGTTGACCTGGCTCCCGCTTCGGCTGAGGTTCTTTGGTTCCAAGCTTGGTGCCCCGACATCAAAGTTTATGAGAAAACTTGCCCCATCCTTCCCGAGTCTGTAGTTCTGACCGAGGAGGGTAACGTTGAGTTCACCACTACTCCTAACTTCATCCCCGGTAACGCCGTTATCGCAGTTAAAGATGCAAGCGGTGCTATCATTTGGAGCTGGCACATTTGGTTGTCGGAGGGTTATGACCCCGCAGTTGCAGGTATTAACGTAGGTACCAACAACATCGTTATGATGGACCGTAACATCGGTGCAAACATCAGCAACGAGACTGGTGTTGCCGACGGTTGGGAGGCTGCCCAAGCCGTAGGTATGATGTACCAACACGGTCGTAAAGACCCGTTCCCCGGTCCGTTTGATATCGCCAAAGATTGCGGCGACGGTAACCGTGGTGGTGTAGGTTATGGTGCTATGACTCCTGACGGTGTTCTGATGTATGGTTCGAATGGTCAAGGTGGCCAAAACGAGGACGGTGGTTACACCTATATCGCTGCTACCAACTATCTGCACGGTTTGGTTGCTGACGCCGGTCTGTCGGGCAACTGGACTTACGCTGACGCTGTTGCTTATGCCAACGCTAACCCCCACCGCCTGATTCACAACCGTGACCGTTCGGGTAACAGCAATCCTTATGACTGGTGGGGTACTCGTAACGAGGAGGCTGTAAAACAAATGTTCTACTACTGGGGTGGTCCTCAAGTATGGCCTAACTGCGCTGATATTACCAAGACTATCTATGACCCGTGTCCTGCTGGTTGGGTTGTTCCCGGTGTTGATTTCAGTGCAACTATTTCGAAAGATGCAACTGTAACTTCGGTTAACTATGGTTGGAATGTAGTTCTGCCTTCGGGCCAAACCGCTTACTTCCCCCACACCGGTGTACGTTGGGGTGACGCTACTCAACTCCAAAAATGTAACACTCTGGGTGCATACTGGGTGAACGCTATTGGTGACAACGCTTGCGGTGCTATGAACTTTGTTGACAATGCTGACGGCTTTGTTGGTGTATCGAGCATCAATGGTTCTGCCCAGGAATATGAGGGTATGAACTGTCTGTCGATGGGTATCCAAACTCGCGCTATCCGTTGCGTAAAAGAGAATGCTGCAACCGTTGAGCCCGAGCCCGAGCCCGAGGATCCCGCAGTTGACCTGAGCGCAAATGGTACTTCGAACTGCTACATCGTTAACGCAGCTACTACCGAGTACAAATTCAAAGCTACCGTTAAAGGTAACGGTACTACCGCTTTGACCAGCGACGTTGCAGAAATCGCTCCCGTTGACGCTTACCTGTTGTGGGCACACGACCAAGCAACTTCGGACCTCGAGAACCCCGGTGGCTATCCTAAATACTATGGTGCAAGCAATGCCGGTAACCTGATTGACGTTACTTCGGTTGAACTCAAAGACGGTTACATCCGTTTCAAAACCGGTGAGGAGATGCCTAACGGTAACGCTGTTATCTGCGCAACTGACGCTGATGGTAACATCGTATGGAGCTGGCACTTGTGGATTGTTAAAGACTACGATGCAGCCAGCACAGATTACTACGTTACCACCAAAGGTATTAATGCCTATATGATGGACCGTAACCTGGGTGCTACCTGCAACCCCTTATTGGTTGCCGAGCCTAACTTGAACGACTACATTGCTGCTCGTGGTTTGTGCTACCAATGGGGACGTAAAGACCCGTTCACTTCGAACCACAAATACAATGGTTACGCAATCCAAGGTCTGTTGTTTGACGCTGAGGGTAACTCTACCGCCAAATATCTGACCTATGGTGATGAGCGTCTGTTCCAACCCATCTACTGCGACAACCGTGAAGATGGTGCTGGCATCTACAACGACATCAACAAGATTGTTGCTTGGACTGCATCGCACCCCATCAACTATATGAGAGCAGGTAGCGAGACTAGCTATGCTTGGATTTCGACGGATTCGGATGGTGCAACCGAAGAGTGGGGTAAACTTTGGGGTAACCAAGGTTGGACCGGCTCGTGGGATAAAGGTGGTGTAAAAACTATGTACGACCCCTGCCCCGTTGGTTATCGCGTTCCTTCGACCGGCCACTTCATCTTCATCACCGCTCACGGCGACCAAGCTTCGACCGGTCATGGTAACAACTTCCGCAACTGGCAGTTCAATAGCAAAGAGATTATCTTTGACGAGGCTGGTGCTGTTATCGGAGGTCACGAGAAAGAAGCTCCTTATGGTCTGCACTTCTACATCAACGGTGCTAAAACCAAATCGGAGGGAGCACAAGATGGTGTTCAAGACTACGGTGTAACCCCCGAGGGTCTGCAAACTATGTACATCCCCTGCCAAGGTCTTATCACCTACTCGGGTAGCCCCTATGATGATAATATGTACCTGCAAACCAATGCTCCTGCTACCGGTCAAACTCGTTGGATGAAGACCGAGAAGGGTAACTTCTACTACAACGCAACCTTCGGTTCGTACGACCAACAAGCTAAGGCTATGCCCGTACGTTGCGTGCGTGAGTAATACCGGCAGTGAGTGTGGCTCTGCCCCACTTCACGCTTAATTGACAATCAGGTCGTCTGCATCAGCGGACGACCTGATTTCTTTTAGCACACCCACAATTTGAGCCACACAACCAACAGGCAACTCAACACACTCCAACTTAATTGTGAATTGTGCATTGTGAATTAAAAAAGGCCGTTGCCACACTCGGTGACAACGACCCTCAATCGCAATACGACAAGCAGTTCTAACGGCGCATAGCGGCCTCGACCTCCTCGACGGTAATAGGCAAGCGACGACCCAACATTCGGTTACCCTCGGGGGTAATCAACATATCGTCCTCCAAGCGGATACCGCCAAAGTCCTTGTAACCCTCCAAAACATCGAAGTTGATAAACTCCTTGCACGTTCCCTCGGCACGCCATTTGTCAATCAGCGCAGGGATGAAATAGATTCCCGGCTCAACACTCACAACCATTCCGGGTTGCAGGCGACGAGCCATACGACAAGCCTTACACGAGGGGTGTTCGCTACGTTGAATCTCGGCATCGTAGCCAACGTACATCTCGCCCAACTCGTCCATATCGTGGTCGTCAAGACCCATCATATGGCCCAAACCGTGGGGCATAAACAAGTAGGCTGCGCCCGCTTGCAGAGCATCATCCACATTACCACGAACAGCACCCAACTGTTTCATACCGTCCAAAATAATACGAGTAGCCGCCAAGTGAGCGTCACGATACGGCATATTGGGACGCGAAATGTCGAAAACGTGGTTATTCGCAGCCAATACTATATTATATACGTCCTTCTGTTTGTCGGTAAACTTGCCACTCACGGGCATTGTACGTGTAAAGTCGCTGGTGTAGTTCGACAGAGCCTCGGCTCCCGCATCAACCAACAGCAAACGGCCATTTTGAAGCACTCCGTCGCAGTTGCGGTTATGCAGGGTCTCGCCGTGTTGCGACACAATAGACAGGAACGACACGCCCCAGCCCTCTTGCATGGCAATACCCTCGATTGCGCCCACAATACGGCGTTCATTCTCGCCCTCGCGGCACATCTCAAAGGCTTTCATATGCATCTTATAGCCAATGTCGCACGCCTTCTCCATCTCGGCAACCTCCTCGGCACTCTTGATACTACGCATCGCAACCGACGCACGTACCAACTCCTCCGAAGGAACATCGCACACATTCAGCGCAACAAGAGTCGCAGCAGTCTCGGCACGATAAGGTTGGGTAGCGTGAATCTTACGACCACACGCACGAGCACGCTCCAAATATGCGGGCAACTCCGACAAAGGCTTGGTAATGCCGACACCAACACGAGCAGCCAACTCGGCAATTGTGGGTTGCGGGCCCGTCCAAATAAGGTCCGAAATAGTCAGGTCGTTACCAAAAATAATATCCTCGCCCGAATCGACATCCACAACAGCAATAAGGTCGGGCATATCCAATCCGAAATAGTATAAGAAATTGCTGTTCTGACGAAAACGATAGGTGTTCGACAATGCGTTGGCAGGAGCCTCCACAGCGCCGACAAAAAGGGCAACACCACCCGAAAGCATTCCTCGCAGGGTGTCGCGTCGTTGTTTGTAGGTTTGACTGCTGAACATAATAATTCAATTTAGATTCCTCAAAGTTACCACTTTCTCGGCGGATTTCCAAATCCACAAGCCGCAAGCAACGGTTTTTATTTGCCGTACGAAGTTGTGATTTCGACCAGGAGTTCGTAACTTTGCGACCGCAAAAACCAATCCAACAGACTATGACAAAAACTTACACATACACACCGATGGGAGTGTGCGCACGAATGTTCGAAATAACCACCGAGGACGGAATAATCCGAAACGTAACCGTCTATGGCGGTTGTCACGGCAACTCGCAAGGTGTGGCCTCTCTGCTTGTAGGTATGAGTGTCAGCGAGGCTATCAGCCGACTGCGAGGTATCGACTGCCACGGCAAAGGCACCTCCTGTCCCGACCAACTCTCCTATGCATTGGAGCAAGCGTTGTAACCCTCCCGTCACACAAAAACTCAAAACCCATTCAATCCCCGAATGGGTTTTTGTTGTGTTTGGCGGTGCTGTTTGGCCACTATTTTGCAAGTCGTGTTAAAAATATTTCACTTTTTTTTGGCAGTTTTGCGGGTGTAAAATTATTAGTAAAAAAATTTATAAATGCTTAAAAATAGCCACAATAGGGGATTTTTGAGCATTATAAAGAGGTGTTTTCAGCAGGCCTTCTTACAATTTGAAACCAAGCAGAATTGGCGGAGAATGAACAACATAAGAAAAAATTTATTACCTTTGAGGTGTCGTTTAATTTAATACGAATAGCAATATGCAACAAGACCCCAAACAATTTGTCGAGCAATTTATGAATGATGTCATTGCTCGAAATCCCGGAGAAAAAGAGTTTCACCAGGCGGTCAGAGAGGTAGTCGATAGTATCGCTCCCTACGTCGTGCAGAATCCCCAATTGATGAAAATGAAAGTATTGGAACGACTCGTGGAACCGGAACGGGTAATTATGTTCCGCGTACCCTGGGTTGACGATAAAGGTGAAGTGCAAGTTAATCGCGGCTATCGCGTACAGATGAATAGCGCAATCGGCCCCTACAAAGGCGGTATCCGATTCCATTCGAGCGTAAACCTCAGCATCCTGAAATTCCTCGCATTCGAGCAAGTGTTCAAAAACAGCCTTACCACACTGCCTATGGGTGGTGGCAAGGGCGGCTCAGACTTCTCGCCCCGCGGTAAGAGCGATATGGAGGTTATGCGTTTCTGCCAAAGTTTTATGACCGAGTTACAAAAACACATTGGCGCTGACACCGATGTGCCTGCGGGCGATATCGGCGTGGGCGGTCGTGAGATTGGCTACATGTTCGGCCAATACAAACGTCTGCGCGATGAATTTACCGGTGTGCTGACCGGTAAAGCCCCCGAATGGGGTGGCTCGCCCCTGCGTCCCGAGGCTACCGGCTTTGGTGCGTGCTACTTTGCCGAGGCTATGCTGGCTACCCGCGGCGACTCGTTCAAAGGCAAAACCGTGTGCATCTCGGGTTCCGGTAACGTGGCCCAATATGCAGTTAAGAAAGCAACCGAACTTGGTGCCAAGGTGGTAACAATGTCGGATTCGAACGGTTTTATCTATGACCCCGACGGCATTACCCCCGAAAAGTGGGAGTACATCTACGACCTCAAAAACGTGCTTCGTGGCCGTATCAAAGAGTATGTCACCCGCTATCCCAATGCTCAATACTTCCCCGATGCTCGTCCGTGGAGTATCCCCTGCGACATCGCAATGCCCTGTGCAACTCAGAATGAACTGAATGGCGAAGAGGCCGAAATGCTGCTCAAAAACGGCTGTATGTGCGTTGCCGAGGGTGCAAATATGCCTTCGACTCCCGAGGCTATCGAGGCGTTCCAAAAGGCTCGTATTCTGTATGCCCCCGGTAAGGCTGCCAATGCAGGCGGTGTTGCGACCTCGGGCTTGGAGATGACCCAGAACTCGATGCGTCTGAAATGGTCGCCGGCCGAGGTAGATGCCAAGTTGCACGAGATTATGAGCAACATCCACGCAATGTGCGTAGAGTATGGTACCGAACCCGACGGCTACATCAACTATGTGAAGGGTGCCAATATTGGTGGTTTCATCAAGGTTGCCCGCGCAATGTTGTCGCAAGGATTGGTATAATCTGCATAACAACACACTAAACAAAAGAGCCTGTCTTCGGACAGGCTCTTTTGCTATTTAAACACGCGAAGGCGCTCGTACAAAGGTGTTAATTGACATCGTTCGGCAGGCTCCGAAAGTTGATTTCCAAAGGGCATTTGGGCTATCAGTTGCCACCCATCGGGAATCCCCCACTCTGCGGCCACGCAAGCATCAATAAGCGGATTGTAGTGTTGAAGCGAGGCCCCAAGTCCCAGGTCTGAGAGTGCAGTCCACACCACAAACTGATGCATTGCCGATGTGTGCTCCGACCAAACATCCATCTTGTCGGCATAGGTGGCAAACACTCGTTTCTGCTCATCAACAACCGTCGCATCCTCATAAAACAATACCGTTCCGTGTCCCGAGGCAAACGACGAGTCGATTTTCTGTTCGGTGCGCTCAAACTTTTGGGGCACGACAATCTCGCGCAAGCACTCCTTGACAATCTCCCACAATCGTTTGTGGTGGCGTCCCAGCAGCAACACTATGCGCGTGGATTGAGCATTAAAGGCCGATGGAACATACCTCAGAGCGTGTTCGAGGATGTGATAAATCTGCTTGTCGGTAGCGGCTATTTCGCTGTCAATGTTGTAGATTGTGCGTCGAAGAGCGACGGCTTCTAGAAAATTTCGTTGCATTTCAAAAGGTTTTTTCGCTCACACCTGCAAAATCCACTCCAAACCTCCAAACACAATTCGAGCGCAGACAGCAACTATCTACGCTCGACAAAACAAATTATTCAAATTCGTAACCCACAATCTGCGTTGCGTAGTCACTCCATTTTTCGGCAGTTTTATAAATATCTACCGATGACATCGGCACATATACTTTAAGATTACTGGGAGTTTTGTACAATATTGTCCCCTCTAACGTTGGAGCCGTTAGGGCTTTGCAATAGAGACTCCTCAAACTACCACATTCGTAAAATGCGTAAGAGCCGATAAATGTTATTCCATTGCCAATAGTCACGCTGTTCAGTGTAAGACACCCAGAAAACACATTTCTACCCAAACGTTCTACGCTATTAGGTACAACAATAGATTTTAATGAGTTACAGTTGAAAAATGCATATTCATTTATAGAAATTATGCCCTCTTGTAAGGTTACACTTTCGAGTCTGCGACATGACTCAAAAGCTCTCTCGTAAATTCTCTGTACGCTGCTGGGAATCTGGATGCTTGACAACGCAGAACATCCCCCAAACGTATATGGAGATATAACTTTAAGACCCTCTGGAAGATTTATAGTTTCAAGAGCCTCACAACCGTAAAACACTTCTGACGAGATATTCCAAACATTTCCACCAACGTGTACGCTTTTTAATTGCTCACAACACATAAAGGCGCCGTCACCTATTGAGGTTACACTCTCCGGGATTGTCACTTCGGTAATTTTGAGGTAATAGGAAAAGGCATACTTACCTATGGTTTGCACACCATCCGGAATAACCAAATGCCCCGAAACCAATTCTCCGTTCAAATACAAATTAGTTTTATAACCAATAGGGTTAGCTGTAGGATCATAAAAACTAGTAGAGCACCACGCCGCCAAATCCGTAATATCAACCCTTTCAAGCGCATCACATCCCGCAAATGCTTCACATCCCAAGTATCGAACATTCGAAGGTATAGTCACTTGGGTCAATGATTTACAAGTACAAAAAGCTGCATCCGCGATGCGTTCTACACCACTACCAATAACAATATTGGTCAAAGAATCACACTCTCCAAATGCGGAATAAGCGATAGATGTCACGCTGTTGGGAATCACAACGCTACGAAGGGATTTACAAATATCAAATGCTTGGCTCGAAATAGAGGTCAATCCGGTAAAAAAGGCGAGCTCATCGAAGTATTTGATAGAAGTATTATTCGTAAACACCTTTCCAAGCGATGTTACAGCCTCTGCCTCCGCATACGACAATTCACCATCACCATTTGTATCCCAATTAGATACACAAAGTTGTTTTACGTTCTCATCTTGAAAATTTATGGCTTTGGTTTTGTCCGCAGGAACATTTCCACCATTCTCATTGGGTTGTTCGTCGGGTAAGTTGGAATCAGGCCCTCCTTCGGGAGTAAACTCCGAACAGGACACTAAAAACAAACTTATTACAAGCGGCAAAAGAACTTCCTTCATAATAATGATATTTAAATTACTCCACTTTTAACGAATCGGCGGCCAAAGAATCAACCACAGGTTCAACCCAAATACCACGTGCTTTGAGCAACGGTTCGCGACTCGGCTCAGCACCTCGGAAGTCCATATACAAATCCATTCCGTCCTTCATACCACCTTGCGACAAAATGGTTGTGCGGAAACGAGTCGCTGTTTTACGGTCAAAAATATCACCCGTCTCGACAAATGCTTGATAGGCATCCTTATCCAGCACCTCCGTCCACAGATAACTATAATATCCCGAAGCATAGCCACCACCAAAGATGTGTTGGAAATAGGGGTATCGGTAACGAGGTTCGATTTGGGGCATTAAACCGCGTTTGTTGGCAAGCATATAACTCTCGTAGGCTGCCAAGTCAATAGGGGCGCCATATTCGGTGATATTGTGCAAATCAAGGTCGATATAGGATGCAGCAAGCAGTTCGACCATTGCAAAACCCTTGTTGAATTCGCAACTACGACGATAGCGGCGCAACAGACGGTCTTGGATAATCTCGCCCGAACGATTGTGTACAGCGTAGGTTTTGAGCAGTTTGGTTTCGAACGACCAGTTTTCCATAATCTGCGAAGGCAACTCCACAAAGTCGCGTTCGACATCTCCAAGGCCCGAATAGGGAACATTTTTGAAGAGGTTGTGCAGGGCGTGACCAAACTCGTGGAAGAAGGTTTGAGTTTCGTCAATGGTCAGCAGAGCCTCGCCACTACCCACAGGACGAGAGAAGTTGCACACGATAGTCACAACGGGCGACACACGCTCACCCTCGGCAGTATAAGTTTGAGTACGGAACTCGCCACACCACGCGCCACCGGCTTTACCCTCGCGTGGGAAGAAGTCCATATACAGAACACCCAAGTGAGTATTATCGCGGTCGAGCACCTCAAAGGTTTGGCACTCGTTATGATACACAGGCACGTTGATAGGACGGAACGTTACACCATAAAGGCGGTTGCTCAAATCAAAGATACCCTGACGCACATTACTCAACGACAAGAACGGACGGATACTCTCCTCATCAAAACTATACTTGCTTCGTTTGACGCGCTCGGCATAGTACCACCAATCCCAACTATTAAACTCAACGTTATCTTTGGCAATCGAGTCGGCAGGAGTATTCTCCTGAACGGGCTCAACACCAAGTTCAATCACGTCACCATCCTCGGAGTTACCTTTTTTGTCGTTTTTGCGTTTGGCCAGCAACTCTTTGAATTTCTCGCTACGCATCTCATCCAACTCCTCACGAGCCTTTTGAAGCGCAGGCTCCCACAGAGCATCCAGCAGGTCATACACATTTTCGGGAGTGGCCGCCATCACATCATCCAACACAAAGGCTGCGTAAGAGTTAAATCCCAGCAAATTGGCCTTGCGCAAACGCAATCGAATAATATCATTGATGATTTCGGTATTATCGTATTCGGTACCCTCGGCACAACGATTCAGATATGCCTGATAGAGTTCTTTGCGCAGGCTCTCGTCCGACGAGTAGGTCAAAAACGGAATCCAACTCGGAGCGTGCAACGTAAAGACGTAACGGTTTTTGTAACCCATTTCGCGGGCTGTGGTTTCGGCAGTCGAGATAACACCCGCAGGCAGTCCGCCGAGTTGTTTGCCATTCAGCACAAGTTTATAGTCATTAGTCGCCGCCAATAGGTTGTTGGTAAACTTAACCTCCAAGAGCGACAACTCCTCATTGACACGTTGCAGTTCGGCCTTTTGTTCGTCGGCAAGCAGTGCTCCATTACGCACAAAGCGTTTGTAATACACATCGGTAAGGCGCAACTTGGCCGAGTCGCCACCACACAACTCCTCACGATGCTCCCACACGGCACGGATTTTTTCGAACAGCGCTTCATTGAGCGTAATAGCGTCGATATGAGCAGACAGACGAGGCGACAATTCTGCCTCCAACTCCTGCATTTCGGGCGAGGTCTCGGCCGAAGCCAACAAGAAAAACACATTTGCCACCTCGTTCAGACGCTCACCACTACGGTCCAAAGCCTCAATTACCGACTCAAAGGTAGGCACATTGTCGGCAGATGAGATTTGGTCAATAGTCTGGTTTTGCTCTGACATAAGTTGTTCGAAGGCGGGCGCATAATCTTCGAGTTGAATTTTGTCGAACGGGGGGACTCCGAATTGTGTGGTCCACTCGCTAAGCAACGGATTTTGTCGCATCTCCACTTTGTCTTTTTTATCGATGTATTGCAAAAGTATTATCGGAATCACAATGGCAGCAAACAGTATTACGGCAATTCCGAAGTGTTTTTTGAGATTCTTGCTCGCCGGTTCGGCGGGTCTTGCCAAATCTCTAACAACCAACACCAAATAGACACACAAAACGATTGCCACAATCGCCAGCGCAATTATAAGCAGGGTTTTCATCATAATCCTATTTATTTTTTTAGTAACTTTGCAAAGTTAAATAATATTTACCAAAATGCAACTATTCTACTCACCCGACATAACACCGAGTGAATATACCCTCAGCGAAGAGGAGAGCCGCCACTGCGAAAAGGTACTTCGATTGGGTGTTGGCGACAGCATACATCTGGTTGATGGACGCGGCGGAATGTATCGCGCCCAGATTATCCAAACAGGACGACGCTGCACCGTACGCATCGAGCAACATACCGAAGACTTCGAACGCCTACCCTATCGCCTTACTATGGCCGTAGCCCCAACCAAAAACATCGACCGCTACGAATGGTTTGCCGAAAAGGCCACCGAGGTGGGAATCCACCGCATAATACCGATTGAGTGTGCCCATAGCGAACGTCGTGTAATCAAAACCGAACGCATCGACAAAATTGTAGTCAGTGCAATGAAACAATCACTCAAAGCCTACAAACCCGAGGTTGACGAACTCACTCCGTTCAAACACGTTCTGAATATGCCATTCGAGGGCAAACGACTTATTGCCCACTGCGAACCCACCGAACGCATTCCGTTGCGTGATGTTGTAACGGCTGGCGAGGATGTGCTGTTGCTAATTGGGCCCGAGGGCGATTTCTCTCACGAGGAGATTGAGGCTGCTCGTGCGGCCGGTTTTACGGAAGTTACACTTGGAGATATGCGTCTGCGCACCGAAACCGCGGCATTGGCAGGCGTTATGTATGTTTCGTTCATCAATCAATAATGCGTGACCTGTTTGAAATATTTGCCACCTTCTTCCGAATCGGAGTATTCACGTTCGGAGGTGGTTTTGCTATGATCCCCCTCATACAGGATGCAATTATCAAACGCAAACGCTGGATTGACGAGGACACCTTCACCGAACTGCTCATTATCGCCCAATCATCACCCGGCCCGATTGCCATCAACACCGCCGTGTTTGTAGGCTACAAACGCCGAGGAACAGCAGGTGCTTTTGCCGCAGCACTCGGTACCATAATCCCGTCACTTGTCATAATATTGATAATCGCAATCTACTTTGCCACCATACGCCAAAATGTGTATATCGATTCGGCATTCAAAGGTATGCGCCCTGCGGTGGTTGCACTGATTGTAGGCCCCATTCTGTCGTTGTCACGCAATATTGCTACGATCAACATAATAATAGCCCTTATCGTAGGTCTTGCCATTTGGTATTGGGGGTTCTCACCTGTGTGGGTTTTGATTGCAGGTGCAGCCGTTGGACTTGCAATTACCGCCATTAATTCACGCAAGGCAAAAAACTAATACACAATGATTTATTTGCAGTTATTTCTATCATACCTTAAAATAGGCTTCTTTGGATTTGGCGGAGGTTATGCAATGCTTTCGCTTATCCAACAGGAGGTAGTTGTAAGTCGCGGATGGATTACCGCCGCACAATTCACCGACATTGTAGCTATCTCGCAGATGACTCCCGGTCCTATCGCTATCAACAGCGCAACTTATATTGGTTATGAGGTGGCCGGAATTTGGGGCTCTATCATAGCCACCACAGCGGTGTGTGTGCCGTGCTTTGTAGTGATGCTTTCGTTGGCAAAATTCTATCTACGTGTGCGAGGAAATCGCTATATGGAGGGGGCAATGAACGGTATGAAACCTGTGTTGGTTGGTATGATTACTGCCGCAGCCCTGTTGCTGATGTTCCCGGGGGATAGCGACAGCGCAAGTTTTATAGATGTATGGAGTTGGGTAATATTCGGTGTGTGTTTGATGCTAAACATCCTCAAAGTAAACCCTATCCTGATAATCGTATTGTCGGCCATTGTGGGAGTGGCGATTTATGCATAAGTTGTAAATTCCAAATAAAATTATTACATTTGTCGGTATATGAAACGTTGCTTATTAATACTTATTGGCGCAGCGATTACCGCGTGCGTACCCAAGCAGGCCGAAGTTCGAACCGTTAGAGGTATTATACTTGATGCTTATGCCGAAAGCGTGATGATTCAGGAGAACGACTCCGTAACTTCGTGGATTACCCTAAGCGAAACAACCGATCTATCGGAGTGTGACGGATTGGCCGCAGGTGGCTCAGTGGCTGCCGAGTGCAAGGTCGAACCGACTAATACGGGTGACCGGCTCACCGCAATCAAAGTTATTGCCCCCGATATGCCCTACGAACACTACATCATAGGCTCGTGGGTAGAGCCCAATCCCGTTGCGCCCGACCAAGTACAGGGCTTTACACTCGAAGCTGACGGCTCAGCCCACTCAATCAACACTTCGGAGGTCACCTACACAAGTTGGACCTTGCGTGGCAATCAACTTGTGCTTGTAGCCGAAAGCACCGACGACTCTTCGTTTGAACAACAGATAATATATCGAATTAAGGGCATCAGTTCTCAAAAACTGACTCTCGAAAACGAGGAGGGAACCGAAAGTTACATCTATTCACGACACTAATATGAAACGCTTATTATATACTGTGGTTGCGCTGTTGATGATTGGCTGCAACACTTCCAACAACACTCAACCCATCGACACTCCACCAACCGAGCAAGATAAAGATGAACTTATCGAAGGGGCATTTGTGGAGCACTCTGTGAGAATAGATTTCGACCTGCGCCAAACATCATTCACCTCCGAAGGTGCTGTTTCGGCAACTCACGAGGGCGACCATTTTGTCATCTCGGCAAGCGACACTACTATCAGCGGTATCAAAGTTTCGCTGCATGGACGCAGCGACAACGGAAGTGTCAAAATTTATGGCAACGTGCCTGTATTTGTGGAGATGTACCAACTGCGTTTGACTTCTCAACAAGGCGCAGTAATCAACTGCCAAAGCAAAAAACGTATGTGGATTAAGACTTCGGGATGCAGTTACCTTACCGATGCCACAAAGTATAAAGCAATTGAGAGTGAGGATTGTAAGGGCGCTATCTTCTCGGAAGGTCAAATCATACTTTGCGATGATTCTCAATGCAAAATCACAGCACGCGGTGGCCACGGCATAGCCTCGGACGACTACATCCGCATAATGGGCGGTGAGTGGCGCGTAAACTCTGTTAAGGACGGTCTGCACGCCAACGACTACATTCGGATGAATGACGGCATAGTGGAGATTGAGGCCGGCAGTGACGGTATTGATTGTAAGGAGGGCAGCGTGGAGTTGCTCGGTGGCGAACTTTAAATCCGTTGCGTTGACGACGGAATCTCGGCCAACCGCCCCAAAGAGAAGAAAAACAAAAAGGGCAACAAAGCCGACTCAACAGCCACCGCCAAACCCAAGAAAACGGTCCGAGCCGATGTGACTATCAACCATAATCCGAATATCAACATTCACACCACAGGCCCCAAAGGTTCGGGCGTGAAAGCAGACCAAAACATCGTAATCAACGGCGGTGCAACTCTTAACATCGAAGTTGATGGCGATGCATCAAAAGGTTTGAATGCCGGTGAGTGCTGTATTATCGGTGGTGATGTTTGGTGCAGTTGCTGCACCGACACCACCCCCGTAACCATAAATTTGGTGGCAAACGGAAAAGTATTGGTCAATCCCAAGAACAACGACACCTCGTCGCCCAAGGGTATCAAAGCCGATTCGTTGGTATTGTTCGAGGGCTTCCCCATAGTTCATATCGATGTGCCCTATGCCGGAGAGGGTATTGAATCCAAAGGCCGAATCGAAATCAACGGCGGAGAGATTAGTGCACAGGCTTGGGATGATGCGATGAATGCTGGTCGCTCGTTTGTCTTGAATAATGGCGAATTATTTCTGCGTTCGTGGAACAACGACGGTTTGGACTCCAACG
>JAFTYJ010000053.1 GCA_017464745.1 Rikenellaceae bacterium | reverse complement strand
TCGAGGTTGGGGACATCCCACTTGGTGGTGGGGGGATTGACCAAATTGACGGGCAGGCGACGATAGGGTTGAACGGTGCGTGTTGCGAGGTCTTGGACTGCGAGTTTGTAGCCCATACTATCGTAGGTTGTCACTGCTGCGTGCGTGCCGCGAGGGTTGGGCGAGGGTTGGAACGCGCCATAGGCCGACTCTGTGAGGCGATACTCCACACCCGATGCGAGGTCCAGCGCGTGAGCCTCGTCTTTACCCGACACAATTGAGCCGAAGTAGAGCGTTCCGTCGGCGGCACGCAGGTCGCTCAGGGTGATGAAACGCGGCTCGGTAATCTCTTCATAGCCCGTCCAATCACGGTTGAGAGCACCAATCCAACTGCCTCGCTCGTTCAATGCTATAAAGTACAGACGATCCGAGAGGTTGTCCCACGCAAGTCCACGAATCTCAATATCGGGCGCAAACTCATAGCAGTTCTCCTCCTGCTCGAATCCGTGACGAATGGCAAAGTGGCCATCGTAGTCCCACGTCACATAACACAGGCGGTCGTCGTTGGTGGGGGTGGCGAGGAATACCTGGTGAGGCGAGTGGATGCAGTATTTGCGGTGTTCCGACAGGTCATAAAAACAGAGTTCGGAGTTCACTCGCTCCTCCCACACCGTCGAATAGCGATACTCCGTCCAATAGACCCTTCCGTAGCCGAGTGCAGGGCGCGAACTCACATTGCCGATGCGGCGCAACAGACGCTCCTTGCCCGTGCGACTGTCCACCTGAACGATTGCCAGCGTGTTGTCGAGGTCCTTTTTGAGAGCCACCATTGTGGTGTCGTTGAGCCACTCGGGGTGGGTGTATGTGGTGTAGGATTTGCGCGGAGTGTCGATGGCTTGGGCGGTATCGTCAACTTTGGGTAGCGAATCCCAAAAGTCGGCCAACTCGTCGAAGGTGTTGAGTAGAATATCTTTACCCCACACTCCGTAGTGGCGTTTCATATAGATAGCCCTCGGTACAATAAAGAACGGGTAGTCGGCGCAGTAGCGTGCGACATTGCCCCACACATCACGACCGAACTTCTCGTAGGTCCAGCGGGTCATCTGATAACCCTGTTTGTAGTGGTCGGGGATGTGGTGTTTGTAGGAACCGCAAAACCAGCGGTCAATCTGCCACGCACGAGGTTTGATGCGACCCATAGCGCGGTACTCCATCGTAAATGAGGGTTGCAGTGCACGACCATAGGTGGTCATCTGGGTCTCGGCCATCACTGCGTCACCCTCCATAAACCACGGCGACAACACCAGCGAGCCGATAAGCAGTCCCTGCTGTCCGAGGATGGTGGCAAAGGCTTTGATTGTCGAGCGGTTGATGTTGTTGAACTGCACGCTGTGGCGGTATTCGTGGGCCAGCAGTTGCTTCATCCACGGCTCGGCAAAACCATCCACGCCGGGGAACGACACCAACTCGATACGTTTGGGGGCATAGGTCACCACGCCGTTCGAAACCATATTCTGGGTCTGCATAATGACCGGTGTGCGTGCGGCCGAGCGTTGGAATCCGTAGCCGATGTAGGGGCGCAGGGTGTCCATCAAAAAGAGCGTTTGGCGAGCCTGGCGCTCCCAATACGACGGATAGATAAGTTTGACGCTGTCGGTGCGCAGACGGTTCCATTTGATACTCGACGGTGAGGCACCCCAACTATAATATTGGGCGCGAAGGGGTAGTGCCGACATCAATGCCAGCATCAAACCAAAGAGTATCTTAAAAGATTGTTTCAAAGTCTTAAACTCGACAGCGGTGTGGAATGTTTAGCGGGTACGCGAATATCCCTCCTTGATGAGCAGGTCCACAAGGCGGTCGCGCACATCTCCCTGAATAATAATTGTGCCATCCTTGGCCGAGCCACCCACACCGAGGCGACTTTTGAGCAGTTTGCCCAAGTCTTGAAGGTCGTCGTCGGAGCCCTCGAAGCCCGTCACGAGGGTCACGGTCTTGCCGCCACGACCTTTACGTTCCAT
>JAFTYJ010000052.1 GCA_017464745.1 Rikenellaceae bacterium | reverse complement strand
ACGTACCGAACGTAGTGCGATACAAACTGCTCTACTTTCCGATTGATTTCTCAAGTGGTGCCACAAGTAATCGAACAGTGGACACAATGATTGTCAGTCCTTTGCTCTAACAACTGAGCTATGGCACAATCATTTTGCAAGGAGGTTTCCCTCTCATTTCGGGTGCAAAGTTAAGCAAAATTTCTGAACACGCAAATTTTTATCACACTTTTTTGAAACTTTTTTCACTCGCCCACCCTTTCAAAAACTATTCCTATCCTATTTTCACACGCTTCCGAAGGTGCAAAACAGCATTTTGCCATTTTAGGCCGCGCCGATTTTGAATTCATCGAAATAACACATACCTTTACAATCAAAATAAATATTGTATGAAGAAACTTTTACTTTGTATTGCCATAGGTCTATTGTGCATTAGTTGCGATGGCTTTGAAGCTTTTTTCGAACAATTCGGCAATGATATCGAGCAGTCGTCACCCGACAACAAGGACGAGGAAGGTTCAGACACATTGCAACCCATCCCTACATTTCGTAGTGTCAAGGGTGAGTTGGGCGGATGCGACGAGTTATTGTATAGTGATAGCACTTATATTCTTTACAAGGAATCTGAGAGAGGTCTCCCCGATTCGATGATAATTTACACTAATGGAGTGGAGGAAGAGTTTGTTGAGGCTGTATTTTTTGACGAGCGCGGTATTCCCGAGTACTTTAATATTAATGGCAAGAGTGTGTATGTCAGCAACGTTAGGGGAGAGTTGTGTGATTTGCTGTTCATGCATAGCGACGGAACATTTTCGACGCTTCCCGATTGTGCAACAGGTATTGACATTGCCAACTATTGGGCTCAACATCCTTTGACTCGTGCAGGTTCTAATGGCCGAGCAGTAGCAGCCGTCAATATGGCCAACAAAGTTTTGGGTGCGAGGTCATTTATGCAAGGTTCCTTTGATATGGGCTTGGGTGCGTTTGGTATGATGTGGGGATGCGCTATGCTTATTCCGGGGTGTAATGTTGTTATGGGTACGACCCTTATGATAGCAGGTGCTGCGACATTTATAGCCGGTTCTATGGAGATTGCTCGGGCCACAGATTTGCTTGTAAGCGACGGCACCCACACCGATGGTGCTTATGCGACAACGAGCGAAGTCCTCAATATTGCTAGTAATATGACGGGTAGCGGCATTATATTAAAGACGGCTATCAATCTAGGATTCAATAAGATACTTAATGATTACGACAAACGCGCCCAAGAGTTGGAGAGAGTTAAGCAGGCTAAACATTTTGTATCTACATCGCTTGTTACTTCCGAGTGCGAGATTGATTATATAAATCGCAATGTCACATTGTCGGGTAGCCTCTCGGCGCCTATGGGTGACGGCGACAAAATAGGTTTGTATATTTCCGAAGACCCCTCGGCCTTACACGTTGTTGCGTGCAGTGAGATTCCTGCTCAGGCGGGTAAGTTTTCGCGGACATTCGACAACTTGGAGCGTTGCAAGAGTTATTTCTATCGTGCTTATTACTACTCACAAGAACTTCAACAAACATTCATTGCCAAACCCAAGGAGTTTTATATTCCCGGTATCAAGACGAGTGGCTATACTAAGATTTCGGATAATAACTATAATGTTTTTGTTGAGGCACTGCTTGGCGAACAACTGACCAATGTCGATATTGGTGTTTGTTATAGCAGTAGTAACAAGGAGCCTGTTGTTGATGACGATTACTCGGAATTGCAGACTATCTCGCGTTCCGACAACTATACTTGCGAGATTACACCCGATGAACTTCCGTGCTACTATCGTGCTTTTATGATAATCGACGATAAGTATGTGACGTATGGCGAGCCGGCAACCATCCACTCTTCTGACCGAGAGATACTGATTCAGTTCTATCACGATACGGGAGGTGATAATTGGACTCGCAACGACAACTGGTGTTCGGATAAACCTCTGTACGAATGGTATGGTGTGAATATGGGTATGACCGACGAAAACGGCATTTACCACAGTAATTGGTTTTGGATTGATTTGCAACACAACAACTTGACCGGTTCGGGAAGCCTTGCCGGCTGTACGAATTTGTATGAGTTATACTGCTACAACAACTCACTCACAAGTCTTGATGTCACTGGTTGCACGAATTTGTATGAGTTATACTGCTACAACAACTCACTCACAAGTCTTGATATCAGTGGTTGCACGAATTTGTGTGATTTATACTGCTCCAACAACTCACTCACAAGTCTTGATGTCACTGGTTGCACAAAATTGTATACGTTAATCTGCTACAACAACTCACTCACAAGCCTTAATGTCAGTCGCTGCACGAATTTGGAATATTTAGGCTGCTGCGATAACAACTCACTCACAAGTCTTAATGTCAGTGGTTGCACGAATTTGAGAGAATTATACTGCTACAACAACTCACTCACAAGTCTCGATGTTAGAGGCTGCTCAAATTTGGACATTTTAGACTGCCACAACAACTCACTCACAAGTCTTGATATCAGCGGCTGCACGAATTTGGAATGGTTATACTGCGATAACAACCCCATAACACAAGTGCTACAACCGCCATTTACAAACATTCATGGTTTCGATTGCGACCGAAGATACGAATATGACTATGATGAAAATGGGAATGAAAGATGGAGATATCGTTACAGCGACGGGCACGGATGGTATGAGCCGGGGGAGCCGTACGGAATTCCGTGGTAACTAACAGCAAGGGGCTGTCACAACGAGAATGTTGGACAGCCCCTTATACATAACTTATCCGGCGATTAGATTACGGCCAGGCCGAAGAACATAATTGACACCAGAACTATCAAGCCCACAAAGAGCAAACTCAAAATAGTCGGAACAAGGCAGCCCCAGCGGGTTTCACCCACAGGCAGGGGGTCCGACAGCAGCGTGATAATCAAGCCAATAACAGGCGTAAAAATCAAACTCAAAAAGAACGACCATCCGAAACCTATTCTTCGGCGGCTACCCAACAGGCCAACAAGGCCATCGACAAAACATCCCGCAAATAGCGTTACGAGTAATACAATCAAAGTCATAATTCCTATCTCTTAAATCTATAATATACTCCCAAGGGCAGGCATTTGCCTCCGCGGTCGGTGAAATACAATTCGCCGAATTGTTCGGCGGCAGGTCGGCCAAAGATTTGGTTCACAGCGCTACGCGACAGCATTGCCGACAGGCCCATCGAATAGAGGTTCAGCACCAGGAACGAGTCACGCGGAGCAAGCAACTGCGCACAGCACTCCAACATCTCGCCAATATTCTCCTCCAAAATCCATTTCTCGCCATCAGGACCTCGACCATAGGCGGGCGGGTCAAGTATTATGCCGTCGTAGCGGTTACCACGCTTAACCTCGCGGCGCACAAATTTCAGAGCGTCATCGACAATCCAGCGCACATCCTTCAAACCGCTGAGTTCCATATTCTCGCGCGACCAACTGACTACTTGTTTGACCGAATCGACGTGGGTAACATCGGCTCCTGCGCTACGTGCAGCAAGGGTTGCACCACCCGTATAGGCAAACAGGTTGAGCACTCGGGGTTGGCGGCCGCGAGCCTTCATATCGGCACAGGTATCATATATGAATTTCCAATTCTCGGCCTGCTCGGGGAACAGACCCACGTGTTTGAACGAGGTCAGTCCGAGACGCATACGAAGGTGCATCTCCTTATAGTCGAAACCCACGGTCCAGCGTTGGGGCATTGAGCGTCCCAAGCGCCATTCGCCACGTTCGTCGCTACGTGCATCGCGGCGGAACACGGCAGTAGCCATCTCTCCCCATTCGCGTTCGCTAAGGCTCTTTCGCCAGATGGCTTGCGGCTCGGGGCGCACGGTGATGTAGTTACCCCAGCGTTCGAGTTTTTCGAAGTCGCCGCTATCTATCAGTTCGTAGTCGCTCCACACGGGCGACAACATATCTAATCCTTGCATACTATCTCTTCGGGTATTAATCTCATTTCGCATCGTCGGCAGTCGAAATCCAGGCGGTAGCGCAAGGCTCCGCGTGTAAGATACAACGCTCCGCGATGTTTGGGTTTCTGTCGCAAGCAGTCGCCAATTTCGCGGCGGATGCAGTAGCGGCAGGTCATAACGGTGTGGTCATAGAGGTCGTCGGCCAAATCCCAACCCTCATCCACACGTTCGGCTCCGTGGTCGAGGTAGAATTGGCGGCTGACGGCATTGACTGCATTTTTGGAGCCATCGACCACTCGCCACGGCAGTTGGGCTTCGGGGTTTTCGGCAGCTACTCGGCGTGGCGGAAGTTGCGACGACAGGGTATATTCCAACTCCGCGAGGCACTCCCTACGCATACGAGCCAACTCGCTCGAAGGTACAAACAGCACTCGTCCCTCTACCTCGACATCGGTCACACGGAACGGTGTGTCGCCCGTTTTGCACACTTGGTCGCGCACAATACTCTCCATACGCTCCACGTTGCGCGGCTCCTCGAACTCGCCCTCACACTCGGCCACGGCACTGAATCCCTGTTCGTCGGTATAGGTCAGTCGCAAGCCTCCGTCATAAAACTCCACACGGGCCGTCACATCCAGCACTCGGCGCGGTGCGCTACGTTCCAGCGCGCGGTTAAATTCGGAGTCAAAGTTGCGATAAAGTCGTGCTCCGACCGTCAGTTTGTCAAGTTTATTGGGCCACACTCGGTTGCCCTCAACGCGGTTGATATTGGTACCCACCAGCGCATCGTCGGTCATCCAGCAAAGGCCGTCGCCGGCGTGCAGCGCAACACCCGCAACACCCTCGGCAACATCTACCCATCCTCGGCCCACACGACCAACAACACCCACGGGTTCGCCCACCGATTTGGGGGTGTCGAACGAGGCCACGCCCGAATGCACCCCTCGGAAGAAGTAGTCGGTGT